>DATGHS010000226.1:0-31361 GCA_035307785.1 Gemmataceae bacterium
TGGCGGACAATCTCCGGCAGTGGCTGGCCGACAAGTTGAAGGCCCTTCAGGACGCGGTACGGTTGAAAATCGGTCAACCAATTCCGATTCGACTCCCTTCGGAAACGAAGCTGTTCGAGGTTCCCAAGGGACTACACCGCATCCTTGATCGTGATTTGAAACTGGCCGGCATCCCGAAACGCGATGAACGGGGCCGTGTATTGGACGTTCACGCCCTACGGCATACCTTTGGGACGCTTCTGAGCAAGGGTGGGGTTTCACCGCGAACCGCCCAGGCGGCAATGCGGCACAGCGACATCAAGCTCACGATGGGAGTGTACACCGATCCGAAATTGTTGGACGTTCACGGTGCCCTGGATTCACTCCCCGGATTGCCGTTGACTGGTGGACGGGACGACAGCAGGGCGGCGGAAAGAGCAACGGGGACCAACGACTTACGACCAAATCGCGTTGCACCAGCGGTTGCACCACACGGGTACAAAACGGGTCAAAACGTGACAAATGGCGGCAAAAGTGTCAGAATGACCCAAGAGCCAAACAGCTTCGACGTGGTTGACGTAACTTCATGTACGGACAAACGAAAAGAACCGCTGTCAACTCCTGACAACGGTTCTGGTGAGTCGGGCCGGCGGGATTTGAACCCACGACCTCTTGAACCCCATTCAAGCGCGCTAGCCAAACTGCGCCACGGCCCGTCTAACCTGTGACATCATAAGGCCGTGGTCAGGTTCGGGCAAGGGAAGCTTTTTGGGGCCGAACACCTTCACGGCACTGTCCAGATGAGGCTGGTAGTGTCGGCGCCGCCGGAGGCGAGATGTTGTCCGTCGGGGGAGAATGCCAGCGACCGAACTGGGCCGCGGTGACCGGTGTAAGCGGCTTTTTCAGCACCGCTGTCGACATCCCAAATTCGGACGCGGCCTTCGGCATCGCCGGCGGCCACCTTACTGCCATTGGCTGAGATAGCCACACAGCCTAGCGGGCCCGAAATCGTCAGCCTCCGGAGCACACGGCCAGTCCCGGTTTCGCAGCAAACGACACTGGATTCGGTGACTTGGTTGCCGATGTTGTTCTGGCTCACTGCCAGCGCGACTCGGCCGCTTTTTGGACTGAAGGCAATTCCGGCTAACCAGCTACTACTGACCCCGGCGCTCTGGCGCATAATCGCCGCCTCTTCCAGATCCCACAGTTTCGGAGGTGGTTTTGTGCTCCATGTCCATTCACCGATCTCACGGCGGGTACCCACGGCAACCGTGTCGCGCTGCGGAAAGGCCACCGCCATCGCCTCGTGCGCTTGGTTTCCCGTGTTGGCAAGTTCATCGCCGCTTTCCAGCCACCAGATCCGCACTCCATCCACCGCGGCCGACGCAAGGGCCTGCGAAGTGGGCGAGAATGCTAATGATTGCACCAATCGTTGATGCCCGCGCAATTGCCGGACGAACTGGCCGCTTGCGGCGTCCCACAAGCGAATAACGTTCGGCCGGTTAATGCTGCCTGCCGAAGCGATCCATTTCCCATCAGGCGACACGGCCAATGCCGTCACCCCGGACAAATGCTCATCGAACACGCGCAAATGCTTGCCCGAGTTAGTGTCCCATTGCCGCATGGTGCGGTCGGCGCCTCCGGTGTAAAGTGTTTTCCCGTCGGGAGCAAAGGCCAGTACGTCTACCGATCCTGTATGCCGGTTATCAAATTTTTCGGCGCCCTTGCTCGCGTCAAAGACACGGACGCTGCCGGCGCTGGCGGCGGCCAGCGTGCCGCTGTCGGGGCTAATAGCCAGAGCAGTGACGGTGTCGGGAAAATTCGTCCATTGCCGCAGTATCTTGCCGTTGCCTACGTCCCACCGAATTACTGCCGGACCGTTGGCTACAAAAACGCTGCTGCCGTCGGGCGCAAACGCACAGCGAAGCCGGGCCAACTCTTGAATTGGCCAATTCAATGGGCGCAGCAATTTCCCATGTGTGTTGTCCCACAAATACAGGGCATCGCGCTGAATCGAGGCTGAAGCGGGACTACCCGGATCCGTTTGGTCGATCATCACGTCCACCAGTGCTGCCCATTTACCGTCCGGTGATAACGCATTGAGTGAACGAACGCTTTGCAAGGAATCGAAACGCTTGACCGAATCTTTTTCTTCGAGGGAAACGGTGGCCAGATGATCGACCGCCAGATGAACGAGTGCCTGACGGCCATTAGTGACCGTGCCGAGGGCATTAGCAAACACGTCGATGGTTTGAATTCCCATGGGGCCGGGAACGCCCCCAGTCCCGTCGGGGCCAGGCAAACGCACGACCGCCTGCTCGTTGTGCAATTTATTATTTACCGGATCCCAATTTAGCAAATTTGGTTTCGCCAGAATGAGCACACGGCGACCGTCTGGAGCAGGAATGATTTGCGAGGAATTGAGAGTTTCATCACACAGTCGGCGCGAAAACAGTTCCTTGCCATTGTCTGCGTTCCAGACTCGAGCCATGCCGTCGGCGTAAACGGCAGCAATAGCCTTGCCATCGGGTGTGAAGGTCACCATCTGAAACTCACCATTTTCAGCCTTGGCGGTGGTGAGGTGTAAAACTTCGGTACCATTTGCCGCTTCCCAGACAATGAGATCCTTATTCGAGAGTGACAGAATCCGCCGCCCATCGGGACTGAACTGCAAGCGGGTAATCGTTTCGCCTTGATGAAAGGCCGGACTGCCCAAGCGGGCGACGGCGCCGGCAGGGAGTCCCGCAACGTCGGCAGGAGCCTGGTTGCCAGCCAACGCTCCGCGAGCCGGCGGCTGGACCGGGTCTGCCCCGGGCACAAGCATGGTCACGGCCGCAGCCAGCAAGCCAAGCGCCATCACCATGCCTGCCGCCCATTTCCAATGCAGCATTGTCAACATGCGGATAGCTCCTTCGGCCAGCACTGCGGCTGGTCCTTTTAGCGTTTGTCCTAACGCGAATGCCACGGCAGCGCGCGTGGTGCTCGCGGCGAGCTCCGAGGACACGCCTGCTCGCAATACATTCACACCGAGGCCGGCCGTGGCCAGCGTGCCAGCCTCCACACCGCGATGCTGCAAGCGCGCCTGCAGTAGTTCGCGACCACGTTGCAGGCGCCGGTCGAGTGTTCGCACCGACCAGCCCAGTCGTGCTGCCGCTTCATCGCGCGTCATTTCCTGCAAGTAGCAAAGGATCAGCGGCAAACGAAAGCGCTCGGACAATCGTTCGAGTTCCTCGTCCAACAAACAGTGCAGCTCATGCCAGGAGGCGTCCGCGAATGGATCCGAGGCATCCGCTATCGTAACCTGAGGATCAAGTGAAATTTCTCGGCCGGGCCGGCTCCGCACTTTTCGCGCCAGGCGGCAGGCGACTCCGTGCAACCAGGCTCCGACGGCGCCAGGCTGTCGCACGGCTCCCGCACGCCGCGCGAGAACCAGAAAGGTTGCTTGGAACACATCGTCAGCGTCGGCATGATTGCCGAGCAGCCGCAAGCAAACACCGCGCACCATTGGCCCGTGCCGAGCCACTAATTCCGTGAACGCCGCCTCTTCGCGCAGCGCGACAAATCGCTCCAATAAATCCGCGTCGGAACTGGCTGGCACGGTCAAGCCGCGCAAAAAGCTGAGCAGCCTACGAGGGTCGGCCAAGCGCATTGGTGGATCCTTCAGGGGTAGCACGCCATCCACGTGCTCTGATATGATAGTGCCATGCCGGCAGCACACTCCGCCATGTTTTCGGGATTTTCGCTATCATTCCGATAAACATCGGGGCTGGGGCGCTCTGGTGATCCGTGCCGTTATTGATGAAGCCGCGTATACTAACCACACTCTGATTCCCTTGAACCAATTACTCCCTTTTCGCGTATCCAATTCCAGAGAGAACGTGGCCAACTCCGAACCGCTCTTGTCCTGGTCCGACGAGGAGCTGCTGGCGGGGTTCCGTCAGGGGCAGCGCGAAGCCTTCGGATTGTTGGTCCGCCGCTACGAGCGCGAACTGTATGGCTACCTGCGGCGCTACCTGGGCGACGACAGCCTGGCCGACGACGTTTTCCAAAATACCTTCCTGCAGGTGTTCGTCAAAATTGAGCAATATGAAGCCGGACGCCCGGTGCGGCCGTGGCTGTACACCATTGCCACGAACCAGGCGGTGGATGCCCTGCGGCGAAACGGGCGCCGGCCGGCCGCCAGCCTCGATCAGATGGTCCGCGAAACCGGTGAAGGCGAAGTCCGCAGCCTGCTCGATTTGCTGGAAGCCGACTCGCCCGACCCGCTGGTGATGTTGCAAGATGAAGAACGGCGGCTCAAAGTTCGAGCCAGTGTCGATCAGCTGCCGGACTTCTTGCGGCAAGTGGTGATTTTGGCGTATTATCAGGGCCTGAAATACCGCGACGTGGCCGAGATTCTCGATATACCGGTGGGAACCGTGAAGTCTCGGCTGCACGCGGCACTCGGGAAACTGCATGAGATTTGGACGGCCGGCGTTGCGCGATCGGAGCCGCGCAAACTCAAGCCGGCGAGAAAGTAAATCCCCTACCCCTTTCATGGGGGAGGGAGCACGAAAGTGAGTGTGACCATGCAATACGATCTGATCGGTTATGTGCTCCAATGTGACGACCCGGAAACGCGCCGGCGACTGGAAGAGCAGTTGCATCATGATCCCGACCTGGCCCGCCAGCTGGAATTGGTGCGGGCGGGGCTCACGCCGCTGGAAGCCGATAAGGAACAACCGATCCCGCCACAGGGTCTGATTGGCCGGACCATTGGCCGCGTGGCCGAGTACATGTGTCAACAAAATCCCCGCACGGCGTTGCAACCGGAAGCACCGGCTTGGGAGCATGCCAGCGAGGTGCCGCCGGAACAACTCCGTGACCTGGTGGAAGTGATGGATCACGGCGCAGATTCCGGTCCAAGCCGTTGGCGGCGGCTTGATGTGCTGGTGGGCGGCGCTGTGGTATTGCTGTTGGTGGGTTTGGTGTTGGCCGCAGCGCCCCGGTTGCGGCAACGTCAGAATATGATTGCCTGCCAGAATCAGATGCGGAATTTCTATGGCGCTTTGGAAAATTACAGCCAGGTTCAATCGGGCCGGTATCCACAGATTGCCGAACAGCCGCCGCATGACACCGCGGCTTCCTACGTCAATATCCTTCAAGACTCTGGTTGCTGGGTGCCTGGGGCAAAGGCGATTTGCCCAGCGGCTTCCGACTCCTCGCCCGGGTACGCCTACTCACTGGGCTTCCGGACGGAAGATGGCCATTTGCTCGGACTGCGCCGCGGCCTCGGCATCCCCGCAGATATAACGCCCATACTCGCCGACCGGCCCTCCGTTTCGGCCGACGGCGAACGCGGTGTGTCGCCGGACCATCGCGACGGCCAGAATGTGCTTTTCCTGGGCGGCAACGTGCGCTTCTATACGTCCACGCAAGCCGGCATTGATGGCGACGACATTTACCACAACAAGAAGGGGCAGGTGGCAGCCGGCGTAGACCAATGGGACACGGTCTTAGGTTTCGGCGCCGACCGGCCGTAGAACTGTTACTTCAGCAAATTCGCCATTCGAATAAAGCGAATCTGGCCGTTGATGCCGCCCGTCGCCAATAGCCTTTCATCCGGTGACAAGGCGATGGCCACGAAGCCGAGCTTTCCTTCATCCAGCTTGCTGATCGGTCTTCTGGCAACAAGGTCCCAGAGGATCAGCACGCCTTCGCGGCTCGCGGAAATCACCTGCTTGCCGTCTTTCGTCAGCGCCAGGCAGCGCACCACTTCGTCGTGACCCTTGAGCACTGCCACCGCTCGAGCCGTTTCTGGCTCCCAGATGCGAATGGTTCCATCTCTACCGCTGGATAAAAGTTGCTTGCCGTCGGGAAGAAACGCCAGATCGCGCACAAACGCGGTGTGGCCGACCAACAATGCGCGAACTTTGCGGCTGGCCACATCCAACAGGCGCACCGTTTTATCCCAGCCGGCGAACGCCAATGTCTTGCCATCGGGCGAAAAAAGCACGCAATTCAGCGCGTCGTCGCTCTCGGCTACAGTGGCGATTACCGTTCGTTCCGCGATATTCCAAAGTTTGAGTTTGTGATCGGCACTGGCGGAAGCCAGGCATTTGCCGTCCGGCGCGAAGGCAAGGCCGCGCACGTCCTTTTCATGCCCCTTCAGTTGACCGATTTCTTTTCCGGAGGCCGCGTCCCACAAGCGGATGGTCGGATCGTGACTGGCGGTGGCGATCATTTTGCCGTCGGGACTAAATACCGCTGCCGTGGCCATGTCTTTGTGGCCATCGAAAACAAAGCGTGTTTTGCCGGTTGTTACTTCCCAAATGCGGACCGTCCCGTCCTTGCTGCCGGAAGCGAGGAGCGCTCCATCCTTGCTAAAAGAAAGGCACGTCACCGTTTCGGTGTGGCCCTTCCAAATGAACTCCGGCTCATCGGCGAGGCTAAGCGCGGTGAACCAACAGGCGACAGTGACGGTGAAGAGCCATTTCATGCAAAAGAAGTCCGTGAGCTGGCGTAAAAGTAACGAAAAATGTGGGATATTTCGGGCCGTTCTTTTGCTGCGGATTTTACGGATCGTAAGAATTTTTCCAAATAATTTGACCGTACCGATTTTGCAACCTAAGGTTCAGTGCGAACAAGAAGAAAAGGCGCAGCCGCTATCTAAACGCGCGGCCGCTGTTTGTTCCGTCTGGTCATCCCCGAACTGGCAAACCCGCCGTAAGGTGGGGACGCAAAACCATGGGTCCGGCCCCTAGCCGGATCGCTAGGTTACCGAAGGGTTAGGAAATCGAGCGCGCCCGGCTCAGTAGCTTTCGGTTTGCGGGGAAGACACTCCATGCACTTGCTCGAAACCCCTATTTCCCCGTCTGTGGCAAAACGCACGCCGATTCGCCCCGGAATCGCTTTGCCTCGTTCCCCGTAAACCGACTGCATTTTCCAAGACTCGTCTCATAGAATCTCCCGCCCCTCGCCCCACCGCCCCCGATCGCCCCGATTATCTGGCATGCGCACCGTATGACACCGTGCGCTTTCTGAATTTCGCACCGTATGGCACCGTGCGTTGGGAAATGAAATTCATCCAACAAGAGGTGCAATGTGAAGCAGTTTTCTCGATTCTTCGGTAACCGTAAGCGAATCACAACAGAGGCGGCCAAGGCCCGCCGGTCCAAGCCACGGTTTATCCCCCACCTGGAAACTCTTGAAATTCGACTGACTCCCGGCTCTGCCGATCCCGCCAACGTTACGGCAATCTACGATGCCAGCGCCCAATCCCTGAGCGTTTCCTTCCAACAAGCCATCGGCTCCAAAGATACGCCTGTGTACGGCGCCGCCTTTCTTGATCCGGCCTATCCGACAACGGCCGGGGGGATCACCGAGAATGCAGTCACGACCAGTGGCTCCAATGTCCTTACTTTCACCGGCGGCAACTCGACGTTCGGGCTGCTCGCCGGCCAGACGGTGACCGGCAACGGCATCTCGGCCGGCACAACGATCGTCTCGGTTGACTCCGCAACACAAGTCACCCTGAGCAGCCCCGCAACGGCAACCAGCCTTTCCACCGGGACGAAACTGACGTTCACCATGGTCCTGAGCGGCACGCTCACCAACGGTTCGAATGTCGTGACTGGTCTGTCGAGCACTTCGGGCTTGTTTGTCGGCCAGTCCGTTATCGGGACCGGCATCCCCATCCCGAAACTGCCGACCAACCCCACGACAGGGACCTCGGAGATCACCACGCGAATTGCCTCGATCGGCGCCGACGGACATTCCGTCACGTTGACCGCGAATGCCACGGCCAGCGGGACCGTGAACCTGACGTTCGTGACCGGCCTGGCCCTGGACGGCTCCGGTCAGGAATTCGTCGACAATGTCATCGACAACATCGAAGTGTACACGTTCACGTACACATATTCAGCTACGTACCAGAATCCCTACCTGCTGACCGCGCCGCCCGATGTGTGCATGACGCTCTATCACAACACCGGCGTGGCTAGCGGATTTCATTCAGTTGTCGGCGACGGGCCCGGGTTGAATACCGACAATTCGCTGAACAACAACAAGAACAGCGGCGAGTACCAGGTGTACTCCGGCCTGATCGATTACAACCTGAGTGGGAAGATTGATGCAGGGGATAACACGCCAATCACCACCATGAACGGCACGTTGACGAACGGCTCCGCGACCGTCACCGGGCTGTCCAGCACCGGCAATCTCTTCGTAGGGGAGTATGTGACCGGATCGGGCCTCCCAGCCGGTACCCAGGTCGCCTCGATCATCGACTCCAATACGATCACGCTGTCGAACGCCGCCACCGCCTCGGGAGGGAAGCCCCTCACCTTTGATACCGTCACGGTGGCGGGCTACCGCATCATCAACGGCGCGGTTGACCTGAATCATGACGGCGCGATCTCGGGCGCCGACACCACCAGCACGCTGGCGGGCCACCCGCAGATCGCCGGTTTCAACGTAATCGGCGGCAAGATCGATTTGAATGGCAACGGGAAGATCGACGCCAACGATACTGGCGGGTTGGGTGTTGATGCCATCTGCACCACACCAACGGTTATCAATGCCTTTGCGAGTCTGTCTGGTTTCGTTACCAATCCCACCGCCGGCACCGGGATTGGGGGCGTGTCCATAACCCTCACCGAATATGACAGCAACGGCAATGTGCTGGCGACCTTCACGACCACCACGGCTGCCGACGGCTCATACAGCTTTGGCGGCTTGTCCGCGGGCACCTACAGTTTGTCGGAAGATACCACCACGTTACCGGTTCCTGACGTGGCCCTCGGCTCCAGCGCTGGGACGGTCGGCGGAAATACCGATGGCACAAGCTCATCGGTGTCCTTGCTCTCCAATATCAATTTGGCCGCTGGTAACGCGGGCATTAACTACGACTTCACAGCCGGCCCGATAATTGGGTAATCGCCCGGAAGGCATCGCCCTGAACGCCGGCGGCTGTGGCGTTCGAGGTTTCGTCACCAACCCTACTACCCTTAGCGGCATCGGCGGCGTGACGATAATTCTCACCCGGTATGACAACATGGGCAACGTGATAGGCACCTCGACATGCGTGACCGATGCTACCGGCTTCTACAGTTTCGGCGGTCTCGCTGCGGGCAATTACAGTGTTACGGAAGATGTCTCCACGCTGCCGTTGGGCTATATGGCCAAAGGCTCCAGCGTCGGGACGGTCGGAGGCGCCACCGATGGGACGGCTCCATCATTTACTTTGCTCTCCGGCGTTGTCTTGAATAGCGGAGACGCGGGGATCAACTACGACTTCACGGCCGGACCAGTCACTGGCTAATGTCGCGCCGCCAGCATCTTTTCCAATGCTGGTGTGAGTGCAATGGGGATGCTCCGACCGATGCCGGGGCGGGCTTTTGCCTGCCACCGGCCTTTTTTTTGGATACCACTACGAATTGTTTGAAAGGCGCGCTGCTCATCCAAAGACCTCAGCCGGATCAGCCGTTTGCACTTTCCGTTGCGCAATCAGTCCGGAGACAATGCACATGCCGATGGTGAGCGCGAACAGGAACAAGATACGGTCCGGCAGCGGTTTCATGGGCAGCCCGGTTTGGACGCTGAGGAATTCGTAAATCACCAGGCTGATGAGCAGCCCTGGAATGAAGCCCACGGTACCCAACAGCAGCGCTTCCTGGAGCACCACACCGATCACATAGCGGTTCGAGTAGCCGATGGCTTTCAGCGTCGCGAATTGCGGCAGATGGTCGGCCACATCGGTGGCCAGGACCTGGTAGCAGATCACCACGCCCACCGTAAAGCCGATGGCCATGCCGAAACCGAATGCGAAGCCGATCGGAGTGCTGTTTTTCCAGAAACTTTTTTCACGCTCGGAGAATTCGTCTTTGGTCAGAATGACCACGTCTTCGCCAATGGCATCAGCCAGGCGGCGTTGCACCTCCCGGCGGTCCGCTCCCTCGTTTAGCCGAACCACGCCAATGTCCACTCCCGCGGGGCTGGAATCGGTCGTTAACGGGCGAAAGAGGGTCATGAAGGTCGCATCGCTCATCAGCACGTTGCCTTCCGTGCCAAAGTCGGTGCCCAGGGCGAAGGTTCCCACAATATGCACGGACTTGCCGCCGAGGCTGAATTCCTCGTCCGGACTCACTTGCGATGGATTGATGCCGTAGCTGGGCAGCCGGGAGCGCGTGTCGAACAGAATACGATACGGCAGATGCAGCTCGGCCGAGCGTGTTTGCAGTTCCGGGAAGTCGAGCACGTGGGCCTTTGGATTCACACCGATGGCGCGAATGGAATGTTGTTTGCGATCCTGCGGATTGAGCCAGGTGGCTCCGTATTCGAGGTAAATTGGATGCGTTTCTCTCACGCCTTCCACCGCGAGCGCTTGAAAAAGCCTTTGCCGGGAGAACGGCACCGGCCCCACGAGCGAGTAGCTGCGCTGGTGGACGATGATCAGGTCGCCGTCAATGTGGTCGACGAGCGCCACGGTGCTGTCAAGCATCGCGTTGCGGAAGCCCCACTCGACGAACATCAACACGACGGCAAAGGTAACGCCGGCCAGGGCCACCGCCAACCGCCGCTTGTTGTGCGTGAGGTTGTACCAGGCAAGCGGTGTGCGAACGACCGGCATCGGCATCCTTCCGTCAAGCTGGAAAGCCTGACCTACTCAGAACAAATCGGCCGGATCGGCGGCATGCGCCTTCCGCAGTGCAAGCACGGCTGAGATGGTACACATACTGACAGTCAGCCCCAGAACCACTGCCGCGATCAAGAACGACATACGCGTGGGCACGCCGCCGTAACGTTCGGTCATGCGGAAGAGCACGGTCGAGACTGCCAGGCCGGGCAAATAGCCCAGCGCCGCCAGCAGCAACGACTGGTATAAAACCACCTTGGTGAGATAGCGGCCCGGGTACCCGATGGCTTTCAGCGTGGCAAACTCCTTCAGCCGGTTGGTGATGTCGCTGGAGATTACCTGGTAGACAAACACCGTGCCGACGATAAGCGAAACCACGACGCCAAAGCTAAAGAGCATGCCAATAGATGTGTTTTTCATCCAGTACTGCTTTTCCCGATCCTCCAACTGTTGCCGCGTCAGCACCTGCACGTCGCTTGGCAGCCGTTGGCTCAACCGGTCGGCCACTTCGTTCGGGTCGGCGCCTGGGGTGAGCTTGATCAAACCGAGGTTTACATTATCCAGCGATGAACCGCCGAAGGAACGGGAAAAGGTCTGATCGCTGGTGACCGCCAGGGCATTGTAACCGAAGCCCGTGCCCACACTAAAGCGGCCAACGATTTCCACTTGAGTCGCGCCCAAATTCGCCACGGTTCCGGGCTGCTGCGGTCCATATTCCGGCCAGTTATGCCGGTCAATCATCACGGCCCCAATGCGCCGCAATTCCTGCCAGCCGGCCTCGTATTCTTGCGGATAATTGGGATCGACCGGTTGCGGATCGCGAAAGACCGAGCGTTCCGGCCGCACCCCCAGCAGCATGAGGTTCCGCTGGTGAACCGGGTCATACTGCGGGTTTTGCCAAAGATTGGCCCCGATGTACAACGGCGTGGCCGACGAGACGCCACCTTCCGCAAGCGCTTGTGCCAGGCGAATGCGGGGAAACGAACGGCAGCGGTTGAGATCGAGGTAGTCGCGCGAGAGCAGCACGACATCAAAATCGAGCCGGTCAAAGAGCATGGTCGCAGTGAATTCGACGGCGGTGTATAGGCCGAGCTGCATGAAGAGAAGAATGCACGCGAAGGTAACGCCGGCCACAGCCGTGGCGGTCCGTGCCTTCTGGTGCAGCAGATTCATGAGCGCGAGCGGCGTTCGCGCGAGTCGCATGAGCATGAGCGGTTAGCGGGAAATGCCCAGGGACTTCCGTCCCTGAGCATTGGCTTCTTATCCGAGCGCTTCCGTAATCACACTTGTATTCTGCAACAGCGGCATCGGCCGGCCGGTGCGATCACGGAGCGTGGTTTCCACATTGATGCCCAGAAGATGATAGGCCGTGGCCAGGATGTCTTTTGGGGATATGGGCCGATCGGCCACGGTGCCGGCGATCTTGTCCGATTTGCCGACAATGCGGCCGCGGGCAATGCCGCCCCCGGCCAACAAACAGCTGTAACATTGCGCCCAGTGATCGCGGCCGCCGCCCTTCACGCTTTGAATGCGCGGCGTGCGGCCATGCTCGCTGAGCACCATCACGAGCGTCTCGTCCAGCATGCCGCGCGCATCAAGATCGCGCAACAGCCCCGCGAGACCCATGTCGAAGCCTGGCAGGAGCTCATTGCGCATCCGTGGATAGTGGTCCCAGTGGGTATCCCAGCCCGAGCCGGCCAGGCCGAATTCGTCCCAAATCACGGTCACGAATTTCGAGCCCGCCTCGACCAACCGCCGGGCCGCGAGGGCCGATTGGCCGAAAAGCGTCATGCCGTAGCTTTCCCGTAGTTCTCGCGGTTCCTTTTGAATATCGAGCGCTTTGCGCACCTTTTCCGAACCGATCAAATTATATGCCATCTGCTGATAGCGGTCGTGCGAGCGGCCGGAATCGGAGCCCGAGAGATCGGCCCGCGCCTGATCGAACTGTTCCAGCAACGTTCGGCGCTTGTCCATGCGGTCCAGCGTGATCTCGGCCGGGCGCTCGGTAGCGGTGGCAAGCTCGAAGCGGCTCTCCGGCGTAATGCCCATGTACGGCTCGGCCACGTCAAGCTTGGTTTCCTGCAAGGTTTTTGTGATGTGCCGCGTCGCCTCGCCATGGAACTCCGTCCAGACAGGGTTGTAAGCGCTGCCCAGGAACGCGGCATACGGGCCAGCGCGGGCGACTTCGCCGGTACGCCGCGTGCTGAAAGGAAATGGCAGCGCGACGTTCACCGGTATATCGAACTTCGAATGCGGCTTCGCTTGGCGGGTGAGAAAATCCACCACCGAGCCGATAAATGGCCAATGCCGGGCATCACGTGGATTCAACTCCATCGGGACGTCGATGGCCGGCACACCGGTTGTCGCAAACGCGACACCGTGAATGGGATACGGATGCGTGACGGATCGCAGTACCGTCGTCCGGTGCATCTCGCGGGCCAGGTTCGGCAGCAGCTCGCAGACATCCAGGCCCGGCACACTCGACGGAATATGCTTGAACTCGCCCCGCACTTCGACCGGGGCGTTGGGCTTCATGTCGAAGGTTTCAATCTGACTGGGCGAGCCGTAAAGATACAGCAGAATGCAGGCTTTCGCCTTACCGAAATGATGCTCCACGCCATGTTTGGGCGCCGCTTGCGCTTCGCTCAGGCGGAAATAATCGGCAAGGCCCAGGCCCAGCAAGCTCAAGCTGCCGGCATGCAGGAAATCCCGCCGCGTAGGGCCGGTGCACAGTCGCTTCGGCGAGCCGAGGATGCGGAGCATGCGAATACCCGCAAACAGGAAGATGAGCACATTTAGGCAGGTGATTATATGTTATGCCACACAGGCGGTTAGGAACAAGGGAAATCCGCATGGGCCATCGAAATTTGCAAGAATGTGTTCGCGACTTGGAACGAACAGGACAGTTGCGCCGGATCGATGCCGAGGCCGATCCCTTTCTGGAAATTGCCGAGATTCACCGCCGCGTGTACCGAGCTGGCGGCCCGGCGCTGCTCTTCACGCGGGTCCGTGGCACCGCGTTCCCGGTGGTGTGCAATCTCTTTGGCACCCGAGAGCGCATGCGCTATATCTTTCGCGATACGCTCGATGCCGTGCGGCAATTGGTGGTACTCAAGAAGGATCCCGGCGCGCTGGCGAAGAAGCCGTGGGCGTTCCGCAGGATGCCGAAAACACTCTGGAATCTGCGCCCAAAGTTCGTGCGCTCCGGGCCGATTCTCGAGGGACAAGCCACGATTCGGCAGTTGCCGCAAATCGTCTGTTGGCCGAAAGACGGCGGCGCGTTCATCACGTTGCCGCAAGTTTACACGGAAGACGCCGGCCGGCCGGGTTGGCGACACTCGAATCTCGGCATGTATCGGATTCAGCTCTCGGGCAATGAGTATCAGCCGGATCGTGAAGTCGGCCTGCATTACCAGATTCATCGCGGCATCGGTTGGCACCATGCCGCGGCGATTAAGCAAAAGGTTCCATTCCGAGTCACTATCGCAGTCGGTGGCCCGCCAGCAATGACACTCGCGGCCGTCATGCCGCTGCCGGAGCGATTCCCCGAGCTGGCATTCGCGGGAGCGCTGGCAGGGCATCGGGTTCGAATGATAAACCGGCCCCATGAGCCGCCGCTTTTTGCTGAAGCTGACTTCTGCATCACCGGCACGGTCGAACCCGACCGACTGCTGCCCGAAGGTCCGTTCGGCGACCACCTAGGCTACTATTCGCTGGCGCATCCGTTTCCGGTGTTGCGCGTCGAGCAGGTTTATCATCGCAGAGATGCAATCTGGCCGATGACCGTGGTGGGCCGGCCGCCGCAGGAAGATACGAGTTTCGGTGATATCATCCACGAAATCACGGGGCCGATCATCCCCACGGTCCTATCCGGCGTTCATGCCATTCATGCCGTCGATGCGGCTGGCGTGCATCCGTTGCTGTTGGCCATCGGCTCGGAGCGCTACGTGCCATTCGCGACCGAGCGGAAGCCGCAGGAACTGCTGACGATCGCCAACGCCATTCTCGGCCAGGGGCAATTGTCGCTCGCGAAGTATTTGCTCATCGTCGCGAAGGAGGATGATCCGGCGCTCGACGTTCACGACATTCCGGCCTTTTTCCAACATCTATTGTCGCGCATCGACTGGCGGACGGACCTGCATTTCCAGACGTGCACGACCATCGACACACTGGACTACAGCGGCTCCGGATTAAATGAAGGGTCGAAAGTTGTAGTCGCCGCGGCTGGAAGGCCGCGGCGAACGCTCGGCACAAGCTTGCCGGCCGAGCTACGCTTGCCCGAGGGCTTTGATTCGCCGCAGCTATTCCTGCCCGGAATTATTGCGGTTCATGGACCGAGCACTCGCGGAAAGACAGCCGACCAATTTCAAAGGGAAATGCAAGCCTTTGTGGAACTCCTCGGCCTGGCCCGAACTTCGGACACGTTCCCTTTGATCGTTGTGGTGGACGACAGCGAATTTGCAGCGAAGACGCTGAATAACTTTCTCTGGGTGGTCTTCACGCGCTCGAATCCGGCGGCCGACATCTATGGAGTCGGCTCATTTACCAGGCAAAAGCATTGGGGCTGCGAAGGGCCGTTGGTGATTGATGCCCGCATCAAGCCGCATCACGCACCGCCTTTGGAGGAAGACCCCGCAGTGAGCAAGCGCGTCGAAGCGCTGGCCGCGCGCGGCGGACCACTATGCGGGATTATCTGAGAGCCCAGGGACGGCAGTCCCTGGGCCCTGTTTCACGTGCCTTTCAAGTCTTTCAGAATCGTTGCTGCATTCGCACCGCGCTCGCGCCAGATGGTGGCGGCATCCACGCGCTTCGAAACAGCGATCAAGAATTGGCAATGCTTCGCGCCGGCGCTGGCACATTGTAACTCCACGCAAGCCAGCTCCCGGCCGGCGATTCGGCTGAATAGGGCCGCGAAGATGCCGGCATAGAGATGACAGCTGCATTTTCCGGTCTGGCCAAGCGCTGCAGCTACGATGGAATCAAACACATCCACCAAGATTAGGCCACTGCCTATTTGCTCCAAGTTACAGCGCCAGTCGCCCCAGCCCTTGGCGCGAAACGGCCACCACCAGGTTTCCAGCAGCACGCCCAGGTGCATCTTGTCGAACGGCACGTCGAACTCGCGTTCGACGCGCGGCACAAAGGCATCCATTTCCTGCTGGCCGAATTGGAAGCCGATTTGATACAGCGCCTGCCCCGCTTCCACGCCTAGAACCGATTGCAAACTGTGCACCAACGATTCGACAAAGAGGGTGGTCACACGCAAGACGCGTTGCCCGTAGAGCGTCTGGATGACGCCGGAGCCCGTTTGTTTCTGGAAAAACTGGTCGGGCGCATAGTAGCTGTGACGAAACGGCTGGGCCGCATTTGCGGGGTGGGCCGGGTCGAGTGTCTGCGTATCGCCGTTACCGTGCAAAAAGTGATGCAGCCGGCTCAGCGTTTCGGCCGTGGTGCGGGCGAGTTCCAGGGGCATGATTGCCTCGTAAATGATTCCGATGGGACGTAGCTTTAGATAACGAACATACGCGCGCTTGGCCAGCAGTTTAGCGAGCGGACCTCTCTCAGCCCTCTCGCTCAACGGCGCTATTGCTTGAACTCCCCTTCCGCCTAACATGACGGAGCAACGCGTTCCATGCTGTCTTGCCCGAGGTTACTCCTCATGCTGTACCACTCAAGCGATAAGTCGAAGCGGGTCATCGAGAGTCTAAACCGACGCGATTTCCTACGAGCCGGGGCACTCGGGGCAGGAGCGCTAACCCTTGGACTGACCGGCGCGGCACGCTCCGATGCAGCCAGTTCACCGCCGGATCGCAATTGCATCCTGCTCTTCCTGGTCGGCGGCCCCAGCCACATCGACACGTTCGATCCCAAGCCAAATGCTCCGGAAAACATTCGCGGTCCTTTCCGACCCATTCGCACTTGCGTGCCGGGCCTAGATCTCTGCGAACATTTGCCGGAGCTGGCAAAGCAGGCAGATAAATTCGCTCTGGTGCGCTCGGTGCATCACACCGCCGCACCGATTCATGAAACCGGCCAGCAATTGATGCAGACGGGCCGGCTCTTTCGGGACCGCGTAGAGTATCCGCACTACGGCTCCGCATTGGCCTATGTTCGCGGCAAGAAAGACTGCCCACCACCGTTTATGGTGCTGCCCTGGCCTATTCGTGAAACCGGTGTGAATGTTAGCCATGGCCAAACTGCCGGTTTTCTGGGCGACGAGTTTGGCCCGCGATTCTTCTCTGCTAGTATTTCGAAGCCGACCCCCAGCATGCAACTCGAAGGCTATGGCGAGCACCAGCGCTATGGGTGGAATCCATTTGGCCGATCGGTACTGTGGGCCCGGCGGTTGGTGGAAGCCGGCGTCCGCTTTGTGACCGTGAACATGTTCGACACCGTTTTCAACAAGATCACTTGGGACTGCCATGCCGATGGCGGCTCGTTGTCGACCACATTGAACGATTACGCGGAAACGCTTTGCCCCACGTTCGACCGTGCCTGTTCCGCCCTGCTGGAAGACTTGCACGAACGCGGCATGTTGTCAAACACGCTGGTGCTGGCGATGGGCGAATTCGGCCGCACGCCCAAGATCAATCCGCGCGGCGGCCGCGATCACTGGACCGGCGCCTGGTCGATTCTGCTTGCCGGGGCCGGCATTCGCGGCGGCCAGCTGGTCGGCTCCTCAGACAAAATCGGGGCCGAAGTGCGCGACCGGCCCGTCACACCGGCCGAAATCGCAGCCACGGTTTATCACGCGCTGGAGATTCGCACCGACACCCGAATTCCGGGGCCGAATGGTGAGTCGATTTCTCTGTGCGACGCGAAGCCGATTTCGGAGCTGTTCTGAACGAGCCTTACCCGCTAAGCCGCAAGCGGCGATTGAAAGGAATCCAGATGGCACGATGTTTAATCTCCCTTTTTTCCTTTGTTCTCATTTGCCAATCGTTCGCTGCCGAGCCGAATTGGCCGCAGTTCCGCGGCACCAGCGCCGGTGTGTCGGAAGACCAGGGCCTGCCCTCGAAGTGGGACACCAAGACCAACGTGATCTGGGCGAAGGAAATCCCCGGCCGCGGCTGGTCGTCGCCGGTGATCTGGGGCAATCGCATCTTCCTCACGAGCGTCATCAATGAAGGGAAGACCGAAGAGCCCAAGAAGGGCCTGTATTTTGGTGGCGAGCGCATGAAGCCGACCGACGCGGTGCATCGCTGGATGGTGTATTGCCTTGATCGTCAAACGGGGAAAATCGTCTGGGAGCGCGAAGCCGCCAAAGAAAAGCCAACCTTTTCGGTGCACATCAAGAACACGTATGCGTCCGCCACCCCAGTGACCGATGGCGAAAGCATTTACACTTATTTCGGCAATCTGGGTGTCTACTGCTACGATTTCGCCGGTACTCTGAAGTGGTCGAAGAAGCTTGAAGTCGAACCCACCAGGTTTAGTTGGGGCCCGGCCGCGTCACCGGCGCTGTTCCAAGACCGCCTGTTCATCGTCAACGACAACGAAAAGGATTCGTATTTCCTTTGCTTGAACGCGAAGACTGGCGACGAACTGTGGAAGGTGAAGCGAGACGAAAAGAGCAACTGGTCCACGCCGTTCGTCTGGGAGAACGAGAAGCGCACGGAATTGGTCACGGCCGGCTCGGGCAAAGTGCGCTCCTACGATCTGGAGGGCAAGTTGCTGTGGGAATTGCAGGGCATGTCGAGCATCGCCATCCCCACTCCGTTCGCCAAGCACGGCTTGCTTTATGTCGCGTCAGGTTACATTTTGGACAAGAACAGCAAGCCGATTTACGCCATTCGCCCCGGCGCATCCGGCGACGTTTCGCTAAAAGACGGTGAGACCAGCAACGAATTCATCGCCTGGAGTAATCGTCAAATCGGGCCGTACAACCCCACACCGGTAGTTTACGGCGACTACTTGTACGTGCTCTACGACATGGGCATGCTCTCTTGCTTCGAAGCCAAGACCGGCAAGTTGGTGTACGAGAAAGAGCGGCTGTCCGGTCAATTCACGGTGTCGCCGTGGGCTTACGACGGCAAGATTTTCTGCCTGAATGAAGACGGCGACACCTTCGTTGTTCAAGCCGGGCCCGAGTTCAAGATGCTAGGCAAGAATAAGCTGGACGAGATGTGCATGGCCTGCCCGGCGATCGTGGGCAAGAGTCTGTTCATTCGCACCTTGTCGAAGCTGTACCGGATTGAGGGAGCCGGGCGCTAAGGTGACTTGTGGCCAGACGAAAACCCAAAAAAGAAGAACTGCCACCCGACCTTGTGAAGACGATTAAGGCGCTTCGGTCGTTAGCCATGCGTGAGATTTGCCGAAAGGGCAAGGATTCGGAGGAAAGGCAGAGCCCGACTGGCTTACTTGGCGCGGCAACATCTTAATGTGGCAACCGAGCTAGTCGCCATTGCAACATTGCTGGCGAAAAACTCAAACGGACGCACTACCCGCCATACAACTTCTGTCCAATTTGCCGACCTTGCGGAAAAGGCACAAGGTATCGCTTATTGCTCACATGCCAAAGTTGAGACAGGTAACTGCCTGGCCAGATGCATGTAGGCGCTCTTTTTCCCATCGGCTCTTGGCCTGTCTTCCGAAAAGACAACTACGAGAAGATTTTGCGTATGTCCGTGGGACACTGTTTCAAAGTGCCGTGAATCTGCGGGCACTTTGAAATGAGGCCCACAAAGGAGATTTTGCCATGGATTGGCGCACCTTGCTCAGCATGACGTTGTGGCTGGCCTGCATGGTATCGTCGAGCCAGGCCGGCATCATCTTCAATCGGAAAAAGCCGCCGGCCAGTCAGGATCAGGTGGCTGCCCTTTTGCAAACGCTGCACAGCGATCCGGACGAACGGCATCGCGCTTCCGCTGCCGAGGCGCTGGCAAAGATCGACCCGAACAGCAATCCGAATATTGTGCCGACCCTGGAAGAAGCGGCCAAAAGCGATGCATCGAATCATGTGCGCGATGCCGCCCGGGCCACACTGACGCATTACTTCAGCAGTGCCAAGCCCGGCCAACCCGGTTCCAAGACGCCGCAAACCGAGGAGCCGCCGTTCGCCGCTCGGCCAACGCCACTGCCGCCCCCGCCGATCAACACGACCAACCGCTCGACAACGAATTCGCCTACTCCGCCGCGCGCTAACAGCCGGCCGCCCGTACGGGAGTCGGCCGAACCGCCACTGGCCACAAACCCTCAACCACAGACTCCGGCCGCGGCCGCCGCGCGCTCGAATTCGTCCGTGATCGCACGTTCGCCCTCGACGCTCCCGTCAGCCGTTACGGACCCGAAACCGATGGTCGTGTCGACTGGGCCGGTGACCATAAAGCCGCCAGTTGCGACCAACACGCCCGCGGCCGCCTCGCCGACTACCAGTGCGCCATTGCCTTCGACGCCGGCAACAACGATCACGCCGAAGTTTGCCAATCCGGCAGCGCAGACAGCGCCGGTCGTACGCCCGCCAGTCATCGCGTCGAGCAGCCCCTCCGGTCCGCCACCAGCGCAGACCACTCCGAGTGCGCCGGCAACCAAAGTGAAACCGGCCCCCACCAAGCCTGAAGAGGACGGCCCGGTTTTGAATCCACCAGGTTGATGCGAAAGTAAGTGGATTCATGGAGCCCGCAGTGCAGGCAAGTGAAATCCCTTGCTTGCACTGCGGACTCGCATATTTAATCCTCATAGCACTGAACTCTCACTACTTGTAAAGCACCAGGAGTACGTATCATGTTGCGTTGGTTGCCCGTGCTGGCGCTGGGCCTGCTGGCCTTTCCCGTTTCCGGTCGGGCCGACGATCCGGCGGATGATCCCAAACATTACGATCAGACGAGCGTGCCGCTCGAAGTTGATTCACCCGATCCGAAGTTGAACAAGATCGTGCTGCTGGCCGGCTCGCGCAGCCATGGCCCCGGTGACCACGAATTCTTTGCCGGCACTGTCATCCTCATGAAGATGCTCAAACAAACTCCGGGCGTCTGGCCGGTGATGGCCCGCGATGGCTGGCCCAAGAATGAAAAGATCTTCGACGGCGCCAAGGGCGTGATGTTCTACATGGACGGCGGCAGCGGACATCCGATCATTTCTGAACCGGAGCACGAGAAGCTGGTGAGCGAATTGACCGCGAAAGGCGTGGGCTTCGTGAATCTCCATTACGCGGTGGAGTACCCAGCGAAGTTCAACCAGGACGTCTTCGGCTGGCTCGGCGGCTTTTATGAAACCGGCTATTCCACGAATCCGCACTGGGATGCCGACTTCAAGGAATTGCCCGAGCACCCCATCACCCGCAGCGTGAAACCGTTCAAGATTCGCGATGAGTGGTATTACAACATTCGTTTCCGGCCGGAGACCAAGGGCCTGACGCCGATCCTCCAGGCCACGCCGCCCGACGGCACGCGCGGCACCGCCGAGGCCAAGAAGTACCCCGGCCGGCTGGAGACGGTGGCCTGGGCTTATGAACGGCCCGACGGCGGACGAAGTTTCGGCTTCACCGGCGGCCACACCCACAAGAACTGGGGCGACGAGAATTTCCGCCGCCTGGTGACGAATGCAATCCTCTGGAGTGCGAAGCTCGACGTGCCGCCGGAGGGAGCGAAGGTGGATTTCGATCTGAAGGAGCTAAACTGGCACATGGACCAGAAGGGCTTCGGCAAGCCGAAGAAGTAAACCGGTCAGAGCCGCGCACGAAGTAAGCGGCGAATCGTTTCACCGCTTACTTCGTGCGCGGCTCTGACTTCACCTCATTTCGCCAACTCCTTCACCTTCGCAACAATCTTCTCCTCTATGCTTGGCCCCCATTTCGACGGCAAACCGTAGTAGATCATCGACGAATCGGCTTCGTAGCCGCCTTCTTTCAAGACTCGAAGCGAAGGGATATATGCCATCACATCATTGGCATAGCCTGTTACCCAGATGGTGTGATCACTTCCCAGCTCCCTCTTCAGCCGGTACGAATAATCGACCACCACTTCGCCGCCGAGTGCGATCCAAATCAAATCGCCAAGCTTCCATACCTGCACCGGGTAATGCCGGTAATGGTCGTCGATCTTGCGGCCTTCGTCAAGTTGCTGGATGAACCGAGCGGCACGAGTGCGCTGGGCGAAATTCTTGCTGAGCAGGTCTGCCGTCCATTGGTCGCGCGTGGGAATGGCATCGAACGGCAGTTCGATCTCGCCGTAACGAGCGGTAAATCTTCCCAGCACCGGCATTAATTTGTCGGACTTGAGAACATCTTCAGCAGCACTGGCCAATTCGTGGCCATATTTCTTGCACAGTTCGACGGTGCTGCGTGGCAACGGATTGGCGTCGGCCCCGCAGCCCATGAAGAAGAGTGCCGTGGCTTCCGGGTGCTTCTGCTGGATTTCGAGCTGCGCGAAGCCGGCGTAGTCGCCGCACCAATGGTAGAACTGGAGCGTGGTGTTGTGGCAAGCGTAGCCAAAGATCACGGCGCGCAGCTTGCCTTCGGGCGTCGATACGCGCAGCACCGGCACATCGTGATCCACCGGGCCGCCGGGATTATTGCCATTGATGACGCCATTGGGCGTGACTTGCCGGCGATTCACGGCGAATCGCCCGGTGCCTTTACCGGTGTGCAGCACTGCTGGCTTCAGATCGTGCACTGCTTCCGTGACGACTTGAACGAGCTTGTTCTGTAGTTCATCCGTGTACTTCGCAATCTTCTCGCGCATTTCCGGCGTGATGTCGTACATATCGGCCAGGTTGTCGCGGATCACCGGTCCGCAATGGGTATGGGACGAAGTGAACATCAGGCATTCCCGCGGCAGGCTGGTCTTTTTTTCAATTTCCACGGCGGCCGGAGTCGTTAGTGAGCGCGGCAGGCCAACCAGGTCGGTCGTCACAATGACGAGCCGCTTTCCGCCTGCATCCTGCAAGGCTACAGCCTTGGCGAAGAGGTCATGCTGTTTTCCCTCGGCGGGCTTGTTGCGAGAGCCGTAACCAGCCATCCAGATAAATTCGGACGGTGTGATGTTGACGGAAGCAACGCCGGCCTGGTAGGCGGGTTCCGCGGCTCTGCTGGAAGCGAGAATAAGGCACGCGACGATTGAACTCAGTAGGAAGCGCATCGTGAATCTCGTTTGGGGAGTTCGATTCGAGATCAGAATATTCATCGTAGGCCGGCATGCAATGCCCGCAACCGCCCTGAGGCACGTTTTCAACATACCTGCGCTTTGTGGGCACCTTGAAAACGTGCCCCACGGACATGTCTGCTTGCGACCATCGTTCCACAGCTGTAGCATGACTATCGCGAATCCGTTGGGGAGTGAAAAGAATGCGGTTCACGAAAATGCACGGCTGCGGTAACGATTACGTCTACGTGGATTGCTTCCACGAAAAGATGCCGCGCGATCCGGCGGCGTTGAGCCGGGCCGTCAGCGACCGGCACTTCGGCATCGGCAGCGACGGCTTAATTCTCATTTGTCCGTCCGACAAGGCCGACGCCCGCATGCGCATGTTTAATGCCGATGGCAGTGAGGCGGAAATGTGCGGCAACGGCATCCGCTGTGTGGCCAAATATGTATACGACCATGGCATTGCTCGCAACACCAGGTTGAATGTCGAAACTGGCCGAGGCGCACTCACGTTGGATCTAGAGCTTCAAGGCGGCAAGGTGAAGCGGGTGCGCGTAGATATGGGTCAGCCCATCCTTCAGGCTTCCGACATTCCGACGACGCTGCCGGGCAACCCACCGATCAACATTTTGGCGCCAGTGGATGGAGTGCCTTTGCAGTTGACCTGCGTTTCCATGGGCAATCCGCACGCCGTGGCGTTTGTGGATGAGATTACCGATAAGCTGGTGCATGGCATTGGCCCGAAGATTGAGAAGCACCCGGTATTCCCGCGCCGGACCAACGTGGAATTCGTCAAAGTCAATCGTCTCGATGATGCCCGCATGCGCGTCTGGGAGCGCGGCAGCGGCGAGACGCTGGCTTGCGGCACAGGCGCCTGCGCCTCGGCCGTGGCCGGGGTGCTTACCGGCAAGCTGGCCCGCATAGTGACCATGCATCTGTTGGGCGGCGACCTGGAATTGCATTGGTCGGAAGGCGACAACCACGTCTACATGACCGGCCCCGCGGTCGAAGTCTTCAGCGGCGACTGGCCGGATTCCTGAGTTCGTAATGACTGCCTTCAGGCGGTCTCTTGGACCGCTAAAGCGGGTCACTACAAACTCAAACGGCCGAACAAGCGTCGCGCATTCGCCGTCGTCTGGACCGCGAATTCTTCGAGCATCACGCCGCGAGCTTCCGCCAGGCAGCGGGCAGTCTCGGCCACGAAGGCCGGCTCGTTGCGCTTGCCCCGGTGCGGCACCGGGGCCAGGTAGGGACAATCGGTTTCCACCAAAATGCGATCCGCTGGCACGTTCGCGGCAACCGCTCGCAAATCAGCGGCATTTTTGAATGTCACCATCCCGGCAAACGAGATGTAAAGCCCCATCTCCAGGCAAGCGGCTGCTGTTTCAGCGCTGCCGGCGAACGAATGCATGACGCCGGCTATAGAGCCGTTTTGGTGGAATTCTTGGCGTAGCATTCGCACGATGTCTTCTTCCGCTTCCCGGCCATGAATGATCACCGGTAGCTTTCGCTGGCGCGAAAGCTCGAGATGCCGGGCGAAGTAATCTTCCTGTTTGGCAAACGGCGTGAAGTCCCAATGCCGATCCAGGCCGGTTTCGCCAAGGGCCACGACGGAGGGATCCTCGGAAAGCTTCACCACGGCGTCCCAATCTCCCATCGCCGCCTCGGCCGCGTGATTGGGGTGAATGCCAACTGACGGGGCGAGCGCCGGATGTTGCGCCGCCAACGCCAGGCATTGCTCGCCGGATGCGCGGGTCGTGGCAACGGTGACGATGCGCTCCACGCCGGCCTGCTGAGCGCGCGTCAAAACGGCCGGCAGGTCGTTGGCGAATCGCTCATCATCCAGATGGGCATGCGTGTCGATTAGCATAGATCACCCACCGCTTGCGGCCTTGCCGGGGTTGCTTGACCTCATGATATGAAGACATCCTCCGATTTCGATTGCACGAATTGACGAGATCGTCGCCGTCCGCTAGATTAAATCTTCTTGATTTTGCATTGCAACGTTAGCAAAAAGGGACCATAACAGCATGGCTCGGAAGAAATTGGGGCGCAGCCGGAAGAATCGTTGCCGCTTTTGCACGAAGGAAGGCTGCCCGCGGCCGGCTTTTGTCGATTACAAAGACGTGGCAACGCTCAAGAAGCTTTGCACCAGCCAGGGGAAGCTCTTCAGCCGCAAGCGCTCGGGCAATTGTGCGGCTTTCCAGCGCGCGGTTGGCGTGGCTGTTAAGCGAGCCCGCTTTATGGCGCTGCTGCCGTATGTCGGTGAGTGATTAGCGCAGCTTTTTGCCCGGCTTGCCATATTCTGTGATCTGGACGCTAAAAAACGTACACGGATCATCGGCAGAAAGACCGACAACGCCGGGTTCGATCTTGCTCCAGTTGCCCTCATTCTTGAGCTTTCGGATATCGTCCAGTTCGCCGATCTTCCTTTCCTTCATTCCCTCTTCGCGCAGATAGACTTTGATCGCATCCTTGCGTACCTGCGCGGTGAAGCTGTATTTCACGCCGGGGCGAATCAGGCCCGGCATGTTATTGTCATTGCCCCAGAACAATCGATAGGCGTTGCCGTTTTTGCTGCCCACGATGACCGAGAACATGCCGCCCAAACGATTCGGCATAATCAGGGCCACGCCGTTGCGCAACCGATTTTGCGCGAAGGTGATCGAATAGTCGTAATCCTGCGGCGGCTGATACGGGAACTGCACGCGCGGCCAGAAGTTGCCTTCCACGCAGGAAAGCACATTCTTATCGACCCGCCACTTGTTATTGCCGTCGGCAATGTCCTTGCTGAGATCGAGCAGGTTGATCAGGTTGACTTCTTTTTTGCCGGAGCGCTCCAGGGCCGTCTTGTCAATTTCCGCGATGCGCTGCTCGGCCTGCGTTTTCTTCAATCCGGTAAGATTCGGCAAGGCCGCGCGATACAGTTCGCCGCAATAAAGCCGGACATGTTCCCGCTCGAGGCCCTTGAGTTTTTCCGCCATGTCCCACCAACGGCTGGCCAATTTCGCGACCTGATCCGGCGTAGCGTCTTTATCCAGCGATTGCTCGGCCAGCTCCTTGAGAGCCGGATCGCTCCCCTTGGTCAAGCGCTCCAGACCGGTCTCCCAGTCGTTCTTCACGAAGCACCCGTATTTCCCCATTTCCAGGTTGGCTTCGGCGTTCTTGGGATCAGCTTTGAGTTGGTCGGCAAATTTCCCCACTTGCTTGAACTTCTCCTTGGCGTATTCGAAGTCCTGCTTGCGCTGACGCACCGAAGCTCGTAAAGCCACGTTGTTGACGCGCCCTGCGCAACGTTCGGCCAACTCCACATATTCGGTCACATGGTCGTAATCGTCGGCCTTCACTGCCTTCGCTGCCACGGCCAGGCTTTCCTCGGCAATCGTTTGCAACGCGTCGGCCTTGGCGTTCGGGGCCGAGCGCGAAAGGGTAGCCGCCTTTTCGAGATCTTCATTTACTTCAAAGCGATTCACCAGTTCCTCGTTGGCCTTCAAAGCCAGGTCCACGAAGCCCAGATCAGCTGCGATGCCGCGAGCTTCCCGCAGCAAAACAAACTGCGACGGAGCATCATCTTCGGTCTCCATTCCTTGCTTTAACAACTTCTGCGCGAACGCTCGGCGGCGATCGATGGGCTTTAGCAGGTATTCGTCCTTGAAAATGCGCTTGATCTCCGCGAGCGCGGTCTTCTGGTCCTTCTCGTTCGGAACTTTTTTCTTCTCCGAATCAGCCGACCACACGCTCTGCGGAATTAGCAGCGCGAGGAAAGCAATAATGACGAATCGAAACATGGTAAACCTCAATCAGCGCCAATTCAAAATGACCTTGCCCGACTGGCCGGTCTTCATCACCTCGAATCCTTTTTCAAATTCCGTGTAGGAGAAACGATGGGTAATGACTGGCGTGATGTCGAGCCCGGTTTGTACGAGCACGCTCATTTTATACCAGGTCTCGTACATTTCCCGGCCATAGATACCCTTGATGGTGAGCATATTAAAGATGACGGTGTTCCAGTCGATGGCCAACTCCTTTTCGGGAATGCCCAGCATGGCAATGCGGCCGCCGTGGGCCATGTTCGCCAACATGTCACGGAAGGCTTGCGGATTACCCGACATCTCCAGGCCAATGTCGAATCCTTCCAGCATGCCCAGTTCCTTCTGGGCGTCGCGCAGTTTCTGAGTGCGAACGTCGAGAGCCAAGGTCGCGCCCATTTTACGCGCGAGTTCCAACCGATACGGATTGACGTCCGTAACCACGATGAAGCGGGCCCCAGCGCGGCGGACAATCGCCACGGCCATGCAGCCAATGGGCCCGGCCCCGGTAATGAGCACGTCTTCGCCGAGCACGGAAAACGAGAGGGCCGTGTGCACCGCATTGCCGAAAGGATCGAAAATGGAAGCCACATCGCGGTCAATGCTCGGATTATGCTTCCACACATTGCTGGTGGGCAAGGTCAGATATTCGGCAAAAGCCCCAGCCCGGTTTACGCCGACGCCCTGCGTGTGCGGGCAGAGGTGCTTCTGCCCGGCCAGGCAATGCCGGCAGCGGCCACAAACGATGTGCCCCTCGCCGCTCACCAGATCCCCGACGGCGAAGCTCGATACATTCGATCCCGCTTCGACAATCTCGCCGACGAACTCATGGCCGATCACTAGCGGCACCGGAATGGTCTTCTGCGCCCACGCGTCCCAGTTATAAATGTGCAAGTCGGTCCCACAGATGCCGGTCCGATCGATGCGAATGAGCACGTCGTTCGGCCCGATGGGCGGCTCGGGCACGTCTTCGAGCCACAGGCCAGGTTCCGCCCGCCGCTTGACTAATGCTTTCATGAAAGGTCTCGGAAGGTAACAATCAAAGAATGGACGATATTCTATGGACTGTCAGAGCCGAACACGCAGCGCGGTACGCGGTCGTCGCTTGCCGGCCACCTCGCTGCGCTTCCTGCATGGCTCGGACTCAATCGCGCAATACGGCAACGCTTGGCAGCCAGCCGAGCGTGCCGTCGGCCAGTTCCACTTGAAGCCAATCACCGCGTTCTTGGCGGATAATCAGTTCCACTCCGGCCGGCAGCGGTGCATCGCGCCGGGGAGCAAAGGATGGTCCGTCGCCTTTGCGAAGAATGCTCGTCCGCTGCACGACGGCGAAAGACTTGTGCGATTCGGTTTGCCGAACGCAAAACTCCTCGACACGTGCGCTAATCACGAGAATGGCTAGCGCAAGAACGGCCCCCCCCGCCCCTGCCCAACTACCCTCGCGCGTGATGCGCCAGCGCACCACGGCGATCCAGCCGGTGGCCGACAATGCGGCAATCACCCAGAATCCCCAGCGGCGCAAGCCAAGTCTGAGCAGGTGCAGCGATTCCTCGCGCGGCGAGAGCGCTGCACGATCTTCCGGTGTCGCGAATTCAATACGAGAGCGGGCATACGCCAAGGCTTGTCGTAACTGTGCATCGTCGGGGTCCAAGCGCAGGCCACGGTGATAGGCGAGGATGGACCGTGGCAAATCGCCCGACAGCAGTCGCGCATTACCTTCGCTGCGATGCACCCCCGGCGAATCGGTGCCGAGTCGCCGCAATTCCGCAAACCTCTCGGCGGCCTGGTGAAACAGAGGCCGTGCTCTCGCATCATTTTCGCGCTGGGCCACGCCGGCATAAAACGCGGTTTCCGCTTCTTCCGCAATGCCCTGCTCGTTTGCCGTGGCGGCGAAGACGATGGAAAAACCGCATAGGAAGGCCACGATCAACACGCTAGCCTTGACCATTACCTGCGGCCGGAACCCAGCGCCTGTAGACTCGCCGACGGCAATGCTCTCGAACGCCACCAGCAGCGACTTGGCCGATTCCGGCAATTCGGGCGCGCTCATGGAGGGTGGGCCAAAGCGAACCGCATCGCACTCTTGGAAAAATGTGCGTGCTTGCTCGATCAGCGCCGCCGGAAGCAAGTGCCGTTGCAGGTATTGCGCGATTTCGGCTGGGGTTCCGGCGGCGGCGGGCAAGTCCCAGCGTTCGTGAAAATAGCCACGCATGATGCGCGCAACCGCATCGGCCATGCGCGCGGCGGAGATTTCATGCAGCCGTCGCAGCTCATCCAGCGCATGCCGCACTGCCCGGCTGCGGCGCAAATGCGCCAGCTTCGCCTCATCGGGATGCCGATAGCGCCACCAGCCGTACCAGCCGGCACACGCAAGTCCCGGCACGACGAAGGCCAGCAGCATTTCCGGCCAGCCGGAGCGCGGTGATTGCCGCGCCAGCACGGCCGGTCCTTCGGCAATGTGAAAGAGAAACTCCGGCTCCTGCATCGGCATGCCGATGGACTCAGCCACGGTTCGTGGCCGAACATGGAGTGGAATTGTGTCGGAAATTGTGGTCGGGAAGTAATCGAGCTTCGGATCGTAATAGCGAAAAAGCAGCGGCGGAATTAACTGCACCTGGTCATTCTTGGGCCGCAGCCGGTAACGGAACGTGCGCATGCCGGGCGCGGTTTCCTTTGGAATATCTTCATCGATATCGTCGATGTGAAAGCGGCTCGCGAATTCATCGAGCGTTCGCAAATCGGGCCGCTCTACTTGCTCCGGGTTCGCGGCCCCAGAAATCTGAATTGTCAACGTCAACTCATCTTCCACGCGAACGTCGGTCGGCGTCGCGCTCAAATCCACTCGCACCGGTTGGCCGACGGCGTTGTAGAAATGCTCGCGCGGACGGCCCACCAGAGGCGCTTCGACAGCGGGCAATAGCGCGGACAGCGTCACCAGGGCGGTAAATATCACCACGAGACCTTGTTGCTCAGGAAACAACCTGTACTACCAGACGCGGCACGGGCGTTTCGTTTCCATTTCACCGAAAAACACACACCCCCCATGAAACGAAACGCGATTTCGTGAAATCAAATCCATTTTTGAATGACTTTGCGACTTTTGGATCGTACACTGCGCCGCCCGCGAGTGCGGGCACGATTAAGTAAACAACCCCGCCTCTTCCGGCAGATCGGGAAATGGAAGTCCGGCCAACAGGCGCTCGAAGTCCATGGCGGTGCACTGGGTCAGCTGAAACGTCCCTTGCAATTCGACCGAATGCATCAATTCTCCGTTCCGCAAGTGGTTGAGCATGCGCTCCTTGCCGTTATGGCGAAAAGTCAAACGCGAAACGGCTGGCAGTGGCATTACTCGGTCGAGGCGCTGAGGCGTACCGCCTTCGCCAATGAGCACGCACTGAATGGCTGCGTGAGGCAACAGGCGAGCCTGGTCCGGCCGGGCTGTCGCAAAAGCTGCCAACGTGGTGGCTTCTCGGACGCGCATTCGTCCAATGACCATCAGTCGCCGATTAAAGACCGTGATAGGATATAGATATGCGCCTCGGTACACTTCAAGTAATCGAGACGGCTCACGATACCTTAGGGCGTGGCCTACGAAGCGCAAAGGATTTCCCATCTCGCCGTTGATCACGAGCGTCCCACAAGTTTCATTCGACCAATACACCGAAAAACGCTTCGCCCGCTCCACCCACGCCAACCAATTCGGCTCAATCTCTGCCCGCAATTTCTCCATGCGCTTCAAAATCGGCGCATTCAACTGTGCCCTTTTCCCATGCGCCCATTGCACTTCCAGGCGCAGAAACTCGGCCCGGATGTCGCCTTGCTCCTCCAGCCAGTCGGCGTAGACCAGGCGGGGGGCGTCGTCTTCCGGATTTTGCCGGATCGTTTCCAGAAACGCTTCGTCGTTCATAACCTCGCTGGCCGGCTTCGTGTCTTTGGAATGGAGCAGATATTACTTTAACCGAAATTGAGCAGCGCTTGTAGGGTGGGTGGAGCATGGATGCGCAACCCACCGGAACAAGCAGGTGGGTTGCGCATCCGTGCTCCACCCACCCTACATTCTACATTCTCGCTCTTGTCACTTGCGGCATTACCAGGGACAATCCAACACCATGACCACCGAGCGCGAATTTGCCCTGGACGTCGTCCGCAAGCTCCGCGATGCCGGGTTCGAGGCATTGTGGGCCGGGGGCTGCGTGCGCGATCAGGTGCTAGGCCTCGAACCACACGATTACGATGTGGCCACCAACGCCCGGCCCGAGCAGGTGCAGAAGCTTTTCCGCCGCACCGTGGCCGTGGGCGTGAGTTTTGGCGTGGTGGAAGTGCTGGGGCCGAAAGTCGAAGACGAGTTCCTGAAGGTCCAGGTGGCGACGTTTCGCGTTGATGGTCCCTACGACAGCGGCCGTTGGCCGACCAGCGTACGCTTCTGTTCGGCCGAAGAAGATGCCCGCCGCCGCGACTTCACCATCAACGGCATGTTCTTCGATCCAGTGGAAAACCGACTCATTGATTACGTCGGCGGCCAGGCGGATTTGAAGGCGAAGATTTTGCGCGCCATCGGCGACCCGCGGCAGCGCTTTGGCGAAGACAAGCTCCGGCTGCTGCGGGCCGTTCGCTTTGCCGCGCGCTTCGAGCTTACCATCGAGCCCGCCACGGCGAACGCGATTCGCGAAATGGCTTCGCAGATTACCATCGTAAGTGCCGAGCGCATTGCCGACGAATTGCGCAAGCTACTGACGAATCGAAACCGCGTTCGCGGCGTGCGGCTGATGAAAGAGGTGGGCCTCCTGGCGCCGGTTGTCCCGCATGGCAATGTTTGGGAGCACACTGTGGCGGTGCTGGATCGCTTGCCTGAGCAGGTACATTTTCCGTTAGCGT
>DATGHS010000227.1:0-10511 GCA_035307785.1 Gemmataceae bacterium
TGTATGTCATGGGCTTCACCGTTTTGTCCACGACGGCAACGTTGGCTCAGGAACGGCAAACGCACCAGGTTGAACTCAACGGCCAGACTTTCACGCTGCCCGCCGGCTTCACCATCGAACTCGCTGCTGGGCCTCCGCTCATGAACCGGCCTATCTCGGCCGATTTCGATGAAGAAGGCCGGCTTTACGTCACCGAAGCGCCGGCCAATGTCAGCCGGGAAGATGTGGCCAAACAGAAAAAACTCTTCCGCGTCTTGCGGCTGACCGATTCGAAGGGCGACGGCCGCTTCGACAAGAGCGAAGTATTCGCCGATGAGTTACCGTTTACCGAAGGCGCCATGTGGCTGAACGGCTCGCTCTACGTGGCCGCCCCGCCCAGCATTTGGAAGTTGACCGACACCAAGGGCAGCGGAATCGCCGACAAGCGCGAGGAATGGTTCAAAGGCAAAACGCTCACCGGCTGCGCCAACGACCTGCACGGTCCCTATCGTGGCCCCGACGGCTGGATCTACTGGTGCAAGGGCGCATTCGCGGCGCAGTTCTACACCATCAACGGCAAACCGTTCACCACGCGGGCTTCGCATATCTTCCGCTGCCGGCCCGATGGCTCTGGCTTGGAGCCGGTGATGACCGGCGGCATGGACAACCCCGTCGGCCTCACGTTCACGCCCGGCGGCGAAATGATCGTGAGCGGCACCTTCTTCCAGCACCCCGGCGGCGGCAAGCGCGACGGTCTCATCCACGTCATCTACGGCGGCATCTACGGCAAAGACCACGATGTCATTTATGACCCGGTTCACAAATGGACCGGCCCCGATCTCATGCCGATCATGACACACCTCGGCCCCGCCGCCCCTTGCGGCCTGCACCGCTACGAGTCGAAATCGTTCGGCCCGGACTACGAGGACAACCTGTTCTGCTGCTGCTTCAACATGCGGAAAGTCACGCGGCACGTGCTCGTGCCCAGCGGGGCCACGTTCACCACCAAGGACGAAGACTGGCTCGTGAGCAGCAGCCTCGATTTCCATCCCACGGATGTGCTCGAAGACGCTGACGGCAGCCTGCTCATCCTCGACACCGGCGGCTGGTACAAGCTCTGCTGCCCCACCTCGGCCCTGGTGAAGCCCGACGTGGCGGGGGCGATCTACCGCGTGCGGAAGGTGGATGCGCCGAAGGTGGAGGATGCGCGAGGACTGAAGATCGATTGGGCGAAGACGCTGGACCTTTCGTTGCTAGAAGATCCTCGCCCGGCCGTGCAGCGTCGAACTATTGAGACACTAGCCGCGACCGAATTTAAGGATATCGCTGGTCGGGCGGATTCCATCCAGGGACGCCGCAACATAATCTGGGCCTGGACCCGCGTGGACAAGCCGTGGGCACGTTCCAACGCTTGGTGGGAGTTAACCAATAAGGACGAGAGCGTGCGTCTGGCTGCTATTCATTCCGCCGGACTTTGGCGAGATAAAAAGGCGCTTTCAACTTTGCAGCAACGATTGTGGGATACTTCGCTTCACACACGGCGTGCCGCCGCCGAAGCGATAGGAAGAATGGGCGAAAAACGAGACTCGCTGGGCCTACTGATGGCAGCGGGGGCAAAGAATGATCGGGTCTTGGAACATTCGATAATCTACGCTTTGATTGAGATTGGCAATGCTAAAGAGACGGGGAGTATGGTTGAAAGCCCGATAGCTGGCACGCGCCGGGCCGCGATGATAGCGATGGACCAAATGGATGGGGGCAAACTCGATCCCGAGGCCATTTCCGACGAACTCGATTCCACAGATGCTGCTACACGGAGAACGGCCAAATGGATCATCGACCGACACACGGATTGGGGCGGTCAGCTAACAGGTTTCTTCAGCGCCCGGTTGCGATCCACGAATCTGCCTCCAGCAGAGCGCGACGATCTGGCTCGGCAGCTTGCGAAGCAGGCGAAATCCGAGGCTGTTCAAAAGCTGCTCGCAGAAGCCGTAGGAGATACGAAGGCCATTGTCAAAGCACGACAAACTGCGCTTCGTAGTATGGCACAAACTAGCTTGAAGCAGGTGCCGGGCGCTTGGCAATCCGCGCTAATCACAGTGTTGGCCGAAAGCAACGTCGACTTGCTGCTTGACGCAATCGCCACAGCTCGCGCCCTACCCTGGGGCAAACAACGGCCCGCGAAGTTGGCCGCCGCACTTATGGCCATTGGCAACGACAGCAAGCAGCCGGCCTCGGCTCGACTTAATGCGCTCGCCGCGATTCCCGGTGGCGTGGCAGAGGCGTCGGACAACCTGGTTTCGTTTCTGATTGACCATCTCGGATCAGACCAGCCGGTCGCCGAACGTTCGCTCGCCGCTGAAATACTGGCCCACGCAAAACTCAGCAAATCGCAGCTCACCAAACTCACCGACTCCTTCCGCAGCGTCGGCCCAATGGAAATAAATTTGCTGCTGGAAGCCTTCGCGCAATCTAACGACGACGAAGTCGGTGTGACGTTAATCGGCGCTCTCTCGAACGCCCCGGCCCAAGCCGCAATTCGCTCCGACATCCTCAAGAAGATCGTCGCCAAGTACGGCGTGTTGACGAAAGAGAACGCCCAAGCGCTCTTCAAGAAACTCAATGCCGACGCCGAGAAGCAAAAGGCCAAGCTTGAAACCCTGCTCGGCTCGCTGAAGGACGGAGACATTCGCCGCGGCCAAGTCGTCTTCAACAGCCAGAAAGCCAGTTGCATCTCGTGCCACGCCATCGGCTACGTGGGCGGCAAGGTGGGGCCGGACCTCACGCGCGTCGGCTCGATCCGCAGCGAGCGCGATTTGCTCGAGTCGATTATGTTTCCCAGCGCCAGTATAGCTCAGGGCTACGAGCCGGTGATGGTCACGCTGAAGAACGGCAAGCAATTCAACGGCCTCCTGCGCGGCAACGCGCCGGAGGCGATCCACCTGGTGCTGAACGCCACGGAAGAGAAGCACATCGCGCATGATGAGATTGAAGAGATGGTACCGAGCAAAGTCTCGGTCATGCCGGCAGGGCTGGATCAGCAGCTGAGCAAACAGGACCTGGCAGATTTAGTGGCGTTTTTGAAGGCATGTAAATGATGAAGAGTTAATCCTTAGATTTTCCAGATTACACAGATTAAATTGCAATCAATTCCTGAATTTGCGAGCCTCGCCCAATCTGCGGATGAATTCGGCGGCTCGGCCGGTGCGCGTTATCGGCTTTTTGAGGGAGAGTTTTGGCGTGCAGCCAAGAGGACCGTTCAGCCGCGAAGCACAAATAGCTTGACAAGCATTTGCATGCCGATAGGATGAGTTCAACAATGTCCGCGACGACAATGTTCACGAAGAATGACAATCCGTTGTCACTCGTCTGATTGTCTTTTCATTCGTGGCTCGCGGTTCCACGTGGGGACCGGTTGGCGCATGCCCAAATTGAAGATTTCTTTTACGGTGGCCACGGCTGTCACTGCCTCCCGTCTGGTTCCTCGCGTGATGCCAGGAGTCTAGCCGCGTTCATTTGATTTGTTGGTACGTCGCAGCGCGCCCGCGGTCTACGCGCTGATGGAGATGGCCGCTTTTGCTTGAAGACTCCAACTTCTGGGATTCACTGCCATGTTTCGCGCGAATTCGCATTTTTTGTTCGTCGCGCAGGGCAGCACGGGCGACATTTTGCCGCCTCTGGCTATTGCCCAGGACCTTCACCAACGAGGGCACGACGTTTCCTTCGTCACGCACAGTCACTTTCGTGATCTGATCCAACGGCACGGCGTGGAATTCATCGACCTACACGATGATGATCATTACCAGATGCTGCATGGGCCCGATTACTGGGATGCCGGTAAAGCGCTGGAGCAGAACGCCAGATTTCTTACCGATAATCTGAAACAGCAATATGAACTGGTCGCTCGTCATGCGGACCCCGCAAGAACCGTGGCCGTGGCCTCGGTCAACGGGATGGGCGTGCGCATAGCCCACGAAAAGCTGGGCATTCCCATGATCAGCTCACACATTTGTCCCTTCCTCCTGCGCAGCGTCGAAACGCCTTCCGACATGCCTGTCCACAATCTGGTTGGCTTGTTCCGGCGCTGGGACCCCACTGGACTCGGCAACCGCATTTACTTTCGCGTGGCCGATTTGCTGTATTACCGTCCGCTGTATGAGAAACCAGTCAACCGTCTGCGCGCAGAGCTGGGTTTGCCGCCGGTTGCGCGCGTTTTTCATCGGTGGATTCAATCGCCGCAGCTCATCGTCGGGCTGTTTCCGAAATGGTTTGTCGAGCCCTATCCTGCCGACTGGCCTGCGCACACGGTGTTGACCGACTTCCCAATGGAAGACGACCGCGACGGCGCCGCCATCAGCGCGGGCTTAAACGATTTCCTCAGCGCGGGCGCGCCCCCGATCGTGTTTAGCCCCGGCACCGGCATGGCACATGCGAGCGATTTCTTTGCCCATGCCGTGGAAGCCTGTGCCCGGCTAGGACGGCGCGGCCTCTTGCTGACGCGCTTCGCGGAGCTAGTGCCCGAGAAGCTGCCGGAGTTCATGCACCACGAGCTTTACGTGCCGTTTAGCAAGATCCTGCCTCGTGCAGCGGCGCTGGTTTCGCACGGGGGCATCGGCAGCGTATCGCAGGCGCTGGCCGCCGGTATTCCCCAGCTGCTTGTGCCGATGAACTTCGACCAGCCCGATAATGCCCGGCGCTTGATCGAATTTGGCGTGGCCCGAAAAGTCAATTGGAAAGCGACCGACGGGCGCGAAATGGCCCGGCATCTGGAATTCCTCTTGCAGTCGGCCGAGGTGCAAGAGAATTGCCGGCGTTTGCAAAAGCGATTCCCGAACGAGAATTCGGTAAAGCGCGCTAGCGATGTGATGGAACAGTTCGCGGAGCGCGCGCATGCTGGCCGCGCAACGGAAGCGATGACCGTGTCGCCCTGATGCGCCTGCGCGTGGTTTGGTTTTGGCCTGTCGGAGACCTGAGGCCAGTCAAATACCGAACCGGCGATAAATGGTCTCGCGGAAGCTTTTTAGGCCCGTGCACCAGCCTGGGAAATAATCGAACAATCGGCAGGAAAATTCGCGAGAGAATGGCAGGATCCGCCGTCCGTCCGGCCACCGGCGCGGCGGTTCTTTCCACAACTCTTCGAGCAACTGGAAGAACCAATCGCTATATGCCTCTTGAGAGAAACCTTCGACTTGTCGCCGGGCCGCTTGCCCCATGGCCGCTAACTTGACCCGATCGCGCGCCAGCTCACTCAGCGCATCAGCCATTGCTCCCAGATCGCCCACGGGCACCCGGTACCCCGTGATGCCAGAATGCACGAGCCCGGCGGTGCCACTAACGTCGGTCACCACTGGCACGGTCCCATGGGCCATGGCCTCGAGCATAAAAATAGAAGTCCCCTCAAATGCCGATACTAGCACCGCCACATCGGCCGACTGCAACAGTGCAGGCATGGCATGGTGCTGAATGCTGGCCTCGGTACAAATACGACTGCGAACCTCCGGGGCGAGTTGCTCCCAGCGTCGGAGAAACGCGGCCTTGCTGGGCCCGTCGCCAACCACCCGTAAGCGAAAATCAACGCCTCGTTTAACGAGGATTTCACTGAGGCGAAGCAAGTCCGACACACGTTTTTGGTGTTCGATAATCCGCCCGGCAAACAACAATTGCAGCGGTTGGTGCGGCGGTGAGTAAGTGCGCTTGGTCACAACGGGAACATCAATTCCATAAGGTCGCGTGACAATGTCGTCCTGGCGATGTGGAATCATGCGCGCCAGAGCTCGGGCGCAATCGTCGCTGACAGCAATAAAGCGATGAATGATGGGCTCATAGAACGACAGCAGCCAGTACCACCAGGGATCGTCAGTGTGACACATGCCGAACGTGCGGATGTCCAAGTTTCGCTGTCCGCTGGACCCCCAGGCGCACAGCGCGTAAAGCTCCAACGAGTAATTGGGAACAATGCAGGCGGGCGCCAGGTCAAGGGGGACAGCAGCCAACGCTGCTTGAAAGCCGCGCCAACTGAAAACCGGCACACCCAGTCGCGCCGCCTCGGCTGGAATCTCTTGAAACGGGACGTCGGCCATGCCGGGTTCGCGCAACCACGCAGCCACCGGGCGCAGTCCGCGCTGGCGTGCGTCGCGCAGCATTCGCAGAGACCAAGTTTCGACACCTCCAACCTTGCAATCGGCATAGATTCCCGTCACTAGCGCTCGGGGCGCCGCCAAAGTTGACACGCAAGCTTGCTGCATGCGGTTTGCCCTCGCCAAGGTGTGATCTGTCGTCGCAGGTAACGACCGATTTCACAGCTGGGCGCCGGAGGAATCGCCGGCCCCGGTGATCTTTCGGAGAGCGACTCCTATTCCAGTCACTACACCTGTGGCTGTCGGTGCCACAAACGGCCGAATAAAGGGCGTGACAACCCACGAATGGGAAACGCAACGCGGCTTCGCTTGCACATGCGGCTAGCGAACGCAGGCTTCGCATCGAGCCGAGGTCACCTACTTTCGCCGAGTTTCCGGGGCATGAAGCAAGCTTCTAATCATCCTACCAACGTCATATTGTCGGTCAAGCACGACGAATTCCCAAGACGCCTCCTCGATTCATGGAAATCACTCCCTTGACGGCAGGCCGAACGTCGCCGCCAATTCACGAAGCTATCCGCTTGATGACCAGGGTCGCGTAACTGCCGCGGGGTAAGATGAATGTTATTAGCAGTTTTTGCCGGCCGGAATTGCGCTCATCGACATCGGCAGTCCACTGGATTTGTTCCGGCTGAAACAGCACTGCGCGCAGGCCACGTGAAAAGAATGGCCGCCGCAATCCTTTCAGTTTTAATTGCTTCAAGTCAACGTTTTCTTCCGCAAGAACGGATTGCAAAATCTGCGGCCAATCCGGCGGTGTATCGGGAATCTGATCGGAGTAATCGAGCCGGGCCGACGGAAGTGGCAACGACAACTTCGAGAGCATTCCGCGCTTGCCGGCCGAGACGGCGCGCGGCGTTGGGAAGGACCCCTGTTTGGTTCGCAACTCGACACGCTCATTGCCTGGAAGATGGTTCTCTAGCCAGTTTCTCAGCATCCGATTCCACAAATAGCTCTGATAAGCAGAGAGGTACAAACCAGCCAGGTCTTGCTGCACGCGGGCGAATGCGCCACGAAAGTCGGTAGGGTGCGATACGAGATAATCCACCAAGCTGCGTGCTTGACCACGTGGCAACGTTTGCTTGCACTTTTGCCAATCGCCCCAGTGTTCGCGGAGTGTCGCCTTCGCGCGCTTGCTGGCGGCGCGATCGTGTTCATACGGCTCAGCCAGGGCTAGTTTCAGTGCCGCCTCGTAACTCCCTAGCACCAGTTGCCGTGCCACAAAATCGCCGCCGACCGATACGGAGCCGAACCGCTGATCGTCGAAGTAATTGGCGACGCCATCGTGCTGAACTTCTGCCACGGCCTTTCCCGCCAATTCGACCTGCATCGGCGTGAGATTGCGGACGCTGATTGCAAACCGATTGGCACGGATACTCGCCGCCGAGTACGGCTCGGGGACCTGGCCAAGGTAAGTCAACGAGATTGTATCCTGCGACAGATCGCGCCGCGGACCACGGAAGATCGTGAGGTATTGAAACGTGTGCGCGTGGCGATCCTTCAGGCCGCCGTAGGATAGTCCCCTTGAATCGATGCGCCAGCGGCGGTGAATCGACATGAGGGCTTCGTTCGTGGTCCACCCTGATTTTTCCAGCCGATAAAAAGCATATGGACCATCTCCAGGAACAACGTCGGTAAGTTCCTCCACGACAAAATCATCGGGTGATTGCTTGATTTTCATGCGAACTTGGGTCATCAACTACCCGTGAGCGCCTCTTTCAGCCGGCGCAAAGCGCGCAGGTGTCGCATGGACGCGGCAGCTTCCGTGAGACCCAGCGCGGCCGCGATTTCCTGATTGGATAACTGCTCGTAATAGCGCATCAAGATTACTTCCCGGTCCATGTCATCGAGCGTTTTGAGCACCGCTTGCAACTTCTGCTGGAGTTCTTGCTGTAAAACTGCGGAAGCCGGAGTTCGCTCCCGATCCATTAGTTGACCCAGCAGCTGTACGGATGACTGCGACGTCCAGGCCGGCGGCCGTTGCGGCTGCTCGTGGTCAATACTCCGGCGAGCGGCTTCCTTGTGCCGGCGGTAAGTATCGATGATGCGGTCCTGGGCCATTTGTCGAAGCCAAAGATGAAACGGCATCCGCGGGTCTTTGAGGTACTCGGCTAGCCGGCGATGCGCGTCGAAGAGCACCTTTTGCACGATATCGCTGGCGTCTTCGCGCCGGGCCAGTTGCGGATCCAGGCGAAGCTCGACGGCCCGCCGCAGCGGCTCGCGAAACAGCGCCAACAATTCATCCTCGGCCTGCGGCCGGCCTTGGCCTGCCTGAGCCAGCAGATCTTGCACACGCTGAGCTTCCGGCCACATAGGACTACCCCAGGCTTTCATGCAAATGATTCGGATATCAACATATCATATGCCAGAGAATGACTTTGCTGCGTGGCGGCATGAATTGCGAGCCCGATTTCTTTCCACTGGGAGCCTGGCCATGCGGTCAATTCCCGCGGTGACCATAGTTGGGGCAGTGTTGGCGGCCGCATCGCCGCCGGCAACTGCCAAGGATAACAAACTTCCCGACGAAGTGGTAAACGTCCTCGCGAATGCGGAGACGTTTGAACTGCTGTCGCTCGACCCGGACTCCAGAGTCGACACGTCCAAGGATGCTTTTCATGGGTACAAGGTGCTTGGCAAGACGTCAGTTAAGGAAGCCGATGCTCGCCAAAAGCTTGTGGACTCGTTAGCCAAGGGGATGGAGGGCGAGATTCGTCCCGCCAAATGTTTCAATCCCCGGCACGGAATTCGCGCTACACATGACGGCAAGACGGTGGAACTTGTAATCTGCTTCGAATGTCATCAATTCAAAGTGTTCACAGGACCCGGCAAAGTGTCCGGATTACTGGTAGACAAATCGCCGGAACCCGCCTTCGACAAGATCCTCAAGGACGCCGGCATACCCAAAGCAAAATGACGATGCCGTGCGGGTACGTCAGAATCAATTTCTTCCAAAGTAATAGGTGAAACCAATAAACTCCATGGCGCCGTTAACGCTGATATTCGGCATCACGATGCCGCCGTTGGAGTAATGATAGAAGGAGCTTTCCAAGTCCAACGAAAACGAAGGACTTAAGAAATAGTGGCAACCGCCGCCGATGTGGATGATGAAATTGAACGCGCTCACAAGGCTGGCGTTCGGACTCAGGTAAGAATCCGAATACATGCACCCGCCGCCGCCCTGCAAGTAGAAGACCAGCCGTTCGCGCTTCGTGAACGAGAAATTGTATCTGCCGTACACTGCGCCACCGATGATGATCGAGCCGGGCCCCGAAAGGATCGGAACCGTGTGCAGTTCCACCACGAACTCCGAGCTGCCGCGCAGAAACCGGTTGGGGTCGTTTCCGCGAATCACGCGACTAAAGCGAACGTTCTCCATCAAGAGGTTCATGGGAGTTTGATATATTTGCACGGGCACGCCAAAGAGGTAGGGCGTGAATAGCACGCTCGTGACGTACTGCACAGCCCATTGTCCTGCCGGAAAGCGGTCGGTCATGCAATACTGCGGGTCGCAAAAGACGCTCATGGCTGGACTGGTTGGATCGAAAGCTGGTTGATCCTCGGGCAACTTGACCTGGGCTTGCTCCGCGCTTTCCTGCGGCGGGTTCACATCAAATTTCTGCAAAATGGGATGCGGTTGCTCCGCGGGAGTGTCATTTGCGCCAAACGTTACGGGCAATGGCATCTTTACCGCCCTCGGAAGGCTGGCGGCAAGCGGATACTCGGGAACCCCATCGCCGTCCACCTGAGCTCGCAGTGTGGTTACCGGTAGAAGGCCGACGAACAGGACCAACATGCCGATAGCGCGCGCCCGTGCCATCATGAGACTGGCTCCTGGGAATGACGTACTGCGTTGGAAAACCGAGTTCCGACGCGGTTCCATCGACAAATCCCGGCAAATCGGTCCAGGGAAAATAAGCGGTCTAATCGCTTCTTTGCAAACTGGTAAGAAAGTTGTCGTTTCCGTAGTTTCGGGCAAAAAAGTCGAAGGCGGCAAAGTGGGTAGTTTTTTGCTTAGCAATTGCGCAGGAAGCGTCCAAGTCGGCCGCCCGACGCCGCTATTCGGCTCTTTCCCTAAAAAAACAAGAGTCAACCGAATCTCGTGCAAGGAGTTCCATGCTGGATTTCCCCCGGTATCGAATCCATGCACGAGTGCGGGGTGGAGCGACCGTGCACGCCGCGATATTGCGGCCGGAAACCGGCGAACAGATAGGCGTGGCCGAGGAAACTCCTCCACAAGGATTACGCCGGTTTCTTCCACGATCTTGGCGCGGCCGGCAGTTGGAAGTTCGCGAATTCCCGGAGCCGGCCTTGGTTTTTCGGGTGGTTTTTCCAGCCGGACCGTGGCACTCGACCGTGCGCGTTTACGATGCCATGGATGAGCGCATGGGATTTTTT
>DATGHS010000228.1:0-7198 GCA_035307785.1 Gemmataceae bacterium
GCTTCGAAATACGACGTGAAGTTTCTCATCCGGGCCATCACGGCCACCGAGGCGTATCAGCGCACCAGCGCGCTGGCGAATACTTCGCAGACGGCCGACAAGCGGCTATTCGCCCGCATGCCGGTAAAAGCAATGAACGGCGACCAGCTGTTCGACAGCCTGGCCACGGCCGTTAGTTACCCCGACCCGACGCGAAATCGGCCAGGCATCATCTTTGGCGGCAACTCGCCGCGCACGCAGTTCATGAGCAAGTTCAATTCCACGAACAAGCCGACAGAATCGCAAACGTCGATTCTCCAGGCGCTGATGCTCATGAACGGTGAGTTCGTGACCAGCGCGGCGGACTCACAGAAGAATCTGGATCAGAGCCGCACATTCCAGGCCATTGCCAAGTCGGACTACATGGGCACGCCGCGCAAAGTGGAGGCGATGTACATTGCGACCCTTGGCCGCAAGCCGCGGGCGCAGGAATTGGAGAAACTGGTCAAGCACATCGGAACCGGCGACGCCGCCAAAAAGGAGCAACGCATGGGCGATGTGTTCTGGACGTTGCTGAATAGCGTGGAATTTCGCGTGAACCATTAATCGAATTCAAAACAGGACACAAAGAGCACAAAGGAGGCACAAAGAACACAAAGAAGTAAATGATCTCATGAATTTCTTTGTGATTTTTGTGTCTCCGTTGTGATCTTTGTGTCCTCTCTTTCCTCGGGAGTACACTCATGCTTTCTCGTCGTGATTGGCTTCGTTATTCTTCTCTTGGAGTCGTCGGCTTTTCGATGTCGGGTTGGCTGCGGGCGCTTGCGGCCGACACCGCCAAGAATCCGCAGCGCAAGCGCTCGGTCATTCTGCTATGGATGAGCGGCGGGCCCAGCCAGATGGACACCTTTGACCTCAAGCCCGGCCACCCGAACGGCGGCCCGTTCAAGGAAATCGCGACGAGCGTGCCCGGCATCAAGATCAGCGAGCACTTGCCCAAGTTGGCCCAGCAAATGAAGGATTTGGCCATCATTCGCTCCATGAAGACTAAGGAAGCCGATCACGGTCGAGGGACATTTCTGATGCGCACCGGCAACGTGCCGGTTGGGGGCATCGAATTTCCCACGTTCGGTTCGCTCATTTCCAAGGAAATCGGCGACGAGGCGGCCGACCTGCCGAATTTCGTCAGCATTGCGCCGATCCGCTTTCTGTCTCAACTGGCGTTTAGCCCGGGCTTCCTGGGGCCGCAATACGCTCCGCTCATGGTGGCCGACAACGGCAACTTCTTCGGCCAAAATGGCGCTTATACCGATGATGCGTTGAAGGTTCCCGACCTTCAGGCGCCGAAAGGAATCACCCGCGAACAAACCGAACATCGTGTGGAGCTGCTCAAAGATGTGGAAGGCAGCTTCATCGCCGGTCATCCAGGCCTCACCACCGGCAGCCACATGGCCGCCTATGACAAGGCGGTCCGGCTCATGAAGGCCGATGCCACCAGCAAGGCCTTCGACTTGAGCGGTGAAGACAAAAAGCTGCGCGACAAGTATGGCCGCAACCTCTTTGGCCAGGGCTGCTTGCTGGCCCGGCGGTTAGTTGAGCGCGGTGTGCCGTTCGTGGAAGTCACGCTCGGCTACTCGACCGAGTCGCCGCAAGGCTGGGATACGCACCAGGGCAACTTCGAGGCGGTGAAGAAGCTCAGCGGCATCATGGACCCTGCTTTCGCCACGCTCATTGAAGACCTGAAGCAACGCGGCTTGCTGGAAACCACCACGCTCGTCTGGATGGGCGAGTTTGGGCGTACGCCCCGCATCACGCCGCAGAAAGGCCGCGATCACTTCGCCAATGCCTGGAGCACCGTAATCGGCGGGGGCGGTATCAAAGGCGGCCAGGTTATCGGCAAGACCAGCCCCGACGGCATGGAAGTCGAGGATCGGCCTACCACGGCGCAAGACCTGCTCGCCACGGTGTGCCTCGCCACCGGCGTCGATTACAAGAAGCAGAACATGTCCAACGTCAACCGCCCCATTCGCATTGTGGATAAAGACTCCAAGCCGATCAAGGAGGCGCTGTCATGAAAAGTGAGACATGCAAAAAGGTGTGGCACGGTCTCCTGACAGAGTTGTGGCACGGTCTCCTGACCGTGCCACTCGGCGGCGGGGTGGCACGGTCCGGAGACCGTGCCACAACAAGGGTTGGCGGCGGAGTGGCACGGTCAGGAGACCGTGCCACAACGAGAGGAGATGGCGCCAGAACAAGGTCGTGCCCTTGGGTTCCCGCGCAGAGCGTGGGAACCAGATTGGGGATCATCGGCGCTGTCTTGATGGCAGCGGCAACCTTCGTGGTTGCCGCGGAGCCAGTCGAGAAGCTCACCGTGCTGCCGAAGCCGGTGATCGTGGTGGAAAAGGTCACCGTGCCGCCAAAGCCGGTTGTCGTCGTTGAAAAGCTTGCGGTCAAGCCGCGGCTTGTGCCAGTTCCAAAAGAAGACATTCAAGATCTCGTATTCCTGCATGCACCGCAACCATTGCGCATGCGCTTGCATGTTTCCATCAACGGCAAGTCGCCCACGGTGGCGTGGGATGCGTTTCTCGATAAGCTCTTCGTCTACTACGACGTGAACAACGACGGTTACCTCAGCCCGCAGGAAGCGGCCAAGCTGCTGCCGCCGAACATGTACAACATGGGCTTCAACATCATTTTCAATGGCGGCCGGCGTGGCGGCGGCAATCAGCGCATCAACTTCGCGGAGATCGACACCAATAAAGACGGCAAGATCAGCCGCGAGGAGTTTGGCGCGTACTTCCGGAAAAGCCAGTTCCAGCCGCTCCAGGTGCAAATTCAGCCGCCCAACCGGCAGGCCGAGCAATACACCGACGCCCTGTACAAGCACCTGAACAAGAAGGCCGACGGCAAGCTCACGCCGCAGGATGTGAAAGACGCCTGGATGGTGCTGATGAAGCTGGACACCGATGAAGATGAAATCATCAGTGTGCAGGAACTCATGCAGCGGCAGCCCAACCCGTACTACGGGGATGCGGAGGTGATCCAAGAAGCATTTATGGGGGGGCCGCCGCGGCCACAAACACCGCCGGCGACTGCTTTCATCAGTCTCGATCCTGCCCAGCCGCTCGAAGAGCAAATCAAGCAGCTGCTCGGCCGCATGCCGCTGGCCCCGTGGCCGGCCGGATTCGGTCGTGCGCCGGGGTTGCCCGGCTTCGTGACCAAGCTCTTCGACGAAAAGGAAAAAGCCCTGCTCGCGCAATGGTTGCAGCGGCCACCAGATCTGGAATTCGACGTGCAGCTTGGCGACATGGCCGAAGGCGTCGGCCGGATCTTATCTTTTGGCAGCGAGCCGGCCGGCGTGCGGCTGGTGAAGACGGCTGGTAACGGGATGCCGTATGCCAAGGCTGCCAAGGCCGGGGTCGACGGTGTCTTGCGCGTCACCATGCCCGATGCCCTTCTCGAGCTGGCCCGCGTCGGCGGGCAGTACAACCGCAATTTCGACGGCAATGCGCAGTTTTACCTGGAACAGTTCAAGATTGCCGCCGGGGACGATAAGTACGTCACGAAGGAAAAACTGCAGGAAAACCCCAACATTCAGTTCCTGGTGAATGTCTTTGATGAGGCCGACCGCAATGGCGACGGCAGGCTGACGATCGATGAACTGAAGACGTTCTTCGAAGCGATCACCGGCGGGCCGGGCAGCCAGACGTACATCACCATTGTCGACCAGGGCCGCAGCCTGTTCAGCCTGATCGACACGAACCACGACAACCGGCTCAGCCAGCGCGAGGTCATTAACTTTGGCAAGAACTTCTCGAAGTTCGATAAGCAAGGCCACGGTTTCATCGAGCGCACGGATTTGCCCCGGCAATTCCGCATGAGCGTGAGCCAGGGGCCGTCGAACGGCCGCTTTGGCGTGCAAGTCTTTGCCTTCGATGGCATGGGCGGCCAGCTGATCCGCACCGTCGGCAAGGGGCCGATCTGGTTCCAGAAGATGGATCGCAACAAGGACGGCGACGTTTCGCGCCGGGAATTCCTTGGCTCGCCTGAGGAATTCAAGGAAATCGATGAAGACGGCGATGGCCTGATCTCCGCCGAGGAAGCGCTGAAGTTCGAAGCCAAGCGAAAGGCGGCAGTGAATAAATAGTGATCCGAACGCCGCTTGCGGCTTAGCGCTCGCGAGCGCTAAGCCGTAAGCGGCAAACTCTTTCATGTCCACCCCCACCTTCCAAGCCATCGTCGATTGGCTCCAGCGCGAGAACGTCAAGTTCCGCCATGTAGCGCATCAACCCACCTTCACCTCGGAAGAGTCGGCCGCGGCGCGCGGCGAACCGGTGCAAGTCGGCGGCAAGGCGCTGGTCGTGAAAGTCGGCGACGACTTTCGCCTCTTCGTGCTCAGTGCCGCGTTGAAGTTCGACTCGGCCGCGGTCAAGCAACACTTCGGCGTGAGGAAAACGCGCTTCGCCGACAAGGATGAATTGCTGGCGCTTACGGGCCTGGTTCCCGGCTCGGTGCCGCCGTTCGGCGCGCCGATCTTAAAGTTGCCGCTTTACCTGGATCCGTCGATTTTAGCCAATGAAGTGATTGCCTTTAACGCGGGCTCGCTCACCGATTCGATCATCATGCCGTTGGCCGACTACGTGCGAATTGCCAAGGCGGAAGTGCTGAAGTTTGGACAGACATAAAGGCCGCTCGCGGCTTCGCGCTCAGGCAACTGTTGACGGAATCTCCGTCACAACGAGTGAGCGCGAAGCCGCAAGCGGCTGTTACGATCAATAGTGGAAAGTCAGCATCACGTCGGCGCCGTGGGCGAAGAAGTCCGACTGCGTAAAGGTCCGGACCGGATTCACCGGTGCGCCATTGGCCAAGCCGAAGCCGGAGCCGTTTTGAACGATGGTCGAACCGGCTGGCGGTACGCCAAAGCTCGTTGGCACCTGGTTTGGATTCACGTTGATGTTAACCTGATCGAGCGGGCGAATCACCCGGCTCAGGTACTCGAAGTCATATCCGAGCGAAATCGTGAAGTTGCGGGCAATCCGGTAACCGAGCTGAAGATTGCCTTCCGGCATGACGGCGAATTGATTCAGGGTCGACACGCCAATGTTGCTGGCCGTGGCGAGCAGGCCACCCTGCGCAACGTTCGGCGTGGCGCCGGCCGTCGGAATCAAGGCTGAGTTGCCCTGAATGTTCAGGATTTCATGGGTCACGCCGATGCCGCACTTCGCATAGCCGCTGAACAACCAGCGTTGATACGCGTACTGGAAGTCAAAGCCCACCTGGCCGCCTTGGAAGACATTGTGCGTGCCGAAGAAATCGGTCACGTCAATTTCATTGAGCGTGCCGGGTGCCGTGAAGAGTTGGCCGAAGAAGTCGGCGGTGGCGCCTTGGCGGAATCCAAATCGGCGAGTGGCGATGTTCAGGCTCTCACTCAAATCCGCGAAGCGGTAGCCGAGCATGACGCCGAAGTAACGGTCCCAGTCGCCGAACAGCTTCCACTTCATGTTCGAATCAAAGCCCCAGAGCTGGCTGTTGAGATTGACATTGATCTGGCCGCTCGACTGGGTGTTGTTGCCGAGCGGGGCCGCAACCGGCGTGGCATCGCCAAGCCCGGTGAACACGTTGAAGAAAGGCCGGGACAAGACCTGGGGACCGGTGGCGACGCTGTAATTCTGCGAATAGCGGCCGAGCACCATGCCGGTGAAATCCCAACCCCAGCGCGTATCGAAGTCGAACCAGTAACCGATGGACCAGCGGGCGCCGGATTCCGGATCGAAATTAATGTCCTGGGTGGGGAAAAGGGTGACGGTCGTAGGCGCACCAAGCGTGCCGCCTATGCCCGCCACGCCCGGGGCGGGCCCGGTGGTGACGAGCGGCACAGTCCGCGGCATGTTCTTGACGAAATAGAAGAGATACTCGCCGTTGACATAGAAGCGGTCGCAAAGGAAGCCGGGCGTGCCGCCGGGACCGGACATGTCGGTTTGCGGAGGGGCAATCAGATTCGGGTTGGCCAGGGCGGCAGCGCCGTTGGCGACCGGAGCGCCTAGCGGATCCACTTGCACTTGGGCCTGCATGACCGGCAAACTCGCCGGCATGCCGCCCATGGGCTGGGCCGGTGCTTGTGACCAGGCCAGGCCGGCGCTGGCTGCCAAAGCTGCAATCGAGCCGAGTAGTCCCTTACGCATGGATTGCTCCTATCTGCCGTCCCCGTATCGACCCCGTCGTGCTTCCTAGGTTTCATACCCCGCACGCTCCAAGACTCGCGTGCGGGCTTGCAGTCCTGTGTCCCTTCAAGCCCGCAGTCGAGTCTTCGAGGCTGCGGGGTGAAATGCTCTCAATAGCGCGCCGTCAAGCTGAAGTTCACGCCCTGAGCCCAGTAATCGGTCAAGGCAAACAACGGTGCCGGCCGTGCCGTTCCACCGGGCGCGCCGAACGTCGCGCTGGATGGTTGCAGGTTCGGATTGATGCCCGGGTCAATCTGCAAGCCGGGCCGAGCCACGTTAAAGGCGTAGATAAAATCATAGCCGACAGCGAATTTCAAGCCGCGCGTAAACTGGTAGCCGACGAGGATGCCTGGTTGTTCGACGACCGAAAAGTTGTTCTGAATGCGGCCGCCGATGTTCGTCGGCAAGGCCAGCAAGCCGCCATTGGCCGGACTGCCGGCCAACGGAACCCCGGCAGCTGTGGTGGCGGTGGTCGTGCCCACAATATCCACTGTGGATCGCATAGAACCGATGGCAGCATCGTTGCGAACGTCGATCGTAATTCGGTGATAACGGTATTCTACTTCGGTGCCCAGGTTGCCGCCGTAGAACCGGTTCTGAGTGCCAAACCGGTCGCTGATAGTTTCAATCTGACCTGGGGCCAGGGCAGCACCCAGGAAGAAATACGGGGGAGATCCAGCCGGGCCTTGCGTGCTCGTAGAATTCACCTGGATCACTTCCGCCAGATCAAAGTGCCGGAAGCCAATCATCGCGTTCCAGGTCCAGAATTCATCGCGATACAGGTTGAAGAGCAAGTTAATTTCCGCCGTCCACAGCTGCGAGGTCGAAAATCCCGTCGCAGAGCCGACATCGCCGGCCGTGCCGGGCGTCACGTTCGGTGCCGCCACCAGGAAGGTGCCGGCTGCCGCCGTATTCGCGTTGATAAAAGGCCGGCCAATCGCGGTAATGCCGAGCGGGCCGCTGGAAATGGTGCTGGTGACCGAATTCTTATTCAGAAC
>DATGHS010000229.1:0-10495 GCA_035307785.1 Gemmataceae bacterium
CACCTTGCGGCTCGATGAGTTCCACAGTATGCCCGCCCGACGCATTGTCGAAATGGCAATTGACGCAGCGCTGCGAATACTTTACGGTTGCCCGCGCCGTGGGCACTGTAGTCACAATTACGCACTCCGGCCGGAAGAAGCCTTCCATTTCGCCCAGGAACATGTGCAGTTCCTCTTTCGAGCCTGCGAGAAATAGCAGCTTAGCTTCGGCGACGCCTTCGCCATTCCGGGAAATCGACAGATGCTTGCGCTTTTGCGCGCGCTCGGCAATCGTCCACCACCCGGCCGCGACGCTTTCCTCCACCAACCGTTCTAGCTTCGCGAGGCTCGCTTGTCGGCGTAATTCGTTTGAGTCCCAGACCACAACCTCGGTCCCGAAGCGCAGTGCGGTGACCGCGAGTTCGATTCCCAATTCCGATAGGCCAACGATGGCGATGCGCTCGGGAATCGGACTATCGTGCCAATGCGAAGATTGGCTTTCCCAGGCCAGAGCAGCTTCCAAGCGTTTCCGATGTTGCCCGGCCAACATCATGTGGACGAGCGCCCGGCGTTCAGCCTGATAACCCTCTGCCGGGCCGAACTTGGCGCCGCGCTCCAGCGCATCGAGCATACCCAAAGCGAGCGGATCATGGAATAATTCGGCCCGAACGGAATCGAACAAAGAGGATCGCCCCACAGCCGTCTGCTCCCATAAACGACTCAACCAACCTGCGTTCCCTCGGAATCGCCTTGGCCGGCGCGGATGATCTTGTAGGTCGGCCAGGAACCAGTTGAGTTCTGCCTTGGCCGGCCGAGGGCCGAAAGCCAGGTCGACGAGCCCCAGGTTCCGCGCAGCACGGGCCGGCAGAAGTTGGCCCTTGCTTAGCAGGCGCGTGGCAGTCCTTAGGCCGAGCAGCCGTGGCAGACGCTGAGTGGCCCCCCAGCACAGCAGCCAGCCGCGAGTCAAGGGATCGCAGCCGAGCAGCGTCTCGGGGCACGCCACCGCCAACCGGTAATTGCACGCCAGGGCCAGCTCCAGACCGGCATTGGTGCAGCGACCGTCGATATAGGCCACGGTAGGAACGGTTTGCGAAATGCGCTCCAGCCGTTCCAACAAGTATTGGCCGTGAAGCGAAAAATCGCGTAGTGCAACTTCGCCGCCTAGCTGCACACATTCGCAGAGGTTCGGCCCGTTCAGGAAAACGCCCGGGTTGCCGCCACGGATGACGAGTACGTCGATGCAGGAAGATTTCTGCACCGCGCCCAGTGCTTGACTGAGACCGGCGAGCAGCGCGCTGTCCAGAACCGGAGAATCGAGCCATATAGTGGCGATCTGGTCGATCGATTCCAGGCGCAGCCGGTCCGATTCAAATAGCATAACCACGCGGGCCTCCTTGCTCAACGACGGGGCCAATATCATGGGCGGAAGTAGGGAATTTGGTCAATGCGAAGTTGTGTTTTCTGACCTGCAGGACTCGAAGACTCGCCCTGCGGCTTGGGGAGCATAAGCCGCAGGGTGAGTCTTCGAACCCTGCGGGTGAGGCATCAGGAAGAGGATGCAAGTCCATAAATGCAACCCCAAGCTTCCATCGCCGATCTCATTGCCAAGGCTCGTGCCGGCGACCCGGCCGCGCTCGACCGGCTTTTCGCCTGCTGCCGTGATTATCTCGCCCTGATGGCGCGCACCCGGGTGGAGACTTGGCTGCAAGCCAAAGTAGATGCCTCCGATCTCGTGCAGCAGACGATGATGGAGGCATACCGCGGCTTCGGTCGCTTCCATGGCGGCAGCGAAGGCGAGTGGCTCGCCTGGCTGCGGAATATTCTCGATCACAATGCGGCCGACTTCGTGCGGCATTTCCAGAGCCAGAAACGGAAAGCCGGCAAGGAACTGGCACTGAGTCCGCCGGCCGACGATTCGCGCATGGCCCAGGCGTTCGAGCCGGCCGCACCGGGAGACTCACCCAGCCAGGCGCTGGCGAAGATGGAAAGTGAACTCCAGTTGGCCGCGGCCCTCACCGAGCTTCCGCTCGATTATCAGGAAGTGATCGTTCTGCGTAACTTGCAGAAGCTACCCTTCGACGAAGTGGCGAAGCGCATGAACCGCTCCCGGCCCGCTACACAAATGCTTTGGATGCGCGCAATCCACAAACTTCAAGGAATCTTGCAGCCGCAGTAATGCGCCGAAAGCCCAGGGACGGAAGTCCCTGGGCATATTATGCTGAATAGCATGTCTTCTTCCAATTCCCCAATTCCTGAAGACGCCGAAGCGCAGGAACTGCTGGACGGCTATCTCCGCGACCTTCAGGCCGGCCGGCTTCCGGACCGTGGTCGGATAATTTCTGCGCGGCCTGATTTGGCTTCCTCGCTGAATTGCCTCGAAGCATTGGAGAAGCTGGCCCCATCGGCACCAGCGAGCGCGGATGCAGTTACTCTTAGCCGGCACCCTGAAGATGGCGCGCCGTTGCCGCCGACTTCACTTGCCACCAGCCCAGGCCAGGGCGACTTTGTCGGCAAATATCAGATCATCCGCGAACTCGGCCGCGGCGGCATGGGCGTGGTGTACCTGGCCCGCGACACCGACCTCAAGCGCATGGTTGCACTGAAAATGATCCTGGCCGGCAGCATGGCCGGCGAGGAATATCGCCAACGCTTTCAGGCCGAAATTCGCGCGGCCGCCAAGCTCGAACACGAAGGCATTGTCCGCATCTATGACACCGGCGAATTCAATGGACTGCCATACCTGGCGATGCAGTTCATCGACGGCCCCAGCCTGGCCGAATGTCTGGGCAAGAAGAAGTTCCATCGCGAAGACGCCGCCCGCTGCGTCGCCCATTTAGCCCGCACCGTGGAGTATTTGCATTCGCAAGGAATCGTTCACAGAGATTTGAAACCGGCCAACGTCTTGTTGGAAATGCGGAATGCGGAACTCGGAATGCGGAATGAAGGAAAAAACTCTTCGGATTCCGCATTCCGCATTCCGAATTCGGCATTGGCCAAGATCACCGACTTCGGCGTCGCCAAGATCCTCGAAGAGGACAGCCACGCCACGCGCACCGGCATGGTCGTGGGGACGCCAGGGTACATGTCGCCAGAGCAGGCGCGCGGCGAATCGCGCACGGTCGGGCCGGCAGCTGATGTCTATTCCTTGGGCGCGATCCTGTATGAGATGCTTACGGGCCGGCCGCCGTTTGTCGGTGATACGCCGCTCGTGGTGCTTTTGCAGGTGATGAGCGACGAGCCGTTGGCGCCACGCCGGTTCGACCCGAAGATTCCCCGCGACCTGGAATTCATCTGCCTGAAGTGCCTGGAGAAAGCACCAGAGCGGCGTTACCGTTCAGCTGCCGAACTGGCTCAAGCTCTCGAATTGCATCTCAAGGGCGAAATCCTGCCGGTTTCGCGCCTGACCCTGTGGGAAGACATCACCCGGCTGGTTCGTCGAATGCCGGCCGTTGCGGCCCGAGTGGGCATTCTCTTCCTGGTCATTTTCGTGTTGATCTTGCGCGCAATCCAAAGCGGCAACGACCACTTTAGTAAGACCATCCCCTGGATTCGCCTTCACCATATCGTGCTTGCGCTCGGCGTTTGGATCGGCCTTTCGGCCCTGTTTCAGCGCATGTTGCGCACGGAGCGCGGCAACCGGCTCGTGCCGTATCTCTGGTCGTTCATGGAAGTGCTACTGCTCACCACGCTGCTGCTCGTCACCGACAGCTTCGAAAGCCCCATCGACATTGGCTATCCGCTGCTCATCGCCGCGGCCGGGCTGTGGGTGCGCGAGCGGCTCGTCTGGTTCACCACGCTTTGCGCCGTCGTCGGATACGGTATTGCGTCAGTGGTCATTCTCCTGCTCGAAGCCGGCGACAACCCGCACCGCCACGTCATTTTCATCATTGGCCTGGTGTTGATGGGCTATCTGGTTACGTATCAGGTCCGTCGCTTCCGGTCGCTGAGCCGCTATTATGAAGGTAGGCCGCTGGAGAAGTGACAAGGTGACAAGGTGACAAGGTGACAAGAATAAGGCAAAATTGGAGTGTGAATTTGTCACCCCCTCACCTTGTCACCGTGTCACCTTGTCATGGCGCCAAGTGATCGAGCAAACTGAGACAGAAATGCCGCGAATAACCATCTACGACACTACCCTCCGCGACGGCAGCCAGGGCGAGGGTGTGAACTTCTCGCTTCAAGACAAGCTCCTGCTCGCGCGCAAGCTCGACGAGATGGGCATCGACTTTATCGAAGGCGGCTACCCGCTGTCGAACCCCAAGGATGCCGAGTTCTTCCGCGAAGCGAAGAAGCTGAAGCTCAAGCATGCGAAGATTGCAGCCTTCGGCATGACGCGGCGAAGAGACACGAAGCCGGAAGTGGACACCTGTCTGAAAGCGCTGCTCGAATCAGAAGCGCTGGTCATCACCATCGTCGGCAAGACCTGGGACATGCAGGTGACCGGCGTGCTCAATACCAGCCTCGACGAAAACTTGCGGATGATCGCCGATTCCGTGTCGCATTGCCGCAAAGCCGGCCGGCAAGCGTTCTACGATGCCGAGCATTTCTTCGACGGCTACCGTCGCAATCCGGATTATGCGTTGAAGACGTTGCAAGCCGCCCAGGACGCCGGTGCCGCGGCCGTGGTGCTGTGCGACACCAATGGCGGCAGCCTGCCGGAGCAGATTGCCGATGCGGTGCAAAAGGTAAAGGAAAAGATTCACATCGAGATTGGCATTCATTGCCACAACGACTGTGACCTCGCCGTGGCCAATACGCTGATCGCGATTCAAAATGGCGCGACGCAAGTCCAAGGCACGATGAACGGCATCGGTGAGCGCTGCGGCAACGTCGATCTTGTGAGCGTGATCGCCAATCTGGCGCTGAAGTATAAGTACGAAGTCTTGCAACCTGGCAGCCTGCCCCGGCTCACTGAACTTTCGCGCTATGTCTATGAACTGGCGAATATGAATTTCCGGTCCGGTCAGCCGTTCGTGGGCCAGAGCGCGTTCGCGCACAAGGGCGGTATGCACACTCATGCCGTGGCCCGTAACCCCGCGACGTATGAGCACATCGATCCTGCTTCCGTCGGCAACGAACGCCGGGTACTGGTGAGCGAGCTTTCCGGCCAGTCGACGATCCTCACCAAGACGATGAAATACGACATCAACCAGGACCGCGAGTTGATGTCCAAGATCCTGTTTCAGGTGCAGGATTTGGAAAATGCCGGGTATGAATTCGAGGCGGCCGAAGCAAGCTTCGATCTGCTCGTGAAGAAGTGCCTGGGCCAGCACCAGCCACGCTTCGAGTTGTTGCATTATCGCGTGAACATCGAGCATGAGGGGAAGGACCATCCGGTCACCGAAGCCACTGTTAAAATTCGCGTCAAAGATCAGCTTTCGCACATGGTCAGCGAGGGCGACGGCCCGGTCAATGCGCTCGATGGCGCTCTTCGTAAAGCGCTGCTACCGGTTTACCCGAACCTGCGCGAGATGTCGTTGGTCGATTATAAAGTGCGAGTCGTGAATGCCCGCGAAGGTACCGCCGCCAGGGTGCGCGTCGTGATCGAATCGCGCGATGCGACCGACGTTTGGGGCACCGTCGGCGTAAGTGAGAACATCATCGAAGCAAGCTGGCTGGCATTGGTGGACAGCATCGAGTACAAGCTGTTTAAGGATGAGGAGAAGAAGTAACCCAAGCCCGCACGCGAGTCTTCGAGCGTGCGCGGCTAACCGCGCACGCTCGAAGACTCGCGTGCGGGCTTGAAGGATTTAAGGAAACTGACTTTATGCCCACGGAACTCCCCAAGCAATTCGACCCCAAACTCGCGCAGGAGCGCTGTCTCACCTTCTGGCAGCAGCACAACTTCAACCACTCTCGCCCCGACCCGAACCGCAAGCCTTTTACCATCGTCATTCCACCGCCGAACGTGACCGGCGCGCTGCACATGGGCCACGCCCTCAACAACACGCTGCAAGACGTGCTCATCCGCTGGCGGCGCATGCAGGGCTTCAATGCCGAATGGATGCCCGGTACCGACCATGCCGGCATCGCCACTCAGGCCGTGGTGGAGCGGCTCATCTATTCGCAAGAGAAGAAGACCCGGCACGATCTGGGCCGCGAAGAACTCGTCCGCCGCATCTGGGAATACAAGGACAAATACGAAGCCCGCATCCTGGGCCAGCTCCGGCAACTCGGCTGCTCGTGCGACTGGGACCGCACCCGCTTCACCTTCGATGCCGAGTACAACCGGGCCGTGCGGACGACGTTCTTCAACTGGTTCCGTGACGGCTTTATCTTCCGCGGCAAACGGCTGGTGAACTGGGACACGCAACTGCAAACCTCGGTGGCTGATGACGAGACTTACGACGAGGTCGTGAAGGGCGGCTTCTGGACCTTCCATTATCCAGTCAAGCCCGCAGGCGAGCGCAGCGAGCCTGCGGGGTCCCAAGAATTCATCCGCTTCTCCACCACGCGCCCCGAAACCATGCTCGGCGACACCGCCGTGGCCGTGCACCCGGACGATCCGCGCTATAAGCATCTCATCGGCAAAACGGTGACCATTCCACTTAATGGCCGTGAGATTCCAATCATTGCCGACAAGGATCTCGTGGACCCGAAGCTGGGCACCGGCTGCGTGAAGGTGACGCCGGCCCACGATCCCAATGACTACGCCTGCGGCCAGCGGCACAAGCTGCCGATGATCAACATCCTCAACCCCGACGGCACGATCAACGAAAACGGCGCCCCGTTCCAGGGCCTCGATCGCTACAAGGCCCGCGAAGCCGTGACTGCGAAGATGGAAGAACTCGGCTACTTCGACGGCCGCGAGGACCGCGACATCCCCATGAAATTCAGCGACCGCAGCAAGACGCCGATTGAGCCGTATTTGTCGGACCAGTGGTTCGTGAAGATGGGAGATATCGAGAGCCGGGAGCGCGAGCGACCGGATGCGGGATTCGCCCGCCGCGCGATGGATGCCGTGGAAAATGGTAAAGTGCGGTTTGTCCCCGAGCGCTACAAAAACTCTTATCTCGATTGGCTCGCTGAAAAACGCGACTGGTGCATCAGCCGTCAGCTTTGGTGGGGACATCGAATACCGGTGTGGCGAAAACCGTACGAGGGCGAGATGCTTTCCGCCGATGAGGAAATGATTCAAACGTCAACATCGGGCGAGTTACGCGTCGATGGAAAGCAACTTGGCTACGAAGATCCTGCGTATCGGGACAAGGTGGCTCACAAAACCGTATTTGACACTGATCGCAAGGCATGGATGAATTTGGTTTGCATCGCCCCAGGGGCCGATAAAGTTGAAGAACAGTTGGAAAGTGATGGCTACGTTAAAGACCCGGACGTCCTCGACACCTGGTTCAGTTCGCAACTCTGGCCGCATGCGACTTTCGGCTGGCCAGAGCAGACGCCGGAGCTGGCGTACTACTATCCCACTAGCGTGCTGGTGACCACGCGCGACATCATCACGCTGTGGGTGGTGCGGATGGTGATTTCCGGCCTCTACAACATGGGCGACGTGCCGTTCCACGACGTTTACATCACGCCGAAACTTCTCGACGGCTTCGGCGTGACCATGAGCAAGTCGAAGGGCAACGGCGTGGACCCGCTCGACATCATCGAGCTATACGGGACCGACGCCCTGCGCTACCACATGGTGTTCCTGGCCGGCGAAACGCAGGATTGCCGGCTGCCGGTGTCAAACGTGTGCCCGTTCTGCGGCCACTTCGCCCCGGCCACGCGGCAAAACAGCGACCCGGACATCGATAAGCGGCCGAAGAAGATGACCTGCCCGAACCCCGAATGCAAGAAGCAATACCGCCCCGGCGGCCCCTGGCCCATGGACGATCCGAAGCTGCCCACCGCCAAGCAGGCATCGAAAGAATTCGAAGTCGGCCGGAATTTGGGGAACAAGCTCTGGAACTCCGCGCGCTTTCTGCTGCTGAACCTCGACGGCTATCAGCCCGAGATAATCACCAATCCCGGCTGTCCGGTTGGCGCCATGTCGGGAGACCCCGCCCACGGCGGCATCGGTGGCCTGTCGGATTTACCGATTGAGGACTTGTGGATCCTGAGCCGCTTGCAAGCGACCACGAAGGCCGTCACCGAAAGCCTGGAGCAATTCCACTTTAGCGACGTGGCCCGCACGCTCTACGACTTCTTCTGGTCGGAATTCTGCGACTGGTACGTGGAAATGAGCAAGGGCCGGCTGAAGGATGAAGACGCTCGGCCGCTGGCCCAAAGAATGCTCGTCGGCGTGCTCGATGCGATCCTGCGCCTCATGCACCCGGTGATGCCGTTTGTGACCGAAACCATCTGGCAAGCGATGAACGAAGCCGCGTTCGAGCGCGGCTTGCCGGCCCCGGAGCCGAGTGCCGAGAGCGTCATGATCGCCCAGTGGCCGGAGTTCCCGGAGAGCTGGCACAATGCCGACGTGGAAGCGCGCATTGGCCGCATGCAAGCGCTGATCCGCGGCATCCGCGAGATTCGCAACCAGTTCATGGTGGACGACAAGACCACCGTGGAAGTGTTCGTGAAATGCTCGCAGGGTATTGCGAACGACTTCCAGACGCTACAGCCTTTCATCGCCCAGCTGGCGATGGTGAAGGACCTCACATGCGGGCCGAACACCGCGAAGCCGCCGCAAGCCGCGTCGAAGGTGACGGAAGACTTCGCGCTCTATGTGTCGCTGGCCGGTCTTATCGACGTGGCGAAGGAACGCGGCCGGCTGGAAAAACAACTGGCCGAGAAGCAGAAGTTCCTGGCCGCCGCGGAAGCGAAACTGAACGACGAGAAATTCGTGAGCAAAGCGCCGCCGGAAGTGGTGCAAGAGAAGCGCGACCAAATGGCGGAGCTGAAGAAGCAAATCGCGGCGCTGGAGGAAAATCTGCGGGAGTTGCAGTAAGCGCTTGAGGCTGAGTACGCTCGATGAATGTTCCTCATTTCTACCAATCGAGCGCGCAAACCTGCGGGGCCGCTTCCCTGCGCATGATATTCGCAGCCCTCGGCACGACTTGCGATGAAACGATCATCGCTCAGCAGTGTGGCATTACACCGTTGGGATGCACGCCGCAGGATCTCGTAACGGGCGCAACGACACTTGGATTTAATGCCGCGATAATGCCCATCTACAATGAGCCGGATGCCATCGCCGCGATGCGGAATGACGCTCCTCTTGTTGCTATGATAGATTTGTCCAGTCTGCATAACCAAGGACCGCTATTCCAATGGCATTTCGTCGTGCCTTTGGCGGTCGCGAATGACGTTGTGACGTTTCACGACCCAGCCGACGGTCCCGACCAATAGGCCAACCTCGACGATTTTCTGGCCGCATGGGCCACTGCAGGTTACCGAGGAGTACGAGTATGGACCCCGTAAAGCGCGTGCGCGATTATTTGCTGGATAATGTGGGGCATATGACTTATCCTGGCCGACCGTCTTTTGTACCCGATAGCAAACGCTGGTTTGTGCCGATTCTTTGCCGAACAGATCGAGGCGTTAAGGTCGTGGGCGATGTAGAACTCGACCAGCAAGGCCATATCGTGTTTGCACCAAGTCGAGAAGAGATGTTGGCAAGATTGAGCGCGGAAACCCCAGTGGCGTCGTGATGTCCAAAAACCGGCAATGTCCGATAAGCCCGGCGAATTCTGGAATGTCGATCTCGCGCGACTCACGCTCAGCGGCTGGCTGCTGATGCTCGGCACTGTTGGCGTGGTGGTGGGCGTGGTGATTCTCGAAGTGCTGCTCGCGGGGGCGTTTGCCTTGCGGCCGGAGCCAGGGCAGCGCATGCCGCGTTGGGTGGGCGTGCTGGCGCTGCTGCCTGCCATAGCGTCCGGGGCGGGCGTTTTCGAGGCGGGCTGGCGCTTGTTTCGCAACTTGGGGTGTCCGGTCACGCGTCCGGATCGGAGGGGTAGGAATGAACGCGAATGAAATGCCCGTCGACCTGAGGCGGCGCGTTCATCCCATGGCAAAATGGTCGCTTGGCGTTGCCGCTGCAACGGTTCCTGCTTGCCTTTTGGCAGGCGAACTCATGCCGCTTCCTGCATTGATTGGCGGCGGGCTAGCGACCCTGCTCGGCATTTGTGGATGCCTATCGGCGCAGCAACCATCTGGACGGTATCGAGGATATGTTTGGTCGGGAGTTGGAATAGTCGTAGGCCTGCTCACCATCGGGCTGGCTGTTGACTATTCCAGCATGGCCAAGGTGCGGCCCAGCGCGACGCGCTCGCAGTCCAAGAACAACCTCAAACAGTTGGCGTTGGCCATGCACAACTACCATGACACATTGGGTCATCTGCCGCCAGCCGCGAGCAAGGATAGTAACGGCCAACCGCTTCTCAGCTGGCGCGTCGCGATATTGCCGTTCGTTGAGGAAGAGAAGCTCTACAAGCAATTTCACCTCGACGAACCATGGGACAGTCCCAATACTGTTCGGCTCCATTATTGCTGTGTCGATGTGCGGCTGCAAGGGTGACGGATGAAAGGGGGAGGGCGAAGGGATTTTCCGGGTGAATGACGAATCCGATAT
>DATGHS010000230.1:0-9137 GCA_035307785.1 Gemmataceae bacterium
TGCAGCGTTCGCCAGCATGCCGAGGACAAGATTTATTCCGCGGTGGGGCGGTTGCGCGGGCACAAGGCGCGGCACCCGCACAAAGTCATTGGCGTGCTTGGCTGCATGGCGCAGAAAGATCAGGAACTCATCCGCCGGAGAGCGCCGCACGTCGATATCATTTGCGGACCGGGACAACTGTCGCGGCTGGCGGAACTGATTACCGAAGTGGAGAATACGCGCACCCTACAAATGGCCGTTAGTTTGGGTCGAGCCGAATCTTCGCGGCCGGAGGTCACGCACAGCTTCGAGAGTTACGACGCTCTGCGTGACCCGAGCATGCGGCCCACGCCATTTCAGGCTTACGTCCGTACGCAATTCGGCTGCGACAAGTTCTGCACCTATTGCATTGTGCCCACTGTGCGCGGGCCGGAACAAAGCCGGCCGCCGGAGCATATTGTCGCGGAAGTCCGGCAACTGGCCGACCAGGGCGCGAAGGAAATCACGCTCGTCGGCCAAACGGTCAACAGCTATCGTTATCCGCACGGCGATGGCCGGCATACCCGGCTCAATGATTTGCTTTATCAGATTCACAACGTGGAGCCGGTTCGGCGAATCAAATTCATCACCAACTTTCCACGCGATATGAGCGACGATTTGCTCGCTGCCGTGCGCGATTTGCCCAAAGTGAGCCAGTACCTGCACGTGCCGGCCCAATCGGGCTGTAATGAGGTGCTCAAGCGCATGAAGCGCATGTACACAGTAGAATACTACCGTGAGATGCTGCACCGTTGTCGCGAGAAAGTTCCAAACATTGCGATCAGCAGCGATTTCATCGTCGGCTTTTGCGGCGAGACCGAAGAGTCGTTCCAGCGCTCGTGCGATCTGGTGCGCGAGGCCGGCTTCAAGAACAGCTTCATCTTCAAGTACAGCAATCGCCCTGGCACCAAAGCCGACGAATTGTTTCCCGACGACATTGCGGAAGAGGTGAAGAAGCGTAGGAATAATGATTTGCTTGCCATTCAGAATGCGGTCAGCCTGGCCGATCACCGCCGGCTCATTGGCCATAGACTTGAGATTCTAGTCGAAGGCCTGAGCAAGACCGAAGCCAAGGCGAACGACGGGTCTGGCCCCATTCGGCAACTCACGGGCCGAACTAATACGGATCACATTGTTGTTTTCGATGGCCATGAGCGGCTGATCGGCCAATTCGTGACAGTGCTCGTGGACGAGGCGACGGCTTTCACACTTTTTGGAACGGTGGAAACCACGGAACAGACAGGCACGATTGGTTGTTGCGAAGTGCCGCTCGAGCTTACTGTAGCTCCGAAGCGCATAAACTTGCCGGTGGTGTGAGAAGTGCTGCCGCATCCGAAACTCGAATTCGCTTCCTTTACTTCCGGCTGGAGTTTGCGCGATCCGCAGCGCGGAAGCCGGGTGTTCAAAGCTCTTCTGGAATTGCTGGCACACCAGCGCCTTGAGTGTCTCCGACAACCACTGGCCAGCCTGCTGTCTCACAATCCCGACCCGGACATGGCCTGGAACAACCTGGAGCGCTATCTTGCGGCTGCACCCGGCATGTTCGACAAGCTCCTCGAAGACGATGCTGCCGGCCTGACAGCACTCTTGCCGTTGCTGGGCACGAGCCAGTTCTTTGCCGATATCCTCGTCGCCAATCCGGATTTCCTTGAAATGCTGCGGGTGCCGCTGCGGCAAAGCCCGACGCCTGAAGAGTTGCGCGAGCAGCTGCGAGCGGAGGTCAACGCGGTCGGCGACGATGCGGCATTGCTGCGCGCTTTTCGTCGTTACCGGCAACAGCAAATGCTGCGCATCGGCACCAATGATATAATTCGTGATCGCCCGTTGGAAGAAATCACACTCGATCTGTCGCATGTCGCCGACGCGGGCCTCCAAATTGCGTTGGAAGTCGCGCTTCGGCACATAAGTGAGCGATTCGGCTGGCCATTCACGCATTTCGAGCAACCAGCCCGCTGCTGTTGTTTGGCGTTCGGCAAGCTCGGCGGGCAGGAGCTCAATTACTCCAGCGACATCGACTTGATGTTCGTTTACGACGAAGACGGCGGTACCCGCGGCCGTGGAGCGGGCATTCCGATCGATGAATTCTTTACACGCGTCGTGGGCGAGGTGTTGCGCCTCCTGGCAGCCCGCACCGAGCAGGGGGCCGGCTGGCGCATCGACCTGCGCTTGCGGCCGGAAGGCCATCGGGGTGCGCTGGTGCGGTCGTTAGGCAGCACGCTCTCTTATTACGACACGCTCGGCCGCACCTGGGAGCGCCAAGCGCTCATCAAGATTCGCCCGGCGGCGGGCGACTTGGAACTGGGCAACGAGTTCCTGCGCAACATCGAACCATTCGTCTATCGCCGCTATTTGAGCTTTGCCGAGATCAATGAAATCAAGGTAATGAAACGGCGGATCGAGCAAAAAGCCCAGGCGGCCGGCGAAAGCCGAAGTGAAGTAAAGACCGGCCGCGGCGGTATTCGGGATATCGAATTTACCATCCAGTTCCTACAGTTGTTGAACGGCGGTGACCTTACCGCCGTCCGCCAACGAAATACGCTGCTGGCTATGCAAGCGCTCGAAGCGGCCGGCTGCCTGACACTGCAAGAGCACCAAATTCTCGACGACGGGTATCGCTTCTTGCGCCGCACCGAGCATCGTCTGCAATTGCTTTTTGACCTGCAAACGCACCGAGTGCCCGATGCGCCGGAAGAGCTTCGTAAACTTGCTCTGCGAACGGGCTACGGCGAGCGCGAGTCGGCCGAGTTCGCGCCGCCTCGCTTGCCGCGCACGCCGCTGGACAAAGTATCCGAAAAGCCGCTCGACACGCGCCATCTGCTGGTGGATCCACTGGACAGCTTCCTGCATGATCACCACGAGAAGACCCGGCTGAACCGGCAAATTCTCAATCACCTGCTTCACGATGCTTTCGTCGATGCCGACGAGCAGGCCCAGCCGGAAACCGACCTGATCCTTGAACCCGAGGCCGAAGAAGCGACGATTCAAGATGTGCTTGGCCGTTATCCGTTTCGCGACGTGCAAGCCGCCTATCGCAACCTCGCACAACTGGCGCAAGAATCGGTGCCGTTCCTGTCCACGCGCCGTTGCCGGCACTTCCTGGCCAGTATTGCCCCGGCGCTGCTTCGCGCAATTTCCGAAACGCCCGACCCCGATCTGGCTCTGCTCAATCTCGAAAAAGTGACTGCGTCGTTGGGAGCCAAGGCGGTCCTTTGGGAACTCTTCAGTTTCAGCCCGCCGAGTTTAAAGCTGACCGTGGATCTGTGTGCAGGCAGCCAGTTCCTGACCGAAATCTTGATCAACAGCCCCGGCATGATCGACGATTTGCTCGACAGCCTGGTGCTGAACCAGCCGCGCACCCTTACCGAGTTGAAAGCAGAGCTGGCCGAATTGTGTCGCAAGGCGACCGACACGGCGCCGATTGTCCGCAGCTTCCAAGACAAGGAATTGCTCCGCATCGGTGTGCGCGATCTTCTGGGAAAGGCAACGATTCGGGAAACCACGGCGGCGCTCAGCGATCTGGCGGAGACACTGTTGACGCAAGTGACCACGCTTCAACTTCCGGCGATGGAAGAAGCGCTGGGCATGCCCGCGCTGGATCGGCCATCCTCGGCCGCATGGCCCTGTCGCTTCGCGATCCTCGGTCTCGGCAAGCTCGGCGGCCGGGAGATGAGTTATCACAGCGACCTCGATCTAATCCTCATCTACGAAGGCGACGGTATCACCGTGCCGCCGCCGGAATGCAAGTTCGCCGAAGACTTTCGCCGCACCGATAATCTGCACTATTTCACCGAGTTGGCCCAGCGCGTCATCAAGGCCATGAGCTTCGCGGGACCGCAAGGTAGGCTTTACGCCGTGGATATGCGGCTTCGACCGACAGGCCGCTCGGGGAGCCTCGTCATTTCGCTGCCGGAATTTCGCCGCTATTACAACGAAGGTTTGGCCCAGCTTTGGGAACGCCAGGCGCTCACTCGTGCCCGCGTGGTTTTCGGCGATGCCGCGTTCGCGTCGGAAATCATGGATGCCGTGCGCCAAGCCGCCTTTGCCCGCGACTGGAAGCCGGAAATGGTCGGCGAAATCCTGAGCATGCGGCAGCGCCTGGAACTGAGCCGCGGCCCACGCGACCTGAAGCGCGGCCGCGGCGGTAGCGTGGACATCGAATTCCTGGTGCAAATGCTGCAACTGAAACATGGCTGCGAACATCCGGAGTTGCACTGGTCGAACACTTGGGAAACGCTCGAAGCATTGCAATCACTCGGCGTTCTGGCGAAAGCGGACTACGAAGGCTTGCGCACGAGTTACGACTTCCTGCGCCAGGTCGAAAGCCGCCTGCGGCTCATGACCAATCGCCCGCTCGATGTCTGGCCCGAGGCGGCGGATGAACAAGAGAAGCTGGCCCGGCGGCTGGGTTATGAAGCGAAGGATGGCCAGACTGCTGCCGGGCAATTTCGGGCCGAACTGGGGCAGCACACACGGCAAACCCGCGAGCGCTTCTTGCGACTGATTTCGGCGAATGCGACGATGGGAGAAGCGCGCTAGGGCTTGCGCTTGGCTTGCTCCGTCGGGTTTGTGATTTCGACTTCACCGATCCAGGGGGCGACTTTGCCTTCCGGCCAAGCAGAAAAAGACACTTGGATTTGAGCTTTTCCAGCGCCCACCGTTTCTGGGACCCTCACGGGGCCGTAAAAGAGACAACCTCAACACCGCTCCTTAAGCTCGAAAAGCTCTTTCTCCGGCGCCTGCATATTGTTCCGCGCTGGAAAGGTAATCTCTATTTTCGGCTGCGCCTCTGAAGGAACCAAATCGAAGTAGTTGGTCCACACCACCGCGCCGGCGCCTAGCCCGGGAGTGCCGATTCCAAAACGCGGTATGGCTTCACTTCCAGCCGCAAGTCCGGGCAGTGTTTGCGGCATCATTTGCCAGTGTCCAACAAAATGTAGGATCGGGGCGTTTTCGGGCTTATCGGAAAATTGCAGGTATCCGTTTACATCCCAGCCGCCCGCCCATTGCACGATCTTTCGTGAGGTCCCTTGTCGGCCGACAATGCTTGGTATTTCTACGTCCAGTCCCAAGAAATACGAGTAGGTGGTTGACGCTTCGCCCGGCATCGGTATTTTGGGCGGGCTCCCCGTCGCTGGCTGTTGCGAATTGCGTATGTATCTCTGCACATTAATGAGCTTGTGAGTATACGTTCTGTCCTGCAATTCGCCGCCATCAAATACCATGATCTTGTCGCGAGGAAACTTCAAGTCGCGCGGCGCGACCTTCTTGCCTTTCTCGGTTAAGTCGCCGTTACCGTTGCGATCCACATAAAGCGATTCGTCATCCATCACAATCCATATGCGTGTCCGAGCTTCCGGCCCAAAAACCAGCAGGCAATACTTAGGCTGTCCGTGATAGGCAGGTTCTTTCGCGATTTTGCGCTCAATCTGCGCCAAGTCGGCAGCATTGGCGGCTCGTATATAACCGAATAGTGAGACCGCCACGGCGAGCGCAAAGATGGATTTCATATTTCGCCTCTCATGCCGACAGTCCAACGGAAAACCAAAAGGACATCGCAGCAATTCGAATAAGACCGCATTACTGCGATGTCGCATTGTAGCTGGCTTACTTCTTCCGCACCAGTTTGAACGTCGGGCAATGCTCCGTGTCGGGCTTGCCGTTGACCCAGGCGCAGCCGGCAAATTCGATGTGGTCGTCGTCGATGATCGTCACGCTGCCTTCGTGCATGTGGGCATCCTTGGCCGGATCGAAGTTGGTGCCGCCAGCGAATTGCCACTTGATTTGATTCTTCGGCGACTTCGGATCGGCCTTCATCTTCGGCTGGTTGCCAAGCATGCAGTAGTGCGTCATGACGAGGTCTGGGCCGTCCATGTGGTACATGGAGATCATTTCCATCTGCTGGCCGGGGAACAGCGTTTCCTGCACCGCACTGCCACCCGCCGTTAGCTTGATGACCGATACAACCTGGTCCGTCGGCTTGCCGTCCTTATCGGCCATGACCCAAGTCCCGGCCAGCTTCTTCAATTGCTCGAAGGCCGGGTTCATGGACGGCGCCTTGGTGGCCGGCTTATCTTCAGCCCGCAGCCCGCCGCCCGCAGCAATCAACATGACTCCGCAAATTAGGAACAATCGCTTCATTTCGTTCTCCCAAGTGATGTGGAGGACAAGAACAACTCGCCGATGGGAACGAGCGTGTTCTTTTGTATAGTTCCTCTATCGGCTCGGCACGGCTGGCGACTTGATCCATCCGCGAAGATCTGGTGAAGCAGCGTGAAACCGCGGGGAAACGCACCAGCTCATGTCGAAATCGGACCTCCTTCACACCTCGCAGGCCACGCGAAAGACACCCCAAACCGCCGGCAGCGAATCGGCCGGCAACGCCGCCAGCAACCGTTGCTGCTCCGCCGTTTGTTCAACGGTCAAGATGCTCAGGCTCGCCAGCCGGTCACGCACCTCATCGTAAAACATGCGCATGTTTTCGAGGGTCATCGCATCGGAAGGGCATTCCTTCCACGTCGAGCGCACATTGCGGTAGCCGGCAGTTTGCAGCGTGGCAGCCAGCGTTGCGCCTACGGCTGGTGACAGGCGATTGGCCAGATAGAGATTGTTGATCGCCATCGCCCAAACACGCAGCGGCGCGAGTTCCGTGCGGCCCGTCGCTTCCAGGTCCGCCAGCCGGCCGAGCGGCGAGCGGAAGTCGGGCTCGATGAAGCCCACCCGCGTGCCGGGTTGTAGCAACGTGCGCATCCGGCCAAGGACTAATTCCGCCATCGGCACGTGATGCAGGACCGCCCGGCCCACCAAAACGTTGGCCCCCTTCAGCCACGGCCCGAGTTCCGCGATGTCGGCCAGCGTCGGCTCAAAGCGCGCGGGGCCGAGCTGCGCCAGCTTCGCTTGTGCGTGCGTTAACAGCCCCTGGCTGGTGTCCACGCCCACCAGCACGCCGCCCGGCCCCAGCCGCCGCATGATGCGGCTACTGAACCCGCCCGGCCCGCAGCCAAGTTCGACCACGCGGTCATTCGGCCGAATGGCCACGTCGTCGAGCAACTGTTCTGAAACCTCGGCGAAGTGGGCGTCTTGAATTTCCAGCCGCCGGGCCGCCCGTGCCGATTCACCGAGAACATATTGGGGTGCGTCATTCATGATGTTGCTGCCCATTTACGGCTGAATCCTCGAAAACAACCATGCGCCCAGCGCAATGAAGCACGCGGCGACTACCGCCAGAACCGTCACGTCCAGCGCGACGCCGAAATGCCACTGGTCGATCAGCGCGCCGCGTAGTCCGTCGATGCCGTATGACAAGGGATCAATGCTCGTGGCCACCGCCAGCACAGTGGGCAAATCAACAAGTGGAAAGATCGCGCCCGAAAGAAAGAAGATCGGCAAGACCAGGAAATTCATGATCAACTGAAAGCCCTGGAAATCGCGCAGTGATGAGCCGATCGCGGTACCGAGCGCGGTGAAGACGATGGCGATCATGGCCATGAAGAGGAAGGCAAGCGGGATGGCGGCAATGCTATGGGGCCGAAAGCCGGCCACCAAGCAAACCGTCAGCACCAGCGTGCCTTGAATCAGGGCAACGGTTGCGCCGCCCAGCGTGCGGCCAACCATGATTTGCAGCCGCGGCACCGGCGCGACCAGCGTTTCCTTCAGGAAGCCGAATTGCCGGTCCCAAAGTAGGCCCATGCCACTGAAAATCGACGTGAAAAGAATGGCCATGCCGATCACGCCCGGAGCGATGAATTGCAGATAGCTGCCCTGGCCGGATTTCTGGAAAACCGGGCCAAGCCCGAAGCCCAGGACGAGCAAGTAAAGCGTCGGCTGGCCCAGCGAAGCGATGATCTGCGGCCGGGAGCGCAGGTAGCGCTTGATTTCGCGTAGCCAAAGAATAAAGATCACATTCATTACCTGCCCCTCCACATCCGGACCATTTGCCGCATCTGCTCCGAGCCGTCGGCCTGCTCGTCGCGAATCGAGGAACCGGTCAGCGATAGAAACGCTTGCTCCAACGACTCAGCGCTGGTTTGCTGCTTCAACTCGGCCAGCGTACCCTGGGCGACGATGCGCCCATGATCGATGATGGCAATCCGCTGCGCGACGCGCTCGGCCTCATCCATGTAATGCGTGGTGAGAAACACAGTCACGCCTTCGGTCTCGTTCAGGTGCCGCACGTGAGTCCAAAGCTGATGCCGGCTCTGTGGGTCGAGACCCAGCGTCGGCTCGTCGAGGAACAGAACTTTGGGAATGTGCAAGAGGCCGCGGGCGATTTCGAGCCGTCGCTTCATGCCGCCGGAGAACTCTTTCACGCGCCGCTTCCGCTTGTCCCAAAGCTCAAACAGCGTGAGCAACGTCTGGATGCGCTCGGTGCGCAGCCGGCGCGGCACGTGATAAAGCACGCCGTGCAGTTCCAAATTCTCGTAAGCGGTCAATTCCCCATCAAGACTCGGATCTTGGAAGACGATGCCGAAACGCTGGCGCACATCGAGTGGTTTGCTGGCCGGATCGAGGCCGTCGATGAGCATCGTTCCGCTCGTGGGGCGAAGTAGCGTCGTCAACATCTGAATGGTGGTCGTCTTGCCGGCGCCGTTGGGACCGAGGAATGCGAAGATCTCGCCCGGTCGGACTTCGAACGAGATGTTATCGACAGCCGTAAAGTTCCCGAAGGTCTTGACCAGGTTCTGCACTTGAATCATCGGCTGCATAATCGTCCTCCGCGCTAAATGGGCGGGCAGCAACAGCGGCGAGTTGTCCGTTTTATTGAGAATGGACTTCGCTATCTCGCATCGTGACTGTTTGTGGACAGAACGCAAAGCGCGCCACGGTGGAGGAAGCCGTAAGTCCCGCTCTCCCGCCGAGGGCGCACGCTGGGCGGCGATGACAAGCATTAGCTCAAATCCGCTCACGCTGCGCGCCAGCGCGCTCATCCGGGTTGACGCAAATCCTTTGTAGAATAGCGGTTCCGAACATGCGCGCCGCGCCTTCACACAACTTGAGCTAATTGTGCGTTGAGTGGTACCTTGAGCGGGGCTCGGGGTGGTGCGTGGGGTGGTGCGTTGAGTGGTACGCATGGTGGTTCCTCTGGTTGAGCGTTGGCCGGGACCGTTCCGGCGCGCGCTTCG
>DATGHS010000231.1:0-8841 GCA_035307785.1 Gemmataceae bacterium
CCTTGGGTTGCCGATCTTGTATGGCGGCCAGCAATGCGGGGACGGCGGTGCGAGCGTCGGGGCCGATGCGGCCCAGGCTGTTCGCGGCTTCCCGGCGGACGAAAGCGTCTTGATCGCGCAGCGCTTCCGCCAACGCCGGCACCACGGTGGATGCTTCCGCGCGCTTCTCGCCCAAAGCCTTGGCCGCATGCAAACGCACCGCGGAGTCTTCCGCATGCAGTTTTTCCACCCAATCGGCAGTCGATTGCTTGGGGCCGCAGCCGAGCAGCATCACCAGCACGCCGCCAAGTATGAATGTTTTCTTCATAAGTTTCTCCTGGTGTCAATCAATAATCACTGCCCGGAACGTCGCCCGCCGCCCGGGTGGCCAGCGCATCATAAGTGGGTTGCGAGATCGAGTTGTTGATTATCCTCACCGAGCCGTCGCCGAAGAGGAAATTGACGCCGGCCGTATGGCCGCTGGACATGGCGTCGGCATCGGTCACTATGCTGTCATTGGGCAGGTGCGGCCCGCAGTGCCCCAACACGAGGGCCGAGCCGCCGGAGAAATCGCCCGGCGCTCGGATCGACGGATCTTGAGCGCCCGTGGGGAAACCGACCCAAGTGGACCACGACATGGTGGTGCAGCGCTCGCCGACGAAGAAAGTGTTGCTCAAACCGTCGAGGATTTCGCCGAAGCGATAACCAGTGACGCCGCGCACGAAGGCGCCGCTGTGTGGCGGCGTAGTATTGTCGTCCACGCCGTCGTTGCCGTTGCAGGCCACGTAGCTGCCACGGGCCAGCACCCAACTCCCGCCGCTGCCGTCGGAGATGGTAAAGGTTTGCTGGGAATTCGGATCGGCGGGGCACTGGAATACCTTCAGGAAAGTAGTCCGTGCTTTGACGATATTGGCATTGCCGCTGCCGACGCTCAAATTGAAATCGATCAATTTGTACACGTTGTCCTGTTCCAGGTTCGGCAGGATAAACGAACCCCAACCCCAGCCCGGCCCCTGGTCGTTTTGCGGCCACGGTGCAACGTCGTAGTACCCAGGCGGCAAGTGCCCAAACTGGTCGTGATAATTGTGCATAGCCAGGCCGATCTGCTTGAGGTTGTTCTGGCATTGGGTGCGCGCGGCGGCCGCGCGCACTTTTTGCACGGCCGGCAATAACAAGCCAATCAGAATCGAAATGATGGCGATCACCACCAGTAATTCGATCAATGTAAATGCGGAACGTTGGCGCATGATGTTTAGCCTGTAGAATTCTCGTCTCAATGAAATCTGGTAATTGCTAAAAGCCCCGAAGGGGCGGTAGTTAATAGCCAGGGGCGTCAGCCCCTGGAAACGATGTTTCCCGGACGGAGCCCTGGAACGGCGAAAGAATTTAGTGAGCCACCGCAATGTTCCAGGACGCGAGCAGATTAGACTGCCGTAGCAATAGCTCCGGACAATGAACGGCTCAGAATTGGTGAAAGCTGCGGCCAGCCAACGTAGAACGGAATTTATTCCGTTCAGTATCTGGCTCGAACGGAATAAATTCCGTTCTACGTTTCAGCTGTACAACCTTTGTCTAACATCCCGCCGCTCGCGGCGGAGGATCGGGAGGGGAAACGGAAACGAGAGTTGGAGTTTGATTTCGCAGGCCCAGCCAGTTCTCCGGCTGGTACCATTGCGTCCATGTGATCGGCGGTGGCGGCGGTACAACAGCGCCGCTTGTAATCCACAGCGTGCTCATGCCGCGGCAATGCAGCACCGAAGTGAGTTGCAGCCAGCCGTTGCCGCGCGGCTGGTCTTGCGGAGCCTTTTCATGTTTTTCGCAGCACGATTTCTTTCTGCAAGCAACCGGTGCAACGCATTCCTTCGCCGCTTTCTTCTGGCAATTAGGGCAACACTTTTTTCCTTCGGCCTGATCGCGCAGGCGCGCCGATTGCCAGCCCGCATTGGCCGGCCGCTCGGCATAGGCGGGCGGTTCCACATGGTTGGCCCGTGCCCAGGCCCAGCGCTCTTCCACGGTGGTGCAGCAACAGTGCGTCCAGCATTCTTCGGCGTTGCGGCAACCGCAGGGATTGTTCTCGCAAGGGAAGCGCTGCGAGTGATCCTTCGCAGCCGGGAGTGGAAGCGGCAGACCCAGCGACACGGCCAAATAGCAAACCGTCGCCAGCGCGGCCGGCAGCCGGCGGGCGAATTTTCGCCAGAACTGTTTGCGTCGTAACGAACGCATCGGGCACGCGTCAAGTAGGTCAAGCTGCGCATTCGTCAAAGCAGAATTCTAGTCTAGCGGCGCGGGCGCAGGAAGGCTAGCAGGCAAGCGCAAAATCGTGGGCACGTTTTCAACTTGCGCGAAACAGTAGAGTTCAACCGAAATTCGGTGGGCCGTTAGCCCAAGGCGCAAGCGAGGAATGCGGGTTGCCCTCGCTCGCGCTTCGGGCTAACTCATCTGATAACGGCAAATGTTCTACTAAGGACGCGTTGAAAACGTGCCCCGCGACATCAATACTGCCACGTCGCGCCGAGGTTCAGGCCATGCACGATGAAGGTGCTGGTGTTAAACGGCAGCGCCGGCTGGTTGTGCATGCCGCCGACCACGAGCGGATCAATGTTGGTCACGATTTGTGGTCCCGGCCGCATAACATTCGTGATGGCCGCGAAGTTGTAGCCGGCTCGCAGCTGAATATGGGGCGTTAGCTGGTAGGTCAGATTGGCATTGGCCTCGGGCATGACCGAGAACAAGCTCGTTTCAAAAAAGCCGATATTCGAGTCGGCGGTGTAGACCTGGAAGTTGCTCGGGGCCGTATTGGTATTGCTGCCCATCACGCTGATGGCGCTATAGTTCACGCCCAGGCCGCATTTCAGCGTCAGGTCCACACCCCACTTGTCGTAATTGGCGCCCATCAGGAACCCGAGCGTGACGCCGTAGAAATCGTTGCGGGTATGAAACTCATCCAGCCAGGTGCTGCCCGGCGTCATGATGCTGTAGAGGAACTGCACGTCTTCTTCGAGTTCGGCATACTTCGCGCCGATGATGCCGTAGAGGCGGAAATGGTCGTTCCGCACAAGACGGAAGAGATCATTCAGATCGCCATGATTGAGTTGCGACCAGGTCGTGAAGAGCAGGCCGGGGCCAATCAAGAGGAACGGTGTCGGCGTCAGAGCCGGCGTTGAAGTCGTGTTGATGAAGTTGCCGGCCGGCACACTGATGGTCACATTTTGGCGAAAGATTCCGGTGAAGATTCCTTGCACACCGTGCCGCTCTTCGGAATCCAGCCAGATACCGGCTTCCACGCGCAAAGCGTAAGAAATGCCGTAACTGGTCGAGCCCCCGACGAATTGATTGCCGGCTGGATCCGTGACCAGGCCGGGCGGCAACTGTTGCGGCGAGCTAAACACCATCATGAAATCGTCGCTCAGCCAGCCGCACACCCGCCACGCCGGGGGGCATTCGCCATACGGGGACGGAAAACAGGGCGGCGCTGTCGGTGCGCTCGGCGGGCCGCCCGTGAACGATGGTGGCGGCGGCGGGCTGCCAGGGTCGGTTGGCGTCTGTAGCTGCGCCGGCGTGATCGGGGGCAGCGCGGGCGCCGACGAATCTTTCGCCGGCGGAACGTATTGTGGCGCCGACCAGTTCGGCGGCAACGGCGCGAGCGTCGGCGCACTCGATTGTTGAGCCTGGGCGATTCCCACTGAAGCAACGAAGGTGGCCATCCCGGCCAGGAAGTACTTGCGCATGGCTTCCATTCCCCGTAATTCTGAAGCCTGAAGTGGACCCCGAGCGGCTTATGGCGAAGTGTGAAGGAAATGTCGAGAGGAGTTTTTATCGCCCAGGGACTGCCGTCCCTGGGCTTTCAGGGGTCATGTCTCTCCAGTTTCCGCCGGTTTCTTTTCCCCTTTGAGCTTGCGCACTCGGCGCTGTCGTCGCGGTTGATCGCGCCAGAATTCGTCGCGCCAGATGCGCACTCGCTCCAGGAAGCCGACGCGGTATTCGGCATTCTTGAGGAACCACCACGGCACCCCGAGAAAGACGCCGGCCAGCACCAGGCACGAAGCGATGAACGTGATCACCTTAAATGTCGCGGCATTTCCGATTGATTTCGCGACGCCAGTTCCAAGTAGGCTGTCAGCTTGAGAAAGCGCTGTCATGAGCAAATACACGATCAAGCCAACGATTGCCGTAATCGGTAATGTCAGCACCCAAAGCAATAAGCCGCCAAGGTAGCCAAGGGCAAGCGTGGCTAATAAGGCCCGCCACGACGTCGTACATCGTACGGAACACCAGATCCCGGCCCCGCCCATGTAGAACATGGCCATGGTGGTGACAATCAGGCACAACAGCGTCAGAAGTAGCGTTGCGCCGCCAACCATCGTTGACGCGACAAGAGATACCAAGGCCAGACCGAAAGCCACCCAGAAACCCAACAGTGAATCGGCTCGCCGCCGGAATACTACAACCAATGCGGACACCGTCAGCACCAGGCCGCCGGTGACAAACCAGCCGGCACGCGGACCGGCCAGCGTGGCCAAGAACAGGGCGGGCATTGTATAAGCCAGCACATACGGCACCGCAGCGCCCAAAATACCCCAGAGCTTGTTGCGAATGAGCGAGGGGGTGGGCAAGGGCGTGAGGAGCAATGCTTCCCAGGTCTGTTTCTCGCGCTCGGCGGTGACGGCGGCGGAACAACGAATGCCGACGACCAGACTTCCCAGAACCAACACGACCACCCCAAGCAGGAAAAAGGCGGCATACGCTTCTTTGATGTTGGCGTCGTCATTAAGCGCGGTCTGATCGAGCGTGATTATCCATTTGAGTACATCGGTGAACGCCTGGCCGGAGTTCAAAGCAAGGAAAGCGGCAACCATTAGCACGGTGCCAATTACAATTCCCGGCAATGTGAACCAGCGCGGCACCAGCTTGAACACCGCCAGCGGAGCGATGCCATCTATGTTGCGTTCCTTCCAGCGGATCGGCTCATCGCTCACGTCGGCGCGCTTTTCGATTAGGCGCGTGACCAGCGGCTCACGGCCGGAGCGCTCCAGTTGCCGCAAGTAGGCCGGCCGCAATCGCGCCACAGCCACCGTGAAACAAATGGCGGCGAGGATGCCCCAGGCCAGCCAGCAACCGATCAGGTGACCGATGAGCACCTTGGAGTCGGCATTCGACAGGGCAGGGGCTGCTACGTAAAAGGGATCGAAGTATTCGGTCAACCGCCGAATCGATGCGAACCAGGTTCCTGGCCCGCCGAGCCGGCCGAGCGCTTGCAGGCCCAGCCAGGCCAGGTACATGAGCCCGCCGATCGCGTACAGACTCACAACGGCGTCGGCAGTTCGCCGGCACCACACCGAGCTGAGCAAGCTGGCGGCGGCGAGCGCCAGCAATGGCCCCAGCAAGCTGAGCGTTACAGCTAGCAATGCGCCGGGCGTCAGGCCGGCCCAGACGCCGATGAAGCAAAGAAACGGCAGGGTGACCAGCAGCAATAGCAAGATCTCATAGGTGCGGCCGAGCAATTTGCCAATCAGGATTTCCCACGAATTGAGGTCGGCCGAGAACAGGTAGAGCAGGGTGCCGCGGGTTTTTTCATCGGTAACCGCCCCGGCCGTGAAAACCGGCGTGGCCAGGAGAATAATCAGGAATTGTTGCCGAATCACCCAGGCGACAAATCCGGCCGCGAAAACGCTTGTGGCATTGGCAGGAAAGAAGCCGGTTTCGTTTTTTACCTTCTCGATGTCGCTGTCGTAAACAATGTATGCAAAGAGCAGTTGCAAAATGAGCAGCCCGCCGACAAACCAGCGCAAGAAATAATTGCGTCGTCGCCGGCCGCCGAGCAACATTTCTAAATGAAAGACCGGACCGAGCATGCATCCACCTTGAGAATGAAACCGTCACTGTTCGATGGTAGGGGAACCAGCAGGCGTCTGCAAGCATTCGTGCCGCTTGCGGCGTTGCACTTTGGATCTCAGACAAGCTGTCGCACCTTTCCAAGCATTTCGCAAAAAATTTCCACTTCTTACGGATTCGCCTTGACAGGAGCATGAAAAACTGCGACCTGTGGATATAGATAAACTCGTTGGATGTACTCGCATTCCTCCGTGTGCTCCGTGACCGAGTGCCGGGAATTGCCGGCCACGGCCCTGGGGAAAGGATTTGACGCATGCTTCATTTTTCTTGCGACCTGTGCGGAAAGGAACTCCAGCCTCACGACGATCGGCGGTATGTGGTAAAAATCGAAGTGTATGCCGCCAGCGACCCGCACGAAATCACGGAGGACGATTTGGATGACGATCACCTGGAATCGTTAAGCGACCTGCTCCAGCAAATCGAAGAGAACGGCGGCGACGATGAACTCGCCCCCGTGTACAAGCAAATCCGCTACGACTTGTGCCCCGATTGCCACAAGAAGTTTGTCCGCGACCCGCTGAACAAAGAAGCGCACAAGTTCGATTTCAGCGAGAATTAGAAGCGATTCACCGCAAAGGCGCAAAGAGCGCAAAGAAGAAAATTTATATATATTCTTCTTTGCGCTCTTTGCGCCTTTGCTGTTAACGTCTTTTGGATCTCGCACCATGAAGCGCCTCACCCTTCTCGCACTTTTCGTTTTTGTCTCTCCGCTCCTTGCCGATGGCCCATTGCAAACCCGCTGGGCCAAAGATGTCTGCGCCGACAAAGTTCACGCAGAATACCCTCGGCCCCAGATGGTGCGGGAGAAGTGGCAGAACCTCAACGGCCAGTGGGACTTCGCCGTCAGCGCCGAGAAGCCGAACACCTGGTCGCAGAAGATCCTGGTGCCGTTTCCGGTGGAAGCATCGCTTTCCGGCATCGGCAAGATGGTGGATGGCCCGGTCTGGTATCGCCGCACGTTTTCGATTCCGAAAGACTGGAAAGATCGCACGCTGCTACACTTCGGCGCCGTGAATTGGGAATCGGAAGTCTGGCTCAACGGCAAAAAGCTGGGCGAGCATAAGGGCGGCTACGATGGCTTCAGCTTCGACATCACCGATGCGCTGAAAGACGGCGAAAATGAGCTGATCGTCCGTGCCGTGAACCCCGCGGATAAGGGCACGCAACCGCGTGGCAAGCAGGTGAAGAAACCGGGCGGCATCTTCTACACGCCCAGCACGGGAATCTGGCAAACGGTGTGGCTGGAGCCCACTCCGTATTGGGGTATCAAGTCCGTGCGCTGCACGCCAGATGTCGACAAGGGAGAGGTCGAGATCACTGTTGAAGTCCACGATCCGCGCCCTTCCATCTGGGCGGCGGTATTGGTTGGAAGTGGCGAAGCAACGAGGGCAACCGGCGAGACGGAGCAGACCGGCCACGCCTACCGCTTGAAAATCCCCAATCCGCATCTGTGGACGCCTGATGACCCTTACCTTTATCGGGTTAGTGTGCGGTTAATCAAAGATCTTGTCGGCGGCGCACAGGAATATGGTGACAAAGCGACCGCCTATTTCGCCATGCGCAAGATCAGCGTAGGAAAGGATGAGCGGGGCGTGACGCGGCTGATGCTCAACAACAAGCCTTATTTCCAGGTCGGCCCGCTCGATCAAGGCTTCTGGCCCGACGGTATCTATACCGCTCCCACTGACGAAGCGTTGAAGTACGATATCGAGATGACGAAGAAGCTCGGCTTTAACATGATCCGCAAGCACGTGAAGGTCGAGCCAGAGCGCTGGTATTACTGGGCCGACAAGCTCGGCATCCTGGTCTGGCAAGACATGCCCAGCGGCGACCGCTCCATCCAGCCGAACCAGCCGGATATCGTCCGCTCGCCGGAATCGGCCAAGGAATACGAGACCGAACTCAAGGCCATGATCGACGGCCTGCGTAATCATCCCAGCATTGTCATGTGGGTGGTTTTCAACGAAGGCTGGGGCCAATTCGACACCAAGCGCATCACCGAATGGACGAAGAAATACGATCCGACGCGGCTCGTGAACTGCGCGAGCGGCTGGGCCGACCGTGGCGTGGGCGACGTGCACGACATTCACGTCTACCCCGGCCCCGGTTCACCGAAGCCAGAGCCGAATCGCGCGGCGGTGCTCGGCGAATTCGGCGGCCTTGGCCTGGCCACGCCGGGCCACATGTGGACGGACAAATCGTGGGGTTACCAGGGCACCCGCGATTCCGCCGATTTGACGCGCAAATACGAAATCTTGCTGAAAAAGGTTTACGATCTCAAGGAAAAGCCCGGCCTCTGCGCGGCGGTGTACACGCAAACCACTGACGTGGAGACCGAAGCCAACGGGCTGATGACGTATGACCGGGCGGTGCTCAAGGTTGATCTCGACCGCGTGGCTGCCGCCAACCGAGGCGATTTCAGTAAGCTGCCCAAGGTTTCCACGCTCGTCGGCACCGCGCAAGACAAGGCATATATCTGGCGCTACACCACCACGAAGCCGGGGGTTGATTGGCTCAAGCCGGAGTTCGACGGCAAATCATGGAAAGAGGGCGAGGCCGGCTTCGGCACCAAGGGCACGCCGGGCGCCATTGTGCGCACCGAATGGAAGACCGACGACATCTGGATTCGCCGGGAGTTTACTCTCCGCGACCAGAAGTTCGATAACGTTTATCTCAACATGCATCACGACGAGGACGCGGAAGTCTACATCAACGGCGTGTTGGCCGCGAAAGTAAAGGGGTTCATCACCGACTATGAGCTCGAAGCGATTCGCGCGGAAGCGCTTGCGGTAATGAAGCCGGGGAAGAACGTGATCGCGATTCATTGCCACCAGACCACGGGCGGGCAGTACATTGACGCGGGATTGGTGGAGGTGAAATGAAGCGCCCAGGGACTTCCGTCCCTGGGCTTTCGAGTCAATTCACACTGAAATCAGGCGGAAACTTACGCGGCTCGGCCGTCAGCGTTTC
>DATGHS010000232.1:0-17460 GCA_035307785.1 Gemmataceae bacterium
TGGCCGGCCACGCCATCGCAAGCGCCGCCTCGTCCAGTGCCCACTCAATCCTCGTCCACCGCGATTCAGTCGACACCCGTTCCAGCTACTCACGACGAAGAGATCCACGAAGACGGCTTTAAAGAAGACATTTCCGCAGAGCGCGCACCCTCTCGGTCACGCCGCCGCTACGAGGATGACCGTCCCCGCCGTCGTCGCGGCCCGCGCGAGGACATGCGTGGCAAATGGCCCATCGTCATGTGGGGCGTGACGCTGGAACTGATCGCGATATTCCTGGGCATTCTGGGCATGTTGGTAATGTTTTTGGGGGGCGCGGTTGCCGGCGCCTCGCTTGCTCGGGGCTCGCTCGGCGGTGCCGGCGGCGGGGGCGTGATCGTCCTCATCGGCGCACTTATGCTTGGCGGGCAGGGCATACTCCGCATGGTGGCTTACGGCCTGTGCATTGCCTCGCCCATGCGAACCGGGGCGCGCGTCTTTGCCATTCTGGCCCTCGTGTTCTCGCTTTTATCGGCCGCTGGCTATTTCGGCGGCATTGTGATCGGGCATTCGCGGGAAAACTTTGGCCAGACAGGTGGCGGCCTTTTCAGCATCGTTGCCTGGTTTTGCTTCCTCTTCTGCCTGCGCGCCATTGCCGTCGCCTTACGGGAAGATGGGATCGTGGAAGAAATCAAGATGCTGATGGTTTGGCTTGGCATCTTCATTGGATGTTGCTTCGTAATGGGCTTCTTCTCGTGCCTCTTGGGCGGGGTGCTGTTTGCCGGCGCGGCGGGCTCGCGCGACCCCGATTCTGCAGCCGGCGGCATGGCGGTGCTCGGCCTGCTCAGCTGCTTTTTCTTCGTCGTCATAGCAATCTTTGCGGTCGTGCTCTTTGTCAAGTACATCATTATTCTGTTCAGGGTCCGCAGCGCCGTCGCATACAAAGTTGGTTAAGCATGCTGCTTGCGGCGTAGCAGAGGGTAATTGAATGCAACTCGGTTTCGTCAGCGCGATTCTCGGGGATCTTTCTCTCGAAGAGGTGTTTTCATTCGCGGCCGACGAAGGCTTTGGCTGCGTGGAGGTCATGTGCTGGCCACCGGGCAAAGCCGACCGCCGCTACGCCGGCGTCTGTCATCTCGATGTGAGCGACTTCAGCGAAAAGCAGGCCGACTCTGTTCGCAAGCTCGCGCAATTGCGTGGCGTGGCGATTTCTGGCCTCGGCTACTATCCGAATCCGCTAGATGGCGATGCCGGCCATCGAAAGATGGTCGCTGAGCATTTGAAAAAGGTCATTTCCGCCGCTCCGAAGCTCGGCGTTAACGTCGTGAACACTTTCATCGGCCGCGATCATCGCCGGAATGTCGAAGAAAACTTGGCGCTGATGAAGGAGGTCTGGCCAGGCATCGTGAAGCACGCCGAAGTTTGCAGTGTGCGCATCGGCATCGAGAATTGCCCTATGCTCTTCAGCAACGACGAATGGCCGGGCGGCAAGAACCTGGCCATCTCGCCCGACCTTTGGCGGCGCCTCTTCGCCGAATTGCAAAGCTCGAACATCGGCTTGAACATCGACCCGTCACACCTAATTTGGCAACAGATCGACGCCGCACGCTGCATTCGCGAGTTCGGCAAACAGATCGTGCACGTACACGCCAAGGACGAGCGTATCGACCAAGACGAACTTTACGAACACGGCGTACTGGGCCTCGGCTGGCACAAGCCCAAGCTGCCGGGCCTAGGCGACGTGAACTGGGGTGCCTTCTTTAGCGCGCTGACAGACACGGGCTACAACGGACCGGTGTGCATTGAGGTCGAAGATCGGGCTTTTGAGGGCAGTTTGGAAGACCGCAAGCGGGCCCTGCGGCAGAGCAAGCGGTTTTTGGAACAATACATGGCGTGATCAGCCGCTGCGGCGCAGCAGTTTCAATGCCCGATGTATTTCGCATACAACGTTCGCGCTTTATCCTCGTCCGCCGTCCCTTTGATAATTGCGCGTCCATCGGGGAACACGGTAAATTGATACTCGTCCACGTCGAACTTCAGCATGAAGCGGTTGAAGCTAACTTTGCCGAGGACGCCGAGTTGCTTTGACATGCTTTCAAAGTCCAATTGCCCGGCCACGCGGTGGCTCACTTGCACCGCATTGCGGCCGCAAAGGCTGGTGGTCTGCGAACCGTGCGCGCCTTCGAGCCATTCGAATTTGCGCTGCTTGCAGCACACGCAGTTGCCGCGCTCGCGCAACTTGGAAATGGCGAATTTCTTGTGCACATTCTCCCAAACGTCGAGGAAGATCAGGTCGCGGTTTATCGCATCGATCTTCCCGGCCAGGATCTTAAATGCCTCAGTGGCTTGGTAGCTGGCAATGATGTTGACGATGGGACCGAGCACACCTGCCGTCTCGCACGTCGCCGCTTCGCCGGGGGCCGGGGCGGCTTCGATCACGCAGCGCAGGCACGGCGTCTGACCGGGAATGATTGTCATGGTCTGCCCGTGTGAGCCGATGCAGCCGCCGTAGACCCAGGGCTTGCCGAGTTTCACCGCCGCGTCGTTGATGAGGTAGCGAATCTCGAAGTTATCGGTGCCATCGAGGATCAGGTCGGCGTCTTGCACCAGTTCGATGATGTTGGTGCGGTCCACGTCGGTGACGACGGGTTCGATGGTCACCGATGAATTGATCGCGCGCAGTTTCCGAGCCGCGGCTTCGGCTTTCGGCAGATTCGCGGTCACGTCGCCTTCGTCGAACAGCACCTGGCGCTGGAGATTGCTAGTTTCGATGAAATCGCGGTCGATGAGGCGCAGATAGCCGACCCCGGCGCGGACGAGCACGTTGGCCAGCACGGTGCCGAGTGCACCGCAGCCGCAGAGCGTGACCTTACTGGCCAGCATGCGGCGCTGGCCTTCGCTGCCGATGCCGGAGAAGCGCATCTGGCGGGAATAACGATCAGGAGAAGAATCGGGGGACATGGTAAACCAAGCATGCTTTCTTTACCCCGAAGGGGTTAAACAACACAGCCCAGGGTTGCCGCGAAGCGGCTACCCTGGGTTGCGATGGCCCGTTTAGCTACAACCCTGAAAGGGTTGAATAGCGGGCGCTGTGTGCAACCCCTTCGGGGTAGGTGCGTGGGTGGCACATATTCCCCAGGGTAGCCGCGAAGCGCGGCAACCCTGGGCTATGGTATGGAACCCCTTCGGGGTTCCTGGAGGACTCAACCAACACCGAAATCGCCAAGAAAGCCTTTCACGAATTGAATCGCATTCGCATCCCAGCCTTCTTCCTTTGCAAAGCCGGCTAGTGTTTCCAAGTCTTCGCGCATGCGCTGCAATTCCGCTCCGCAAAGGCGTTGCAGATAGCCGGCGATGTATTCCATTTGCTCCTCCGCCGCATCCGGGTTCACGATGTCGGCCTCCGAGCCTTGGAGGAATACGATCGCGTGCAGCACCGCGAGCAGCAGCGGATGCACGCCCAGCTCCGGCGGAATCACCGGGAAGACGGCAGCGCCTTCGGGGACTTCGGGGGAATCGTCGGGAGAGCGCATATTATTATTTGCCGCTTGCGGCTTAGCGCTCGCGAGCGCTAAGCCGCAAGCGGCTACTCGGTCAACCCCCCGCAACCGCGGGGATAATGCTCAATTCATCGCCGTCCTTCGTTTTCGTGGACAGGTCGTCGAGGTAGCGGATGTCCTCGTCGTTCAAATAGATATTCAAGAACGGCTTAACCTGCCCGCGGTCGAAAATCTTCGCCGACAGCGCCGGGAACTGCTTGCACAGATCATCGAGCGCCGCCTGAACGGTCGCCCCGCCGGCCTCAACGGTGGTCTTGCCTTGCGTGTGTTCCCGCAACGGGGTGGGGATTTGGATTTTTATGGGCATAAGGGTTGATCCTTTCCATTTCTTACACGCTTTAAAGAACGGATTTCCGATTGATCTCTGTGTTCGGATAAACGCCTTTGTGTTTTAGTTCTAATATCAGTGAATTCGAGCCGTGCATTTGCTTGAATTCCATTTCTCCACGCGTGATACCAATGCACCGAAGTATTCCGTAGTTTTCGCCGTCGATTTCGGCGGTGCACAATTTCTCGAGAACCACTCCTTGAATTGGTTCGTCTGCCGAAACCCAGGCAGCGATGTCCAGCGTGTGATGGTGCCCAAAGACAACATCTTCGGACGTGCGTCCAATACGCGTCAGTATTCGGCGGACCCACGTTTCATCATCACAAGTTGCCGATAACTCATATCGACCAAATCTGGCTGGTAGTTGCTCAGGTCGTGCCGCCAATTCGCAGGAGACATAAGTCGTGAATTTTGCGCCATTCCCTGCGCCAATAGTGCAAAAATTCAATGGTCCCCCAACATCAAACCCAATAATGGCAACGATAGTCTCTTTATCAATTGGCCCCAAAAGCGCCTCAAGTGGTTCGAATAGTTGGCGATAAAAAAGCTGGTAGTCCATAATGGGCAACCCGAATTCCCGCTAAGCCGCAAGCGGCTTTAGCTGCTACACCAGCACCACCTGCCCGCTGCCTTCCAGCAGCGGCTCGAAGGCTTCCAGCGACGGCTTGATCGTCACCGGCGCTTCCAGTTCGCCGGCGATGGCGTCTTGCGTTTTCAGGCCGTTGCCTTCGATGGCGTTCTCGGTTCCAACTCGGCTTCTTGTTCAATTAGAGCTTTTGCAGCGGCAAGCGCCTCTTCGTCCTCCAAGTCCCAGACCGCGCCAGCCTCCATACGACCGGCCGTCATAGCAACGTTGGCAATTGTTTGCCCCAAACGCCACTCTGGCTTTAGTTTGCTAAGCTGACTCAGTGCATCGAGAAGCTCTTGACGCGTTTGCTCACTTGAATTCATATCTTTTCTCCTACACGGGGCGTCGTGCCAGCCGGCCCCTTCAATGTCCCGGTCACTTCGACAGTAATCAATGTGCCGGGCAAGTATTTCGCCGCTCGAGTTGCCCTCGTGACACCGTTGAAAATCACAAGTTTGCCATCGGAACCGCGTTTGACTTCGGGCGGGGGCATTCCCTGAATGGACTTTCCGAATTTCGCGAATTGCCGCGCGAGCTTCAATGGATCGGCTCCATCGCGCCGCGATCCCGGCAAGTGAAGCGTAGCAGGGTCTACCTGCAGGAATTCACGCTTCCGCATTTTTCAAGTTACCACAACGGGAATGGCTACACCAGCACCACCTGCCCGCTGCCTTCCAGCAGCGGTTCGAAGGCTTCGAGCGAGGGCTTGATCGTCACCGGCTCTTCCAGTTCGCCGACGATGGCGTCTTGAGTCTTTAGGCCGTTGCCGGTGATGCACAGGACGATCTCCTCGTTGCGCGGCAGCTTGCCTTGTTCGAGCAGCTTTCGTGCCACGGCCACGGTCACGCCGCCGGCGGTTTCGGCGAAGATGCCTTCGGTCTTGGCCAGCAGCACCATCGCTTCGCTGATCTCGGCATCGCTGGCGTCTTCGGCCCAGCCGCCGGTCTCGCGGATCAGCTTGGCGGCAAAGTAGCCGTCGGCCGGGTCGCCGATAGCCAGCGATTTGCAAATCGTGTTCGGCTTGCGAATTGGTTTATGGCGTTCGCGGTTGTTTTTGACGGCTTCGGAAATCGGGTTGCAGCCGGTAGCTTGGGCGCCGTACATCGAGCAAGTGGCGCTTTCGACGAGGCCGACCTTCTTGAATTCCTGAAACGCCTTGTGGATTTTGCCGATCAGGCTGCCACCGGCCATTGGACAGACCACATGCCGTGGCACGCGCCAGCCCAAGTCTTCGGCAATCTCGAAGCCGAAGGTCTTCGAGCCCTCGGCATAGTAGGGCCGCAGGTTCACGTTGACGATGCCCATGTGGAACTTGAGCGCGATCTGCGAACAGAGGCGGTTCACTTCGTCGTACGTTCCCTGCACCAGCACAACCTTGGCCCCGTACACGCTGGTACCCAGAATCTTGGCTCGCTCCAGATCGGCGGGAACAAGAATGTACGCATCCAGCCCCGCGGCAGCGGCATTCGCGGCGGTGCTGTTGGCCAGGTTTCCGGTCGAAGCGCAGCCCACCGTGCGGAAGCCGAACTCGCGCGCTTTCGAGAGCGCCACGGAAACGACGCGATCCTTGAACGACAGCGTGGGGAAATTCACCGCGTCGTTTTTGATCCAGAGGCTATCCACACCGAGCGCGTCGGCCAGGCGGTCAGCGCGAATTAAAGGCGTGCCGCCAACTTGCGGGCCGACGGTGGGTTCGCCGTCGAGGGGAAGCAGTTCTTTGTAGCGCCACATGTTTCGTGGCCGGAGTTCGATCTTCGTCCGGCCGATTGACTCTGCAATGGCGTCGTAATCGTATTCCACTTCCAGCGGGCCAAAATCTTCGGTGCAGAAGTTGAGCGCTTGCTTGGGATACTGCTTGCCGCAAACACGACATTTCAATCCACGCGCGAATTCAGGTTGCACAGGGCCTCCAATGAGGATCTCAAGCCGCGGGACGAGTCTTCGAGTCCCGCGGGTCATGGAACGCACATTCCCGGAGGGCTCGAAGACTCGCCCTGCGGCTTGGTGGCTGAAATTATCCAGAGATTGCGATAAGAATGGGAGTGCTGTGGCACTCGATCTCGATCTTATCTTCCCCGCTCTGGCGGGCAGGAGTTAGCACCAGCATTCGCGAAACCTTGCCTGGCGGCAGCTTTTCCGAACCGGTTGCTGTGGCTTCAACGGGCCTGTACCCTCAGCCACTCTGGATAAGATTCACCCACAGGTTACAGAGATGATAAGACAGGAACCGGGTTCGGGCAATGGCTGATACCCTGAAATGTGCGAAAAAGACACAGGTGGCCCTCCCCCTGGATGGGCGGAGGGTAGGGTGGGTGTCCGAGAGCCCCAACACCCCCACCCTGACCCTCCTCCACAAGGGGCGAGGGGGATTTTCGGACCCGCGGGGCTCGAAGACTCGCCCCGCGGCTTGTTTAATTACTTTTTGTACTCGACCTTCGAAGGCTTGATGAACTTCTTGCCGTCTTTGGTCGAAACGACGCCGGTTACGATTCCTTCCTTCTTGTCGCCACCGCAAATCTCTTCGTGGTATTCTTCCTTGGCCCCCTGGTCGTCAAAGTAGTAGGTGACGGTCTTGTCGCCGTCCTTCACCTGAATGGCGTTGCCGCACTTGGCGGTTTCTTTCAGCACGCATTTGGTGCACATGATCGTGCCCTTGAGCGTGACCTGCTTCTCTTCAGCTCGCAGGCCGGCCACCAGCGCGCCACAAGCCACCATCGCAAAAACGAACATGAAAGCGGTCTTCATTGAACTTCTCCTAAGGAAAGAATCACAGGTTAACTACCCAGCCGCGCGGCCAGGTGGTTTTCGCTTCATTCTCGGTTCCAGAAACTTGAATAGAACGCCGCGTAAGCAAGCGCACCATGTCGTTTTCCGGCGTAAAATCTATGCGCCGTAGACGATTAAATGAGATAGTGCTGAAGCGTGATAATTAAATCAGGCGGGGGCGGAAGCTGATATTGCTTCCAGCGAAATGGGGAACACGGGGCAGCCGTCGGTAATTCAATCGGAACATAATGGAGCAACCATCCGGCCGACACACTTTTCCAGTCCGCTGCCAATTCTGCCGTTCCAGGAACAAAGGCCATGTCCGTCGGCGAAGAGCAGTGCCGGCAGCCGAAACTTAACGGTCTTTCACTATTCGAAACCGGCGTCTGTTTAACTTCGTCGCTGCAATCGGTTTTCTCTTCCACTGCTAGGGTCATGTCGCAACAGGAACCGTGGCTGCCCGATTCGTGCCCGCATCCGCCGCAGCAACAGCAAGGCGCAGCGGCAGATGCTTTGATCGCGACAGCCTGAGTTGCAGCGGGAGGAGAGCAGGATTTTGCGCTGGCGCAGAGACAATCATAGCACGGCAACCCGGCAAGCAGGCTGGATGCCGCCGTGAGAATGGTAATGCCCTTGGTGATCGCCTTGAGCATCGTCATACAGCACACGCTAATGAATTGCGTGGTGGCCGTCAAGCCGACGGTACGTCAGCCATTCCGGGCTGATCACCGCGCCATCCCCTCTGGATGGAATGCCTGACCTACGGCTTAGACGTTGGCGTGTGATTTGCTATTCGATTCTGGCCAGTGAAATCGCGCTGCTCTTCGCGAATGAAATAGGTGCTGCATGCCGCATCGATCAGGTCGGGCGAAAAGGTGACGCGCTCCATGTTGTACTTGGCAATGCTGACCATCTGGTTCATGAGATCGCGCGGCTGGCACATGCGGAACGGACGATTGAAGGGCCGGTACCATTTTTCGACCAGGTAGTCCACGCCCTTTGGATCGAACTCGATTTCGCGAGCCTGACACACCAGTTCCCAGATCTCGCGCCACTGCATTTCGCTGGGGCTCCGCACCTCGATCTTGAACTTAATGCGGCGCAGAAACGCCTCGTCGGCGATCTGATTCGGATCGAGATTGGTTGAAAAGACAAGCAGTACGTCGAAGGGCACTTCCACCTTCGTCCCAGTAGCCGTGGTGAGATAATCAAAACGTTTTTCCAGCGGAACGATCCAGCGGTTGAGCAGTTCCACGGCCCGCACCTGTTGGCGCCCGAAGTCGTCGATCATGAAGATGCCGCCGTTGGCCTTCATCTGCAGCGGCGCTTCGTACAATTTGCCGACCGGGTTGTACTTCAGGTCGAGCATGGGCAGCGTCAATTCGCCGCCCACGATGATGGTGGGCCGGCGGACGCGGATGTAGCGCTCGTCGAATTCAAAGCCCTGACGGACAATGCTGCCCGCTTCCTCGCGATTTTCGGCAGCTTCGAGCGCCGTGTGCACGACGGGATCGTAGACTTTGATGATCTGGTCGTTGATTTCGACGGCATGAGGCACAAAAATCGAGTCCCCCATGAGCCGGGTGACGCGCTCCGCAATGCTCGTCTTGCCGTTGCCCGGGTAGCCAAACAAGAACACGGATGACGCGGAGTTGATGGCGGGGCCGATTTCGTTGAGCAGGTCCGGCGTCATGATCAAGTCTTGAAACGCGTGCTCGATGTTCCGACGGGTGACCACGAAGTTGCGGATTGTTTGCGCCGAGACGGCCTCCAGGTAATCTTCGAATGGAACGGGGGCAGGGCCCACATAATTTGACTTGTGTATTGCGTCTTCCAGGGCCGCGGTGCCTTTGGGCGGCTTGAGTTCATATTCGTAGCCGGCATCACCCGCTCCGCCATGTTGACCGACGATGTCAATCAGGCCCTGTCTCCGCATCACGGGCAGGATTGGCCCAATTACCGAGAATGGAAGTTTCACGGCGCCCGCCAAGTCGCCGCCCGTTAGCCGGCCGCCCTGGTACAGGGTGCGCAGCAGCAGGTCGAACATGAACGAGACGCTAAGGCCCGCATCGGCCAGAGAGTGCGGCACCTGCGGCGCGTAACCTGTACTGGCTGCGCCGCCCGCGCCATCGTCTTCCGGCGGCGCGTCGCCCAGCAAAACTACGCCTTCCAGGCCACCGAGTTCATTTGCCTCTTGAACCAGGCTGTCGTATTGGACCTTGTGCAGCTGCAAGTGCCGTAGAGCATCGGTGTCTTGTTTTTGCTCCGCTTCCGTTAAGCATTCGAGGAGCGCCGGCACGATTACGTACTTCACTCCGTCCACGTACATGTGATGCAGATATTCACCGGCGCGGACGTAGCAATCGGCCGCGTGGTCCTTTAGCCGGAGCATTTGCTGGTGGTATTCGGGCGAGAGAATGAAGCGCATGGGCGACCTCAAAAACACGCAACTGACGTCTGCGCAAGTGTATGTCGAAAAATGGTGAAATGCCGGGAAAAGTCGCGCGAATTGGCCCAGGGACGGCCGTCCCTGGGCTTTTTCTAGCGGGGCGAAAGTTTCGGCCAGTCGAGTTCCACGCCGAAACCGCGTAACAGCGCCTGAAATTCGGCCAGCGCCTTGGCGTTTTTGCGCGCTTGCCGGGGCGATTCCTTCCTTTTCAGGCTGAAGGCCGCTAGGCAGCCGGCCGCCTCGCCGATATTCCACTCTACCGGGTGGAGGCGATAGCAGCCATTCGTGATGTGCGTGACGCCCAAGTTCTTGCAGGCCGGCAGCAGGTTCTCCATGCGAACCGGCAGCAGCGCGCCCAGCGGAATCTGGAAGGGCAGGGAACTCACATCGATGTAATTGTCGCCGCCGCTGCTCGGGTGCAGATCGATGCGGTAACTGCCGATGCCGACGGAATCGGCGAAGCGCTCGGCAGTCAATTCTTCGCGCTTCTTGCCGGTGAGCTGCTGCCGGGCGTCCGTGCCAACGTGTTGCTCCTTCACCGTGAATTCCGCCTTGATCCGGCGCGATTCTCGAATGTATGCCGCTTTTGCCAGGCCATCGGTGGTGCCGACGAGATCATCGCGCAAGCGCAGTCCCTTCCAGCCGAGTTTGCCGTCGGGGCGCGGCGCATCAGTCTGCATCCAATATAGGAGTGACAGGCTAAGCTGTTTGCCGCGCTGCAAATGCTTTTGGGCTTCTGCTGCGCTCACCTCGCAGAGTGGCCCCAGCCAATAGTCATTCTGCGGCCAGTTCACGAGGCAGATATCGCTGGAATAGGCCCCGTCGCGGAATTGCTTGGCATCGGCGATGCGGCGATAACGCCACAGGTTCAAGCCCGTTCCGGCGCCGGTCGGGTCGAAGCTGACCTTCCGCTCTTTTAGTGTGATCGGCTCCGACATTCTCCAGCTAAGTAAGGGGCCGGGCCAGGCAGGCCTGATTTCGGGAACGTATTGCCGCCAAAAGTCATACTCGGCCGGCTTCTCGATGGTGTGGTCCTGGCCTTCGAGGTAATCAATGGCGAAGCACCAAGTAAATGCTTGTTGATTCAAGGGCTTCGTTTCCGCAGGTGCATGCGGCTCGTGAGTGTCTTGTCGCGATTCTGCTCCGATGACATACTCAGTCTTCGTGAGCGGCAGCAGATCTCCAAGTTCGGTGCCATCGAGAAAGATTGGCGCCGACAGCGTGCGCTCGTGGCCCCTTTGCAAATCGCGCACAGTAACGGATTTTACACGGTCGCCATCGACATCGGCTCGCACGGCCCGATGATGTAGCAGAAGTCGAATGCGGCCGGAACTCAGATGCGGCGCCATCATTTCATGCAACACCGCGAGCGCGACACGCGGCTCGCAACAGAGCTTCGAGACGTTGCCGTTGCCGGGGTTGAAGTAGGGCAGGGCCCGCGCTTCAGCCGTGAGCGGGTAATGCTGCCGGTAGTAGTCGCGCACGCCATCGCGGAATTGCCGATATAGTCGCGTACAGCCGAAGGACTCGATCCAGGGATGCTCATCCGGCGGCACCGCCTGCGAAGTGAGCTGTCCGCCGATCCAGTCGCTCTCTTCGGTGACGATGGCTCGCAAGCCGGTGCGCGCGACTGCCAAAGCCGCCGCACAACCGCCAGTGCCGCCGCCGATGATAACGACGTCGGCTGCGAGATCTTTAGCGCGCTCGTCCGCATGAAGGGCCAATGTCGCAAGCGGTGCAGCAAGTGTCGCTCCAACAAATTCACGGCGATTCATGCCGAGGCTCCCACATTAAATGGAACAAAATGGCAACGAAGGTTACGAAGAACAGATGGCAATCAAATCGCAGCAATTACATTCTCTCTTCGTTCGCTTTGTTTGCTTATGTTCAATGTTTTCTTTACGCGTGCAATTCGTCTTCCATCAACTCGTAATACCTGCGTTCCCGCAGCGGCGGCACACGGTCTCTTGGCAACAGCAGCGTGCGCACGGTCCAGAATTCATGGAAGATCCGGTATTGCGTGGTGCGCTCAAGATACGCTACCCCGGGCGAGCCGCCGGTGCCGGTGCGGCGGCCAATCATCCGTTCCACCATGCGAACGTGCCGCATCCGCCAGAGCACGAGGAGTTCCTCCAACTCAACGACCGTTTCGAGAAGCAAATACGGCCACGAGAGCAACGGCAAGTCGCGGTACGACTCGATGAAAAGAAGAGCGGCGCGGGCACGGAGCCGGCGATACGATTCGTCTTTGCCCGCATCGGGGCCGCTAGCGAAGTCATCAAATTCGCTCAGCAAGCGCTGGTCATAGGCTGAAAGTGCACTCCGGTATTCGGCCAGAAAGGCCGCAACGGTCTGCCGGTCCGTGGTCATTGCCGGCAGCGAGCCTTCAATGGGCGTGCGGTACAACCAGCCGAGCAGGGCAGAGCGCAACGACGGTTCGGATTGGGCGCGCATAAGAATGTCGGCAATCACTTTGCCTTCCGGCGTTGCTTCGGCCACGCGTTCCAGCGCCGGCACAGGGTCAATCTGTTCCTGCTGCTTCCGTTCTGCTGGTTCCAGGCCGAGCACCAATTCCAGTTCGCGCATTTGAAACGATTGGAACCCGCTCGATTCGCCGAGCTTGGCGCGGAAGGCCAGGAAATCTTGGGGCGTGAGCGTTTCCAGCACGGCGAAGGAAGAAACCGAGAGCCGGATGATCTCGTTCACGCGGCGAAGGTGCCGGACGACATTCGGCAGATGCTTCTCCGGAACCCACTCCGCCGCCATCTGATCGCGGGCCATCCGGAGTTCGCGCAGGACCAATTTCAACCAGAGTTCGAAAACCTGGTGGACAACGATGAAATGCAGTTCATCTTCGGACAGGCGCGCGTCGTCGGATTCCAGGCCGCTCTGAAGATTCAGCAGCGGAAGAAGTTTGAGGTAGTCCCAGTAAGTGGGTATTGGATTCGACATTATTGATGGATGGCCCAGGGACTGCCGTCCCTGGGCTTTGGTGTCAAATTGTCACCACTATCTTTCCGGTTAATGTCCCAGCTTTGTTCAGCGTATTCTCTTCCTGCAACCGATGTGCTGCGGCGGCCTCCGCCAACGGAAAGGTCTTGCCGATCAGCACCCGCAGCTTCTTTTCCCTGAGCCAGCGGTTGATGTCTTCGGCGCAGTGGCGCTGCTCTTCCGCACTCGCCTTGAACATGGCGAAGCCGAAAAGCGACAGGTCTTTGGTATAGAACGGGCCCACGGGGAAGATCGGTTGCGCTTGCCGGCCGGCCATCACAATCATTCGGCCACGGAAGGCAAGCAGATCGATGGTCCGCTGGAAATTCGGCTCGCGCTGGGATTCGTACCAGACGTTGACGCCTTTGCCGTCGGTAAACTTGCGAATGGCGGCATCCACGTCGTCGGACTTGTAATTCAGAGTCAAATCGGCGCCGAGTTCACGAGCTAGCGCGCACTTCTCTTCCGAGCCAACCGTGGTTATTACTTTGGAGCCAGTCGCTTTCGCCATTTGCACGACCATCGAGCCGACACCACCGGTTCCGCCGTTGACGAATACGATTTCACCCGGCTGCAAATGGGCACAGTGGAAAAGGCCCAGATGGGCCGTGATCGCCGTCAGTGCTCCGCCTGCGGCATCGAGATCGGACACTCCGGCCGGGATTGGGTAGAGCCATTCGTCGGCCACACAGGCGTATTCGGCCAAGGTTCCCTGCCGGCCAAGCAGACCCTGATTCGAGCCCCAAACGCGATCGCCGGGTTTGAAGCGACCAACATTGGCTCCGACTTTTTCGACCACGCCGGCCAGATCGCAGCCTGGGATCGTCGGCTTCGGCTGGGGCATGTTCACCGCGCCGGAGCGGATGTAGGTATCGATGGGGTTCACCGCCGAGGCTTTTACACGCACCAGAACTTCGCCGGCCTTGGGTTGCGACGTCGGCAGCTCGCCTACTTTCAGCACCTCTGGCGGCCCCGGATTTTCGTAAAATGCGGCTTTCATCTTTTGTCCCCGGTCCAGATTGACCTCGAAGGCGGATTTACGGGTAGAATAAGAGAAGAAACAAGAACTGGCGAGCTAGGAGCGCAAGCGATTCACAGACCCAGAGGCAACCGATATGAAAGACGATGCCGTTCTGGTGGAATATGGCGTGCCCATCAAGGCCGAGGAGATGGTCACGCCGCCCGATGCCGCGGAACTTGTGTTGGACCCCGGTCACCCCGGCGAGCGCGACGACGATTACATTCGGCGACGGAAAGAATTATTCGCGCTCTGCCGCAAGTACCGGCTCGAGAAACTCGGCCCGCCCCTTATCCAATACACGACGGAAGAAACCCGCATTTGGCGTGAAGTGAGCCCAAAGCTGGATGAACTGCACCAGAAATTCGCTTGCCACATGTACCTGAAGGCAAAGCGCGAATTAGCTATCACACGCGAGGAAATCCCGCAGCTGCGGCTGCTGAGCGAGCGTGTGCAGCGTGAAACCAACATGCACTTGGTGCCGGCGGAAGGGGCGCTGCCCTATCGCACCTTTTATGAATACATCGCTCAGCGCGGCTTTCCGGTCACTCAGTTCATCCGCCACGGCTCGCACCCCGAATTCACTCCGGAGCCGGACATGATTCACGATTGCCTCGGCCATGTGCCGCCGCTGATGAATCAGGACTACGCGGAACTTCTCACGCTGATCGGCAAGGCCGTCGCAACCACCACGCATGGGCAGCACGTGTTGGCACTAAAGCGCTTCAGCTGGTTCAGCATCGAGTTCGGCTTGCTGGAAGAGGCTGGGGAAACGAAGGTCTTCGGCGCTGGAATATTATCATCCACGGGTGAGATTCCGTATTCGGTGCAGTCGCCGGAAGTGAAGCGCCAGCCGTTCGTGACGGAGGTCGTCATCAACACCGACTACGATCCGTCGCGCATGCAGGCTCATCTATTTATTGCGCCGTCATTCCCATTTCTGCGGCGGGAGTTGGAATCGCTGGTGCGGCGGTTTGAGATTCCCGTAGTGTGATTATTTACTGGGAGGCCCTTCGGGTCGCCCGCTAAACGGCATACGGAAAATTAACATGTCGCAATCGGAAATCAATCTCCGCCGAATCGATCACATTCGCTTCTTCGTCGGCAATGCCCGGCAGTCGGCGTATTTCTATCGCAACGCATTCGGCTTCGACGTGGTTGCCTATGCCGGGCTGGAAACGCGGGTTCGGAATGAAGCCGGCTATGTGCTCAAGCAGGGACAGATAACGTTTGTGCTCGCGTCACCGCTGAATGCCAACCATCCGGAGAGCCGGCGACTCGTTCAGCACGGCGATGGCGTGCAGGACATTGCCCTGGAAGTGGATGACGTGGAATCGGCCTATCAGACAGCCCTGAGCCGAGGCGCCATCAGCGTCGCGGAGCCGGCAAGGCTGGAAGACCAGTTCGGCGTGTATGAGTGCGCCACGATCAAGGCTTACGGCGATACGAACCACACCTTTGTAAATCGCGACAATTATCGCGGGGTATTCGCGCCGGGTTATTTGCCCATCGATCCGGAGCGCTACAGCCCGACGACTTTTCATTCTGTCGGCCTGGCCGCCATCGATCACGTCGTCGGCAATGTGGAAGAAGGCAAGATGGATGAATGGGTAGACTTCTACAAGAAAGTGCTGGGTTTCGAACAACTCGTGCACTTCGACGACAAGGACATCAGCACCGAGTATTCCGCACTCATGTCGAAAGTGGTGCAAAACGGAACCGGGCGCATCAAGTTCCCGATCAACGAGCCGGCCAAGGCACGCAAACGCTCGCAGATCGAAGAATACCTGACGTATTACGGCGGACCCGGCGTGCAGCATATCGCCATGGCCACTGGCAACATTATCGGAACCGTGCAAGCGATGCGGCACAACGATGTATCTTTCCTGCGTGTGCCAAACACTTATTACGAAATGCTGCCAGAACGTGTGGGCCACATTCGCGAAGACATTGAAACGCTGGCGGACCTCGGCATCCTCGTGGACCGCGACGACGAAGGCTACATGCTGCAGATTTTCACGAAACCCGTGGCTGACCGGCCGACGTTGTTCTTTGAAGTCATCCAACGGCGGGGCAGCAAGAGTTTCGGCAAGGGAAACTTTAGAGCGTTGTTTGAGGCGATTGAGCGTGAACAAGCAATACGCGGAACTTTATAAAGCAAAGTAATGAGCGCGACTATTCCAGCAGTTGCCAGCATCCGCGACTTCTACGCCTTCGAGCAGCACGTGAAGACGTGCCGGGCGCAACGCGGCCTGGAGATGGTGCCGCAGTGGTATCAGGTGCCGGTGTTTTATTTTTCGAATCCGGCTTGCGTCATTGGGCACGACGATGCGGTGGCCGCGCCGCATGGCAGCGAGGCTCTGGATTATGAACTCGAACTGGCTTGCGTGATTGGCAAGGCGGCTCGCGATCTTCCGGCCGATGATCGGGCTATGGAAGCCGTGGCCGGCTTCACGATTATGAACGACTGGAGCGCACGCGACATTCAGCGCGTCGAAATGGCCGTTGGGCTGGGGCCGAGCAAAAGCAAGGATTTCGCGACGTCGCTGGGGCCGCAAGTCGTGGCATTCGAGAAATTGCGAGATAGTTATCGCGATGGCCGGCTGCATCTGGATATGACGGCGTCGGTGAATGGCCGCGAGCTTTCGCGCGGCAACGGCGGGTCGATGTACTGGACCTGGCCGCAAATCCTCGCCCACGCCAGCCGTGATACGGAGTTAAAGCCCGGCGACGTCATCGGCTCCGGCACCGTGGGCACCGGCTGTATTCTGGAATTGACGCCCGAAAAGACCGGCGGTTGGCTGAAACCGGGCGACATCGTGGAACTGACGATTGAGCGCATCGGAGCTTTGCGCAATCGCGTCGTAGCGCGAAAATAAACCAACGAAAGCCCACGGACGGCAGTCCCTGGGCCGTCCGAGAGAAACATCATGCCTCCCTACAAACAACTCGGCTCCATCCCGCGGAAGCGCCATATCGCCCACAAGCGCGAAGGCGGCTACCGCGGCGAAGGTATTTGCTATGAAGAAGTCGTCACCACGCAGGGCTTCAGCCGGGCGTATAGCATCGTCTACCACCTGCGGCCGCCGACGCGGGTGAAAAAGGTCGAGCCAGCGGGCAGCATGAAGATGGAAATCGCCGGCGAGCAGGCCCTACGGCATCATCACGTCAAGACAAAGCAAATGCCGCGGCAGGGCGATCCTATCAACGGCCGAGTGCCGGTATTCACCAATGCCGAAGTCACGCTACACCGCTGCCGGCCCGAGCGGCCGCAAGCGGAACTGTACCGGAATGCGTCGGCCGACGAGGTCATTTTCGTGCATCGTGGTCAAGGCACGCTGCACACGATGTTCGGTGCGATGCATTTCAAGCCATACGATTACGTCGTCGTTCCGCGTTGCACGACGTTTGAAATTGTCTTCGATGTCGGCTCGGACCCCGATTTGCTCGTTATTGAAGCAACGGGGAACATCGAAGTCCCGCGCCGCTATCTGAACCCCGATGGCCAGATTCGCATGGGAGCGCCCTACAGCGAACGCGACTTTCATGGCCCGACCGAGCTTTCAATCATCGACAAAGAAGCGGATACGCCGATCCTGATCAAGGACGGCAATCGTCTAACGCGCTATGTATTAGCGCAGCACCCGTTCGATGTCGTTGGCTGGGATGGCATGGTATACCCATTCACCTTCAATGCGGACGACTTCGAGCCGATCACGGGGACCATCCACCAGCCGCCGCCGA
>DATGHS010000233.1:0-3618 GCA_035307785.1 Gemmataceae bacterium
TTTGCCGAGGTAGGGGAAAGGCACCGAGTCCGTCTTTTCCATCTTCTCGAGGTTCCAAAAATCCACCTTGTCCTGATTCCAGACAACGAGTTTCGTGCCATCGGCAGATGGGCCGGCCCACGGGTGCGGGTTGGCGTAGTCGGCATGGCCCTCGCGCACGTCCGGCAGAACGGTAGTGCGCCGAACGAGACCGCGCGAAAGGATCGTAATCAGCGATTTCCCATCGGGCAGAAAGCCGCACCAGCCAATTGATTGCAATTTGTCTCCAGCGACAGTAGGTTTGATCCATTTCTCGATTGTCTCACCGTGAGGAAGGGCAAGAGAGCCAACTCCGCCGCCGGCCACCACGGCCAGCCGCTTGCCGTCGGGCGAACGCACCAGATCGGTTACCGGGATCCAGGGCGCCACCCAGCGCTGCACGATCCGTCCCGTGGCCATGTCCCATTGCTCAACGCTGTCGCCGTGCCCGGTGAAGAGAAAACGGCCATCGGGAGTGAAGACGGGCCGCGCCCGCTCTTCGTTTGGGTTATTGTAGCGCAGCCGCGTGCTGCCGAAGCGCGCTATGGCCGAGGCAGGCAATGAGTCGTCGTGCCGATCAGACTTCGCAGGCTGAGAGAAAGTCGCGGCTGGTGCAAGAAGCACGAGGAAGAATTGCAAACCAATAATTCCGGTAATGCCGGACCGTGCTCTCTGCCACGACGGCGCGAGTGCCCTAAAGATAATGCCGGCGAACCAATGGTGCAGGTTTGCATTCATTTTCGCTACTACGCGGCAGCTAAGGAACGAGATGCCACTGAGGCTGGAAAGCCTGACGTCCTTTAACTTTGCGACACATTCATGCGTTTTTCTCATTTTTCAGTCCGATTTCGAAAAGTTCGCGGGCCGGGGTAAGAACGTCCCGAGCAGATTGGGCGCGAGCACGCGTGGAGAACCCAGCTGGAGCCACCGGCTCTGCGGGGTAGTGGTCTAAGCATGAATATGCCAGTCCCGCAGGCGCGACTCGGCTTACTTTGCGAGGTCACGCCTTTCCGGTCGGCACGAGTCTGTGCGCGGCATCGTCAATCTGGCGCTTGATATCGGTTCCCGCCGCCGAAGTCCAACGGCTCAATAATTGCCGAAAGACCGGCCCAGGTTTGCCATCCATAACAGCCGTATTATTAATTCTGGTCACTGGCATCATGCACCATGGTGTGCTGGTCAGGAACGCTTCCTCCGCTCGGAGCGCTCGGGCTATCGTAATTTCGCCTTCTTCGAACCGAATGCCTGCCTGGCTCGCCAGCTGCATCACGAATGCCCGGCTAATGCCGGGTAGTGTGGCACTGAATCGCGGCGACACAATTATTCCCTTCTCCACCGTTAGGAAGTTGGCGGCATTGGTTTCTGTAATGTGGCCCTGCGCGTCAAGCAGCAACGCCCAGGCTTCAGGATCGGTTCGCCGCACTTCCTGCTCGGCTAGGAAATAATGCATCCTGCTACGGCACTTCATATGCGGCGGAATGCATTCCGGCGGCACCTGGCGGGTCGATGGAGTAATCAGGTGCACGCCGTCACGCATCTTCTTGGCCCAGAGTTCGAATGGCAGCCGAAATGTGTGGACGCAAACTGTAGGCGATGTTTGCGCGGACCGACCCATGCCGGCGGCATAAGTGGCATATTCACCAGCGGTAACGAACTGGATCAGACCAAGATCGTCGTCCGGATGGATGAGCTTCGCATTGCGCGCCACCAATTCCAGCGAAATCGAGCGAAACTCGTCGCGGCTCAATTCGATCGATATGCCGGCGAGCTCCAGCGAATGAAACAAGCGGTCGAGATGCTGCTCCAATCGCCACGGATGATGCCGAAAGGTGCGTGTTTGCTCCGTAACCGTGGCCCCTTGGACAATGCCGGCATCGTAGATCGGCAACCGCGCTTGCGAAGCCGGAAGCATTTCGCCGTTCAAATAGACAAGTGGTTCACTCAAGTGCTTTGCCTTTCGCCGCTTGCGGCATACTGAAATAGCATGGACAGTGGTCCATTTCGCTGTCTTCCTTTGAGCATACGATGCGTCGTTGGTATTGGGCAACCGGTTTGGTCTGGCTGGCACTGCTGGCCTTGCCCGCGTTCGCGCTTTTGCGTGAACTCGTCATTCACCCCACTGCGTGGCAAGCCTGGGTTGAATGGCGGCGCTTGCTCGACCTCGCCGGGAATACCTTCGCGCTCACTACCGGAACGACGGTCATTGCATTGCCGCTTGGCTTCTTCACGGCGTTGCTCCTCTATCGTTCCGATTTGCCGGGCCGGCATTTTTTTCGCTCATTCATCGTTCTGGCGCTCTTTATACCGTTGCCGCTGCTGGCTTCCGCTTGGCAATCGGCCCTGGGCAGCAACGGCTGGCTGCCGATTTCGATTTGGCGCATCGTGCCGCCGACTGATCCGGACTATTCACCCACCGGCATCAGTTGGAAGCCATGGGCCCAGGGCTTGACTCCGGCAATCTGGATTCATGCTGTGGCCGGCCTGCCCTGGGTCATCTGGTTGGCCGGCGTTGGGCTGAACCGCGTGGAGCGAAACCTGGAGGAAGACGCACTGGTTAATGGGGGCGTCTGGAAGACGTTGCGGCACGTGACTTTCCCGAGAGCCCTGCCGGCTCTCGGTCTGGCCGCATTGTGGCTGGCCGTGCAAACGACTACGGAGATCGCCATCACTGACATGATGCAAGTGCGCACTTTCGCAGAAGAAGTGTATACCCAGTTTGCTCGACCCGATCCTGGTGCCGCCCGCGACGCGGCCGCAAGAGCACTCGTGGTCGCGCTACCGCCCTCGGCGCTTGGCATGCTTTTGATCTTGAGCCTGCTCCGGCATTGGGAACGGCGGCTACCGCCGCTCGCGCTGGCTGCGGAAAGCTGGCCGCTGTTGCAACTCGGCCGCGCGCGCTGGTTCGCCTGGCTGGGCATCGTGTTCGTGATTCTACTGTTATTGGGAATGCCCGTGGGCAGCTTGATCTGGAAGACAGGCCAGATTCCTCCGGGGAAGGAATGGTCCGCGACTGTTTTCCGCGTGAATTTCGTGCGGGTCTTCCACACGCAGCACAAGCTGCTAAGTTCCAGTCTCGGCTCTGCCGCGGTCACGGCTGCACTTGTAAGCATGTTGGCCCTCATCAGTTGTTGGCTCCTTCGAGAGAAGCGCCGTTGGGCTGCATTGGCCTTCGTCATTCTGATCATTGCCTGGATGATGCCAGGGCCGATTCTCGGCATTGGCCTGAAGGAATCGATCAACCTGCTCATGCGGCTGGAAGATGCGCTGTCTGGGAATCGGGTCCATTTCCTTCGTCAATTCCTTTACAGCGGTCCGTCGGCGTTGCCGGTGATGTGGGCCGATGGCATTCGCTTTTTGCCATGCGCCATTGCCTTGCTTTGGCCGGCCACGCGCGTGATCTCGCAAGGCCATTTCGATGTTGCTCGCACCGACGGCGCCAGGCCCAGTGGGGAACTGCGACACGTGGTAGTGCCATCGGTGTTCTCCGCTTTCGGCCTGGCCCTGCTGGCGGTGACCGCGCTTTCACTTGGGGAACTGAGTGCCGGCAAAATGGTGGAAACTCCTGGTGGTGAAACGTTCGCGCATGAGCTTTTCATGCAG
>DATGHS010000234.1:0-2438 GCA_035307785.1 Gemmataceae bacterium
TGCCGGCGCCGAGCACAATGCCGTTGCCCCGCCCGAGTTTGCCCAGCAACGCCGGCAAGGCGATGGCCGCGCGAATGCCGCTGCCGCCGTTACGGCCGCGCTCGAGCCCGTTGCCGGGAGCCAGCACCAGCGGGTCGGCTGCCGCCATCCAGCCGGCGAGAAGGCGGATATCGGCGAGCGCCACGCCGCATTCCACGGCCGCCTTCTCCGCCGGCCAGGCGCGCGCCAGCGTCATGAACTCCTCGTAGCCGCTAACGTGCTCGGCAATGAAGGCGTGGTTGTGCGCGCCCAATTGCTCCAGCTCGACGGCGAGCGCAAAGGCGAGCAGCACGTCGGTGCCGGGCTGCAAGCCTAGGTGCAGATCGGCTTGCTCGGCGATCTTCGTACGCAGCGGATCGATGACCGCCAGCCGGCCGCCCTTTCTCATCGCGGTGCGGATCTCGCGCACCAGATGCAGATTGGCGACGGACGCATTGTTGCCCCACACGACGTTGAGCGCGGCGTTCGCCGCCGCCTCCGGTCCGATGCCGGGTACCGGACCATAGGTGCCGGCCCAGGCCTCGCTGCGTACCCCGCCGCACAAGGCCCGGCGATAGAGCTGGCTGGCGCCGAGCCGATGGAAGAAACGCAGCGACATGCTGTCCATCGAGAGCATGCCGTGCGGGCCCGAATAGTTGAGCGGCATCACGGCTTGCGGGCCGAAGCGCTCGATCACCCCCGTCACGCGTCGATAGATCTCGTCGAGCGCTTCGGTCCAGCCGATCCGCTCGAACCGGCCCGAGCCGCGCGGCCCGGTGCGCCGCAGCGGCCAATGCAACCGGTTGGCGCCGTGTACGAACTCGGCGCTGTAACGCGCCACCTTGTTGCAGATGACCCCGTCCGTATAGGGCAACGCGGCCGAGCCGCGCACCTTTACGATGCGGTCCCCCTCCACCTCCACGGTGAGGCTGCAGGTATCCGGACAATCGAGTGTACAGACACTGGCGTGTTCCAAGACCGTCATGGTCGGCTCCAAAGCGAGGTAGGGCATTCTGTCGGCGCGGGTGGATCTGCAAAAGAGCCAATTTCGCCCGACGATCAGACCGGTCTGTCGCGACCGCCCGTGCGTATTGGAGCGGAACCGGCTCCGGATTCATGGCCGGTGCGCTCGGTTCCGTCTAAGGCGAAGATCGGAAGCCGCTTCGACTTATTCCTAACGCGGAAGAATTTCCTGGATATTCACAGGTCGGGGCCGCGACTGATCTCGATGCAGGCGGTAAATGGCCGCTTTGAAGCCATGCGGATCATAGCTGCCAAATCGGAAATAGCCGGAAACCACCAAACCGAGCCGATTCACGGAGGTCCCCTTCGGTGAAGGGTTTCGGATGCCGGCCCGTCGTGACCTATCAGCCTGTGCTGAGGGCCGGCGTCCGAAGGACCTTCACCTACCCGGCGGTTCAAGCGCGTGATCGCGAATGACGCATTAGGGGCATGAAGGGAAGGCCCAGCTGCCCAGGCTGAGCGCCCGTTATCGGATAGGTGACGGAACATTCGCCGGCCCCCACGGCAACGGGCGAAACGCGGCTCCGACGCCCTTAGGCCGAACCCGCCAAGCTCTGCGAAAGCGGCCCGGTGCAAAGATCATCGTTAATCCGAACATTACCTGGATGACAATCCGCGTTCCAGCTTGCATCGCCGTCGATGATCAAATTATCTTGAAATTGGCTGGCAACAAAGCAAAGCATCTTGCTCCCCTCCGACTTCGGTCAAGTCAAAATTAACTTTTGACGCCGTGCCCCCGGATCCTCGGCAGCAGGACTTTGTGGGGGACCGATGGCTGACGCATGGCTTCATGACGACCGGTCGGGCGAGCGCCGCGCTTCGCGACAGCCTCTTCTTCGGCTGCCGCGATCCGCTGCCGTTGCCCTGCATTGTGATATGCCGAGCACCCACTCGCGGCGGCCCGCCGATCATTCAGGCGCGACAGCAAATTGGGAATGCCATCGACCAGGCTAACCAACCCCAGTCGGCCCTTCCAGTGCAGTGAGGCTTTGATGCCGCTGACTATCAGTAGCACCTATCACAACACCATCATTCTGAACAATCCGACGGCGCAGAACCCGGCGACCGTCACCTCGACCGGTCTTATTTCTGTGGTCAACGGCGGTGGCGTGTACGGGACCGCCGGTTATGCCTGGACGCTGTCCAATCTCGGGACCATCGCGGGTAATGGGACCCTCCACGATGGGGTCGATTTGACCGCGGGCGGATCTGTCACCAACGGCCAGAGTGGTTCGGCCGGTGGGTACATCAAGGGAAATTACGGTGGAATTCTGATCAAGGGTGGCGCGGGCACGGTTAAAAATTTGGGACAATTTCCGGAAAGGGGGGGGGGGGAGTCGACCTCTTATCCGGTGGCAGCGTGACCAACGGGAACTCTGGTACGATCCAAGGAGTCA
>DATGHS010000235.1:0-2454 GCA_035307785.1 Gemmataceae bacterium
CACGGATCTTGCGGGTGGGTTTGCGCGCCATGCTCTATACATGCGCACGTCGCGCCAAAAGCGCAAGAGCAAACGTTGGGATTTCTCAAGAATTTGTTAACGTAACCTTGCGCAAATTCCGTGCCGAACAGTATTGGGACAGTCCGCACAACATTCAACTTCTTGATCAGATGCCACGGCTATTTGGTTCACCCGGACAGAAGCCGCCAGCCGCGAACATGACCTTCTACCGTGTGTTTGTTGGTCCAGGTACGGCATTCGAGCGCGACGGAATCAAGATTCCAATCGATTTCCCGGACGGCTGCGCGAATACCATTTTAGTCGTCGAAGCCGGTGACGCGGTACTCTGGACCAAGCTAGACGAAATCACGTACGCGCCAAATCACCCATTGCCGGAATTGGGAGGCATGTTTTTGACACATAATTGGTTGGGGCGGCCCGGCCCGAGCAGAGGCTTTACCGCTGCTTTCGCCGATGCTTCGATTCGCTGGTTCCCGCGCAGCACTCCGGAAGCGACCATCCGCGCCTACATCACGCGCAACGGCGGCGAAAAGATCGAAGGGCCGTAATCATCACTTCTGCGCTGTGCCCGGAGTTATCTTTGCAGTGCCCTTTGCTGACGCATTGCGCGGCATGGCCTCGGCCATCGCTTTCCGCACTTCCAGCGCTTGTTTTTCCCATTCGTCGTCGTCGGAACCGTTGAATGGCATCGCTTTCAGTTTGGCAATCTCGTCCAATGCATGGCGGCACTTGGCTCGCACGTCGCCGTCGTTGGTTTGCTGCATCCGCTGACGCAAAGCCGATTCCCAGTCGTCAAGTTTCTTCGTCTCGGCAATGCGTTGAAGCACTCGATTGACCCTCTGGTTTTGCTCTTGGGGATCGCCCTGCTGTCCGGGGACAAATATCGGCTGTTGCGGGACGAATGGCTGCTGTTGCTTCGGGTGGTCTTGCGTGCAGCGCATTCCAAATACCAAAACCTTCAACACGATCAGGATGATGGCGCCGGTGCCGAGGCAGCCGGCCGGCTTACCATAGGAATTCTGGCCGGAGCCCGAAGGCGCGGACGGCGCCGGCGCGGGCACCTCGTCAGTAGACGCCTCTTCCGTCGCACTTACCGGCTCCAGCGAAATCAGTTCCAGGCTGCTGTCGGCTTCTTGAATTAATTGCCGGGCTTGCGCTTCGTCGTCCGCTTCGAATTCCGCACGCATGATTTCGCCTGCGCCATTGCGAGCCGTCATGAGGAATTTCATGCGTATTCCCTTCCGCGGGAGGCAACGAGAAAAAACAATTGCGGACTTTTAAATGAGCCGGTACAAGAGGTTACGCTGATTAGTTCGTAGTGACCGCCTTCAGGCGGTCAAGAAGACCCGCTAAAGTGGGTCACTACAAGCTTTATGCAGCATGAATTCAGATAACGCGCCGAATACCATCCACAATTGTCCAGACGCCGATAGCGAAAAGGCCGAACACGGCCACGACCAGTGTGCGCACGCAGGTTTCGAAGAACCAGACCAGGAGCCCCTTGTGTATGCGGACACGCAAGGCAACGGTGTAGATAACCGTCGCAATGATCGCGCCAACAACCAAGCCAAGCACGCCGGCGGTCAACAGAATTCCTTCCGCGGGAACGCGCGATGAGACGCCGAGGAGGCCCACCACCAAGCCAATGCCGTAGCCCGCTGGGCCCGCCACGGCGCCGTTGATCAAGATCAGCAGGATCGCCTTCAGGTAGCTCGGCGGATCGACTGACGCGAGGTAGCACGCCGCCCGCAGAATAAGCGCTTCGAGCAAGAGCGCGACAACGGAAGCGACTGCAATCGCCAAAATCAAAGCGATCATGAGGAGCGTGGACTGGGGCATTGTTTCTCCTTGACTGCTCTGCCACAAGCGGCTATTTCAGTTTATCCGCAAAGTGCTTCCGGAACTTCGCGACCTTCGGCGAAACCACCATCATGCAATACGGCTGATACGGGTTCGAGCGGAAGTAGCCCTGGTGGTATTCCTCGGCCTTGTAAAAAGTTTGCGCCGGCGATACCTCGGTGACAATCGGGGCGTCGAAGATCTTGGCGGCATTGAATTCCGCGATGGTTTCCTCGGCGATCTTCTTCTGCTCCGGCGAGTGATAGAAAATGGCCGAGCGGTATTGCGTGCCTTCATCGGGCCCCTGGCGATTGAGGGTCGTGGGGTCGTGAATGCCCAAGAAGATATCGAGAATCTCGCGGTAACTTATCATGGCTGGATCAAATGTCACTTGCACCACTTCTGCATGGCCGGTGTTGCCAGTGCAAACTTGCCGGTAAGTAGGGTTGGCCGTCTGCCCGCCGCAGTAGCCGGATTCCACGCGCTCGACGCCGCGCACGTTCTCGAATACGGCTTCGAGGCACCAAAAGCAGCCGCCGGCAAGGGTGGCGAGTTCAGACACTACAACTCCCATTGGAAAGTAGAACGGAATTT
>DATGHS010000236.1:0-14852 GCA_035307785.1 Gemmataceae bacterium
GCGCGGGAAGACACGCGACGCTGTCTTGCTTGCCGATACTGTTGAGTGACCCATTGTCCCGTCTCGGCATCCGACACGCTTTCAACCATACGAGCCGTTTCCTGAACCTCGGCCGGTAGCGGCGTGCCATAGCGCGCTTGCCGCTGGTTGTCGGCATGGATGGCGGCATAATTCAGAGCGATTCCCAACAGGACTGCCGCGGCCGCGGACCACGCAAGCCGCCGTTCCCATTTGACGGGGCCGGGTCGAGCCAACTCGCGTTCCATGGCGGCTTGAACTTGCGCGCGCACGGGAATATCTGGGCCGCGCGGCGTGAGGCGCTGCAACAGATTCTCCACCTCGTCGTTCATGACATTTGCCTCGCGAACCATTCTTTGAGACGGGCCAGCGCCGTGCGATAACGCGTCGCGACGGTTCCCTGCGGGATTGACAACAAGTCAGCGATTTCGCGAAACGTCAGACTGCCGTAGATCTTGAGTTCAATTACCTCCCGAAGCTCTTCAGGTAACTGCTGCAGTGCAGCCGCCACCGCCTCGGCGGTTTCGCGCAGTTCGAGATCACCGCTGCCGGCTTCCTCGAACAAGTCTTCGGCGGACAAAGTTTGCTGCTGCTTCTTATCACGCTGCCACCGGCCCGCATGGCGGTTCGCTTCATTCCGAGTAATCGTGAAAACGTACGCCAGCAGGTTCTCCACCTGGGCCAATCGTTGCCGTCGCCGCACGAGCCGCAGGAAGACTTCCTGCAATACTTCGTCGGCGGCATCGCGCGAGCCGAGCCGCACCACGAGGTAATGGTGTATGCGGGCCGCGCAAAACTCGTACAGTTCCGCGAAGGCGGACGGTTCTCCGGCAGCCAACCGTTTGCCCAGCGCTTGCATCAAGCCCTCGCTACTAGATAAGACCCTGCTGCGAGGCGATTTTATTGGAAAAAGAAAAAGGACTTATAGCACCGATAGGCCCCAAAAGGAATTGCTGCTCGCCGGTAGTTTCACTGTGCCCTATGATGATACGAAGCCCCAAGTTCTGCGGATGCCACCATGCGCCAGCGGAAATACCTGTTTCCTCACGTCATCGAAATGAATTATCAGGCCGGGCGGCGGCTTGGGGTGAATGTCTACTTGATCGACGGCGGCTCCGAGTATCTGCTCATCGACATCGGTTACCAGGATACTGTCGATGAGATCGTCGAATTGATCCGCCAACTCGATTTCAGCCTCTCGGCCTGCAAGATGATCATTGCCACGCATGCCGATGCGGATCACATTCAGGGCCTGAATCGGGCCCAGGAATTGATGAAAACGAAGATCGCGGCCCATCCTACCAGTGTCGAGCCGTTGGAAACCGGCGACACGATCATGACCTTCGCCGCTATCAAAGCGCAGAACATCGACTTGCCGATGCCGAAGTGCAAGATCGACCTGCTGCTAAATGAAGGCGACGTGATACAGGTGGGTGATCAGGAGCTGCAAGTCTGGCACACGCCTGGCCACACGGCAGGGCAGCTGAGCTTCAAGATGGGCGACCTGCTTTTCTGCGGCGACAACATTTATAAAGACAGCTGCGTGGGCGTGATCGATGCCCATCACGGCTCCAACATTCCCGATTTCTTGAAATCATTGGAGCGCATCAAAGCTGACAAGTCGGCGTATCTGCTTCCCAGCCACGGGCCGGTGTTCAAGCGCGACAATCGCATCATCCAGAAGGCGCTCGACCGGTTAAGCCAATACCAGCACATGGCTGACTTTGGCACTTGCGCCGTGGACTGGCCGCTGCTCGAGGAATGGGAAGCGGATGTGCTCGCGGGGCGAATGCCGAAGTTCTGAATTCCGTCAGAGTCGCGCACGAAGTAAGCGGCCGCTTACTTCATGCGCGGCTCTGACAATTACTTTCCGCCGCTCGCCATCTTCTTCATATACTCTTCGGCGCGCTTCATCATCTCTGCCGGCGACACATCTTCTTTGTGTGTAGCGACGGTCCAGACGTGACCATAGGGATCGGCCAGGGTTCCCGAACGGTCGCCATAGAACTGATCCTGCACCGGGCGAACTTCTTTGCCGCCCGCGGCGATGGCTTGCTTGAACACTTTGTCCACATCTTCCACGTACAGGCAAATGCTGGAGCCGTTGCCGCCGATGGTCTCCGGGCTCTTCGCGCCCATTTCCGGCATTTCATCCGCCAACATCACCATCGAATTGCCGATCCGCATTTCGGCATGGCCGATCTTGCCGGCCGGGGTAGGCATGCGGAACGTTTCCACCGCGCCGAATGCGCGCTTGTAATAATCGAGCGCCGCCGCCGCATTGCGGAGGTAGAGATACGGCGTCACGGTGTGGTAGCCATCAGGAATCGGTTTCGCGGCCATCGAAATGGTCCTTTCGTGGATAAAGGCTTCGGCCCAAACGAGCGCTGGTCGATATCGGGGCCGATGTTTTGAGAAAGATTCTGGCCCAAGTTTTGCACTCTTGCAATGTCGGTAGCAAACTGCCGGCTGAATGTTGTATGCTGCTGCGCAATTTTCTCCAGCAGCTTCGTTTCCAGCGCAAGGGATTTGCAGCGAGAGGAGACAACCATGAGAACACGCTTATTTTTGGCCGCTTGCGGCTTGGTGGGATTGGCGCTGGGCAATGCCAGCGCCCAGCCGCCTCCTGTCATAACCGTGCCGGCGCCGCCGGCCGTCGATTCACCGGCATACCGGCAATTCCTGAATTCCGATTCCAGCTACAAGACGTATTCACGCCTTTCACCAAGCCGTGGCTTCACCCGCGTGACGCCGTTTGGTGTCGAAAGCCATTACGTCGAGCCCGGTTATATGAAGCAGATCAATTCGCAATTCGGCTTCGAGAGCCGCGAATATGTACCCGGTTATGGCGGAAGCTGGCAAACACCGTGGCAGGCCGGCGGTTACCAGGCGCCGGGGTACTACCGCTATTATTACGGTCCGCCGCTGCTGCCGCCGCAACGGTGATAAAGTGTCCGTGCCGATTTGGCTTGAATGCAGCCGACCGTATGCGCGGACGATTCGACAGCCGCGTACGGAGTACGCAGTACCGAGTACGGAGTACTCATCGTTTGTAAGTCACAGCAACATGCGTGGTGAAGAGTTCTTTTACTTGAACCGGATTGGGCATTCGGCACTCCGTACTCGGTACTACGTACTGGATAATCCAGACTTTGCCGCCGAACTGATCAACGAAGCGCGCACTGACTTTGACTCTGGAAAAGTTCCTGTTATGATGGGGGACAGAATTTTAGGAGAAGGAAAGCCGATCGAACCAGGCACGAAGCCTGTCCGGGTCGACCGACTGCCATCTCCCCCAACGGAACACCAAACACATTCAATGGGGGATGAGACGAATTGCCGCGATTGATTGGCTTCAAGCCCTGCTAGGTAAAGGTCAGCGCTGGCTGGCCCGCCGGCGTGGGCCCGGCAAGGAAGTCCGCATTCCCCCGGCTGTGCTGCGGGAACCTGGGGCCGCACCCGCACAAGCATTGCAGCCGCTGAAGCGCGTGCTGGTGACGGCCGAAGTGGCGCGGGTGATGTTCGGCGAATATGCGGCGCACCGGGTGACCGAGCGCGGCGAAGAGGAAATCGGCTGGGTGCTGCTGGGCCGGCGCGATTTGGCCGAAGCCACGGTCCTGGCAAGTTTGCCGGCCGGGGCGGACCGTGAATCCGGCGAAGCGCATGTTCGCTTCAATAGCGTGGCCCAGATCATTGCGAGCCGGTTTGTGCGGCAGCGAGACCGGCGCATTGGCATGCTCGGCGTGGTGCACACGCACCCCGGCAGCCTGCGGCACCCGAGCGACGGCGACTACCGCGGCGATATTGAATGGGTAGGCCAGTTGCGCGGTGGCGAAGGAATCTTCGGCATCGGCACGGCCGATGGGAAATTTGCCGGCCATGCGGACGAGATTTGGTCGCCGCGCGACAACATTCAGGCGCTGGGCGACTTGTGCCTGACCTGGTATTCGTTGCGGAGCGAGGCCAGAAATTATCGCACGATTCCGGTGGAACTCATTGATGGGCCCGATCTTGCCGCTCCGCTCCGCACCGTCTGGCCGATTTTGGAGGAACATGGCGACCGGTTGGATCGCTTAGCGCAACAGATTGCCAAAGTGTCGTTTGAGGTGATTCACGACGAGCAACATTCTTCTCTGGCTATGAACGTTGTGCTGCCCGGTGCGGATAGAAAACTACGGGCGGTGCTGGGCAAAAAGGAGATCCTTTACTTTCTTGTGCGCGATGGCGCAGTATTGGCAGCAGATTTGCGTGATCCTTATGTCGACCGAGGAATCTACCGCCTGCTGGCCGACGTGGCCGAAGGCGTTTGATTGTTTGTGATCGAGTGTCTAGTCCATGTCATTCCGCACCTGCATGGTACGGAGCAAAGTGAAGAGAGGAGTCTACCATGGATTTCCGCCCTCTGAGCGAAGTGGAACGCCGGCAACTGGTGACGGCCCTGCGCGGCAACGCCGAAACGGGAAGCGCGCTTCTCATGGACCGCCGCGATACTTCCTTTCTCGGACTCATTGAGGAAGATGAAGTACCAGATGAAGAAGTCATCAACGCCATCCGCTCCGTTCCATGCCATTATTGAAAGACAGAAGTCAGAGATCAGCGGTCAGAAGTCAGAACGAATCACGGTGCTGATTTCTGACCTCTGACCTCTGACTTCTGACCTTTGGTCTCTGATTCCAATGGGTTTGCTCGATACCGAAGTGGGCAAGCGGCGGCTGTTGACGGTGGAGATCCCCGTCATTGAGCGCTATAACGAAGGCCGCGACCCGGACTTCCGCATCCGGCTGGTGCCGATGGGCACCACCCTGGTATTGCGCTACAAGCTCAAACCGGCGCACAACTTTTACGAGCTGGAAACGCGACTGCTTTCCAGCTACCCCACCGTGCCGCCGGAAACCCGCATTCTCACGCCGCTCAAACATTGTCCCCATTTGCTCGAAGGCCAAACGCTCTGCCTTTGGCGGCAAGGCTCCACGCGCGCCACCAGCCGCTGGGACCCGGCGAAGTTCACGGCCGTGTTCGCGGTGCAAGCTGCGTGGCGCTGGCTCGCGTGTTATGAAATCTGGCACGACACCGGCGAGTGGCCGCTGCCGGAAGCGAAGTGAGAGTTTATCCACAGATTTCGCAGATTTCACAGATTTGAATCAAATCTGTGAAATCTGCGAAATCTGCGGATAAAATGCATTCACCAGTTCGTCCAGCATCGGCCAGAACCACGCCATCTGGGTGAGTGGCTATGTGGAACGGCAAATCGATCGATCGAGCGATTCTTGTTATTGTCTTTTCCGCAAGCATTGTGGTTCTCGGCTACTTTGTCGGGACGCAGGTCGACTATCACGCCGGTCTGTTGACCAGGACGATGGCTTGGTTGGTGGGAATTCTCTTAATTGTCGTAGGATTTCTTTGCCAGTATTCGGATGCCCGGCGAACCTTTGCGAATCGCGTAATTGCCATCGGAATGCTGGCGTATTTTACCTTCATGCTGGCAACCGAGCCGCTGCTGAACGCCGTATTTGGACCGCCGTTTGGGGAATACAAGTACGAAGCTGCTTGGTCGCTATACTTGATGCCTTTTATTGTCGGAGCACTGGTGTTTTCGGTAAGGGGTCGCTGGTTTGAAGCAGCCGGTTGCTTAGCGATTCTTGCCAGTGGAGTAGCGATCGTAGCAAACAACGCGCGGGCAACATTGGGCGCGGATGGATTTCTGGAGCGAATGCGGTGGTAACACCTGGGCAGAGCCAGCTTAAACATGAGGTGACTTCAAGTGAAAGCATTCACGGTCTTCCACAACGAGAAGAAGATTTGCACTGCCGGGGTTGGTCTTGCGGGCGTAATCTCGGTCGCTGTGAATTGGAACGGAAATGCCAAGGACATTGACGAATTCGACATGCACGTTGGCGGCATCGATAGCTCCACGGGAGACTTTGTCAATTGGTCTGTCCCTACCATCGGTGTGGGAGACGAGATCATTATTCGGTTGGCGGAGGTCGAGAAACCCGACAGAGCAGCGAGACGGCGAACCGAAAAGCAAGTCCTCGCGACGCGTCACCGGCGCTCAAACAAGGAACGGATAGCTGGCCAAGATGGCGTGCACCGAAATGAAGGTAAGACTTCAAGAAACACGGGTCACGGGCGAGCGGGTAGATCGAAGACCGCCCGACACACCAAATTGAGAAAATAGTCTACGGGGTTGGTCGTACCATGCATCTCTTCCAAGTTGGCGCTGGTAGCGGCGGGATGCCGGTTTTGGACATGGTCGCTCGCGATGCGCGCGTCACCAAGATCACGCTCGTCGAGCCTGATGTTTTCAAGCCGCACAATGTCGAGCGACATCTGTTCACGCAGAAGGACGTGGGCGAACTCAAGGCGGTGTTGGCGGAGCGCTGGCTGAAGAACCGCCGGCCGGAAGTGGAAGTGAACGTTCTCATCGCCGACTTGCTCGATCAATCCCGGCAGGCAGAAATCGAAACGGCAGTTGCTTCGGCCGACATTGGCGTTTGTGCGGCCGATAACGAGGCGGCCAAGTTTCATTTCGACTCGCTCATGCGCAAGCACAAGAAACCGTGGACACTGGGTGAAGTGCTGAGCGGCGGGATTGGCGGCCTGGTGCACTGGTTCGTTCCCGGCGGGCCATGTTATGGCTGCGTGGCAAGCCATTTGCAGCGCAATGTGGAAGTGGAAAAGCCGAAGGCCCCGGATTATTCGGCGCCGGCCGCGGCCGTGCAGGAAGCGACGATTCCGGCCAGCAAGGCTGCTATAACAACAATAGCCGGCCTGCATGCGGTGGTGACTTTGGGCCTGCTGGCCAACCCGGCCGGTTTTAACCCCGGATTCACGAGCCTGCTGCTACCGTTGCAGCAGGTGCCCGACGTGTTCAACGAGGCATTCCGACCGTTCCGCATCCGAGTCGCCCGCTCCCCAGAGTGCCTGGTCTGCCGGGAACCGGAGCGCCCGATTGCGTCGGAGGATCTCGATGCCGCTGTTAATGAAGCGATGGCGCGACTGGCTCATGAATGACTTACGGCCGCTACTGCGCCTCGGACCGAAGCCCCAAGCCCTGCACTTTAGCTACGAAAAAGCAGGGCTGGTGCTGCACGACCCGTACGTTCCCTGGAATGCCGATGCCATTCTGGTGGAAGCGACGCTGCGCCTGCCGGCCTCCGCCCGGCGCAAGACTGATTTTCAACTCCGCCTGCCCGAGCGCGAGCCGATCCTGGCCGACAGCCTGCGCGCGGAAGAATCGGGCGAGCGCTACCGGCTGCTGTTCCGCTTCAGCAACGTACCGTCACGGAATTTTGACGGGGAACTGCTGTGGCGCAATCACTTGCTGGGTAAAATTACACTGCCGGTTTTCTCAAGCCAGGTTTTTTTGCAGCAACTCCGTCTCGACATGCCTACGTTCTTCGTTCGCTTGGGTAGCCAGAGCGTGGCCTGCCAGACTTTCGTGGCCACGCAGGGTAAGGCGCTGCAAGCGAGCGCGGTCCTAAGTAGCCAGAGCGGAAGCCTGGCGCCGCTCATGGACCTGGGTGTCCGCGTGAAATTTCGCTCGGAGAAGGACAAGATCGACCACGAAGTGCCGGTGCCGTTGTGCAGTTCGCAATTGCAAGCACGGCAAGCGCTGCTCACGGCGGTGCCGCCGAAATTGCCGAAGCGGCTCGGCTTTTGGTCCGCCACCTGGATGGTGGGCGATCAGGTGCTGGGCGCTCAGCGCGTACGGGCAATCTCCCAGCGCATGTTTCATAACTCGCTGCGCATCTCCGACACGCGCTTTGTGGTGGTGGACAAAAAGCAATCGGTTGCGGTCCGCCGGCAACTGCCGGCCATGACGGAAGTGAGCCGGCTGGGACCGTGCTTCATGGTAAGCAGCCGGGAACCCGGCATGGCCGCCATCTGCACGCTGCAAGTGTATGCGCAGATTCCCGGCGGCGTGCAGGCGCCGTTGCTATTGGAGCAGGAAATCCTCATCACCGATGGCCCGGCGATGTTTGCCCCCGGGACGGTGGACGTGAGCGAGTTCGGGCAGATGTCGGCATTCGAGCTGTGTTTTCAGAACCGGCCGCTCGGCGCGCTGCCGCTGAGCCCCGTGCCGTCGGCGAGCTTCAACAACGAAGGCGGCTTCAAGCCGCCGGCCGACTTCATCTGGACCCCGGCCGCGGACGAGGAATTGTCGGAGCGGTTGCAGAAGCTGGTTAATGGGCAGGGGTAAAGAATATCCACCGCGAAGGCGCAAAGGACGCAAAGATTTCTTTGCGTCCTTTGCGCCTTCGCGGTGATTAATTTACTTCTTCTCCACATCCACAAATTGAACGCCTACCGCTTGGTTGCCCAATTGCAGCCATGCCTCCAAGCGCGCATCACCCTTTTGCAACTCCACGTCGGGGAAAACTATTTCCGTCGCTTTTTCCGGCACGCGCACTTTCTTTTCCACCCTGCCAATCTTCAGCACGGCTTCGTAATTCTCCGCTCGCGGGCCGAACCGCAGGGTGACGATGTACTTCCCATCGCGGGCCACAAGCACTTCCCAGTAGCCGAGGTCATCGAGCCCCCAGCCGGCGCGGGGGCCGCGCCAATCTTGCCGGGTGAGCGTGACCGGATTCTGGTGTTCGTCGCCAAGGTAAATTCGTGGCGGCAGGAAGTTTCGCGCCTTGGCCATCTCGGCAAACCAGGCGTGATACTCCTTGCCCATCGCGCGCACAATTTCCGAATGATCTTCGGCGCGATCCGTTTGTTCGTACGGGTCTTTCTGCAAGTCAAATAGCTCCGCCTTCCAGGTTTCCTTGTTGCGCTGCGGGCCGGTGCCCTGGGCCTGCACCAATTTGTACTTCGGTCCGATTGCGGCAAACGCGCGGTTGACTTCCGGCGTGTCGCCGCGGTGCCACTGAAAATAAAGCGTGCGTTCCTTCCATTGGGGCTTTTCGCCGTTGAGCCAGGGCAGCAAGCTGCGGCCGTCGATGACGCGGTCGTTGGGTAGCTTGGCGCCACAGGCTTCGACAAGCGTCGGTGTGATATCGATGTGGGCGGCGGCGAGATCAAGCTTGCCGGGCTGGAAATGCCCTGGCCAGCGAACGAAAAATGGCACGCGCAGGCCGCCTTCGTACACCGTGCCCTTGCGGCCACGCAGGCCGCTGTTGAAGCGCGCCTCGGCCGGGCCGTTGTCGCTAACGAACATCACAATCGTGTCGTTGGCTAGCTTCTTGTCGTCGAGCTTCTTCAGCAGTTTGCCCATGTTTGTGTCGATGTTCTCGACCATTGCGTAGACGCGCGCGATTTGCTCCTTGGGGGCGTAATTCTTGTTCGGATAGCCGGTTTGCGGAAACGCTTTCGGGGACAGATCCATCTTCAGGTACGGTGCGACGAGATCATCGGCGACCTGCAGCGGATCGTGCGGCGCGTTGTAGGCCAGATAGACGAAGAACGGCTTCTCGGAGCTTTGCTCAATAAACTTCAGCGCCGCATCGGTGAAGATGTCGGTGCAGTAGCCGCTGCGTTTTTCCGCCTTGCCGTTGTGGAACAGGACGGGGTCGAAGTAGCGGTTGCCGGGCGGGTCGGCGGGCTGGCCGATCCCGCCGCCCTTGCAGACCAGCGTCTCCTCGAAGCCATGTTCCTGTGGCCGCATGGGGTAGTTGTCGCCCAGATGCCACTTCCCGAAGATGCCGGTGCGGTAGCCGGCCGCTTTCAACATTTCGGCCAGCGTGATTTCGTCGGGATACATCATCGAGCGGCCCAAGTAGGTGTCGATGATGCCGGTCCGGTAGTTGTAGCGGCCAGTGAGCAGGCTCGAACGAGTCGGCGAGCACACGGGGCAGACGCGAAAATGCGTGAGTTCGATGCTTTGCGTCGCGAAAGCATCGAGCACCGGCGTTCGAATCCGCGGGTTGCCGTGCATTCCGAGGTCGCCGTAACCTTGGTCATCGGTGACGACGAGGATAACGTTGGGGCGATCCGCGGAATGGGCATGGGTTGGAAGCAGAAGCGCTGAAGACGCGACCGTCGCAATGACGAGAATCTGTTTCATGCGCGTCATTGTATGCTGTTAGTTTGTAGTGACGCGCTTTAGCGGGTCACTGAAGACCGCCTAAAGGCGGTCACCACAAACTGAGCGACGAGGATAGTTGGGAAAACCTTGCCGATTTTCCGGCCGCGCTTTTTTTTCGTGCGGGCGGATTTTTTCTTGATCGGCCGAAGAGTTCGGATACGATGGATTGAACTCTTCCGGGGCCAAAGCAAACTCTCGTATCATCGCATCGCGCGGAGGGAAGCAAGCATGAAGACCTTTCTCGCTGCCAGCGCTTGCCTTTTGGGAGTGGTAGCCGCGCTCTTTTTGGGGTTTGCCCAGACAAGAGCCGATGTTCCAATCAGCAGCGAGGAAGACCCGTTCCAGGTAGACGCGCACTGGAAAGGCAAACTCACACAGCGCGGCACGAATCCGGATTGGGGGTTCATCCCGGGTGAGTTGAATTCGGATTTCGTCATCACCCAGCGCGACGGTAACGACTTCGAGGCGGAACTTCACGAAAGCACCGAAAGTCTCGACATCACCTTCACCTGCAAAGGCAAGATTCAGGCCCTGGGCGACCACACATTTATTCTCAGTTTCGAATCGGTCGAGATTAAGGCGGCACAAATTGGCACGGTCGGCCTCACCGGCGTGCAATACACAGCCAAGGTCAGCGGCAAATCGTTCAAGGGCGAATGGAAATACCCGCACAACAATCGCGGCATCTCGCTCGAAGGCGATTACGAATGGATGCAGGAATGACCGATCGCGCCGAGGGTTGAGAATTCACCTCTACCATCCGCGCCGGCCGCTTGCGGATTGCCGGCTTGGATTCGCATTGCCCGGCACGTATAACAAAGAATCCTATGCCCGCAATGAATGCGGCGGCCCGGTTTGCTCCATGACGGCTGCAAAGCTTCGTACTTTCTTGAGGATGCGCCATGGAAAGACCAGCTAGCGCGCTCACTTCGTCGCCGGTGACCTCGGATTCCGCAGTCTTGGCCAGCAAAGATTTCTTTGCGCGTTTGCTCAGGCACTATGGGAAGCGCGACTTTTCGATTCGCTTTTGGGATGGCAGTTACTGGGAAGCGGACGCGGGAGTGCAACCTCGGTTCACCATGGTATTGCAGCATCCCGGGGCGGTGCGCGCGATGTTTTGGCCGCCCAACAAGGTCGCGCTCGGCGAAGCGTACATCTACGACGATTTTGACATCGAAGGCGACATCCACGCGTTCTTTGACCTGATCAACTACTTGCGGCGCTTGCCGGGCGGGCTGTTTGGGCGCTTGCGGCTGGCGCGGACGCTGTTCAAGCTGCCTTCGGGCAAGCGCGAGCGCCAGGGCCGGCAGGCGGTTCGCCTGAGCGGGTTGCGGCATTCGCGCGCCCGCGACAAGCAGGCGATCAGCTATCACTATGACGTATCCAACGACTTCTATGCGCTCTGGCTCGATAACCGAATGGTCTATTCCTGCGCCTACTTTCACTTACCCGACGATGACTTGGACACGGCTCAGGAACAGAAGCTGGATCACATTTGCCGCAAACTCCGGCTGAAACCGGGGGAGCGGCTCCTTGACATCGGCTGTGGCTGGGGCGGCTTGATCCTGCATGCCGCCCGGCATTACGGCGTCGATGCGACCGGCATCACGCTCAGCAAGCAACAAGTGGAACTTGCGGCGAAGCGCATTCACGAAGCAGGCTTGCAGGACCAATGCCGGGTTGAGTTTCAAGATTATCGCGATGTCAATGACGCACAAGGTTTCGACAAGCTAGTGAGCGTGGGCATGTTCGAGCATGTCGGTGAAGCGCTGTTGCCGACCTATTTCAAGCGCGCGTTCAACCTTTTAAAACCGGGTGGAGTCTTCTTGAATCACGGCATCGCCTTGCACCCGCGGTTGCGAAAGTCGCCGAACCAGGAATTCGGCCATCGCTACGTTTTCCCCGACGGCGAAATTCTGCCGATCGGGACCACGCTGCTCGCGGCGGAACGGGCCGGCTTTGAGGTTCGCGACGTGGAGAGCCTGCGCGAGCACTACTGGCGGACCCTCCGGCACTGGGTGAGCCGGCTCGAATCGCGTGCCGACGAAGCACGCCAGCTCACCGACGATGTGACCTACCGCGTTTGGCGGCTGTACATGGCCGGTTCGGCCGAGGGGTTTTATTGCGGCCGGGCGAATATCTTTCAATCGCTATTGCTAAAACCAGAAGCCAAGCCGAGCCAGTTGCCGCTGACGCGCCGGGACTGGGATGCGTGAATTGTCCCGGTGCAGCATCTTTTGACCTCGCCGTAACGCGCCTAAGTTGCTAGCTTCGCCTCTACGGTCGAGCCGGGAGTGCAAGCGACCGGATAAATGACGCCGCCCCATCTGGTCGCTCGGCCAGGCCGCAAGCGGCAATTTTGCTTGACATCCCTTCGGTCTGGCCGTAATTTGAGCCACGTCTTGAATGTAGCCTTGGCAAAAACGAATGCACTATAGTGGGCGTCTGCTATTTGGCCGACGTTTCCAAAGGTTTTTCTTTTTTTCTTTGAGAAGGCGGTTCATTCATGTCCACGGCGCCTGTTCCGTCGACCCCGTCAAACCATGCCCCGAAGCTACCGGCGGGCGACCGGGTAATCCGAGTATTTCAGCATTCTTCGCTGTTCTACTGGTGGCCGATTTGGCTGATGGCTCTCCTTTTTGCCCTCGTCTCCGAATTCGACGGTACGCGCATGTTGCAGGTTTCCTCCACGGCACAGGTGGAAAAGCAGGCCGACGGCAAATACGTCGTGAGCGACTTGAACAATACCAAAGCGCTGGATGAGCGGGTTTCCCCATATGTGGACGAGAAACTGCATCCGCGGATGATGCGCTATCCGTTGCTCGGCACCATATTCGTCATCGCGTTAATTCTGGTAGTCGTCATCACGAATGTGCCGCTGCGCGGCTTGTGGTGGGTCGTGGTGATCACTATCATCGTGCTGGTGTCGGTCATCATCACCATTATGGAGTGGTGGGGCTCGATTGCCCGCGGGTTGGGCGACTTGCGCATCTTCATTGGGTTCGCCGGCTACTTGACGATCGGCCTTTGCCTGCTGGCGATCTGGTGCTTCAGCGTGTTTATCTTTGACCGCCAAACTTACATCATGTTCACGCCGGGCCAAATGAAGGTTTGCGAAGAGATTGGCGCCGGCGAAAAGGTGTACGACACGGCCGGTATGCAACTAGAGAAGCACCGCGACGACCTGTTCCGCCACTGGGTCCTCGGCCTCGGCTCGGGCGATATGACGGTGCGCACGCAAGCCGGCGGCCAGGTGCACGAAATCCGCATGAGCAACGTGCTCTTCGTGCACCGGAAACTGTTGGCGATCGAAGATATGCAACGTGAAAAGGCGACCGTGCAGGGAGACTGAGAAAAGAAAGCCCAGGGACGGGAGTCCCTGGGCTTTGTCATTGTGTTTGAAATCGTTACTTCTCTTTTTCCTCCAGCGGTTTCTTCACCAACTGCACGAAGAATGTCGCCTTCTTGTCGGTGCTGAGGCGCTCGGCCGCGGCGTCCGCTTCCGCCTTCTCCGGAAACGCGAAAGTCTCCACCTGCTGATTCGAGTTATTGAACACGCCCCAAACCACTTTCATGCGCACCTGCTTGGCAGCTCGGCTGCGCTTCGTGGGTGCTTTGACAGCTTTCTTTTTTGCCTTCGGTTTCGCTTTCGGTTTTACTTCGCCTTCTTCGTCTTCTCCTTCGCCTTCGCCTTCCGGCTCTTCGTCCCCTTCGCCCTCCGATTCTTCATCTTCGGATTCTTCTTCGTCCTGCTCTTCCTCTTCCTCTTGGCGTTCTTCGGCCTCATCGAAATCCGTGCGCAGCGCTTTGCGGTCCAGTGTTCGGCGGCGGCCCATGCGATTGGTCTCCTTCTCGACGTTATCTTCGGTATTGCTCCCCTCGCCCCGCTGGGGAGAGGGGCCGGGGGTGAGGGGTTTGGTCGCTCGCCCCTCAGCCCTATCCCCTCTCCCCAGCGGGGCGAGGGGAAAATGTTTGCTGGCGAACCACTTCAACTTACTGATCTCTGTCTGACGCTGCAAGCCCTGGATTTCCGGCTTCCGGACAGATAAAATCCTACCGAATAGTCGGGGCGTCTTTTTCGTCTGCATCTGGGAGTGGGTGCTGCGTCATGGGCGTAGTCACGGCGTCTGGTTCGGCGCTGGTGCCACCGAGCGATGAGCAGCTTATCGCCTGCTTTCGCCACGGAAACCATGCCGCTTTGGACCTGCTGTTTCAGCGCTACCGCAGCGTTGCCTACCGCGTTGCCCACCGCTTGTTGGGCAATGAGGCCGACGCACTGGATGCGGTGCAAGACGGATTTATCAAGGCGCTGACAAATTTGAAGGGTTTCGAGGGCCGCAGCACCTTCAAGACCTGGTTGTTGCGGATCATCAGCAACGCGGCCTTGGACCTGGGAAGGCAGCGTGGCCGGCGTGAGAATGTGTTCCGCTCCGACTCGTCAAAGGGAACGGAATTCGAGCCGCTGGCCGCCCCGGAAAATCCTGCCTCGGAACTGGAGCGGGCCGACTTGCGGCAAATGTTGCAACAGGCTCTGGCCCAGCTACCAGTGGCCCAGCGCCAGACCTTCATCTTGCACGTAGATGGCGAATTGAGTTACCGTGAAGTGGCCGATGTTCTCGGCATATCGATTGGCACTGTGATGAGCCGGCTGTTCTATGCCCGTCAGAAACTGCGGACTCTTCTAGCCGGAAAGTTACCACCATGAAGGACCCTGAACTCTCCCATTTGGGTCGAACCTGGCAGCAGTTGCTGGCCGCCTATGCCGACGGCGAGTTGTCCGAGCAAGACCGCGCGTTGGTGG
>DATGHS010000237.1:0-11421 GCA_035307785.1 Gemmataceae bacterium
CCGCCCCCAGCAGGTAATTCTTCCTCTGGAAAGGTGTGCAGGCGAAACGGGGTTTATCTGGCACAGCGCAACAACGGCTGTGGCGCCCCGCCCGGTTTCGCACAGTACTCACACCTTTTTGAGGAAGGATCGTTATGAAGACCGTTCGGAGAAAGCGCCATTTGGCTTCGGCCAAGGCTGCGACCATTTCCCCGTTGACGACGTTTTCTTCCGATTTGCTTACGCCCGAAGAAGAACGCGAGCTGCTTACGAATTTCTGGGAATGCAAAAGCGAGTTGGTGCGCACTCTGATTCGCCATTTCCCGGAGCTTCGGCAGAACCGCCCGCCCCTCGAACCCTGGCCCATGGCCCAGTTCATTCGCGATTTCTGCGATGACAACTGCTGCCAGGTCGCCAATGTCCGCCGTTTGCACGATCGCTACGTCCATTACAAACATCGGCTGGCCTCGGCCAACATTCGTTTGGCCGCTCACGTGGCCAAACGCTTCCGCCATCACTCGCTGAGTTATTCGGATTTGTTGCAAGAAGCGGTGTGCGGCCTGATGCAGGCGATTGACCGATTCGACGTATCCCACGGCACCCGGCTTGCGACCTACGCCACCTGGTGGATTCGGCAAACGCTCCAGATCGCGGTGGCCAGGCAGAGCCACCTGGTCAGCCTGTCGCCGCACCACTTGCAGGAGCTGGGGCTCTTGCAGCAGGAATCGGAAGCCCTGGCCCACGGCGGCAAGCACCTTCCGAGCCCGCAAGAACTGGCCCATCGCACCGGTAGCAGCTTAGAACACCTCACCCATCTCCAGACTGCGACCCGAACTCCAGTATCCCTCAACGCCGTGCTTGATGACGACAGCGACTTCAAGCTCACCGAGGCGATGCCGGACAATCAAAGCCAGACCGTGCAGCAGAACACCGAACGCCAGGAAGCGCTAAACTTCCTGATGGAGAATCTGCGGCCCCGCGAACGCAAGGTCCTCGACCTTCGCTTCGGCCTCACCGGCAATGGCACGCACAGTCTGCGGCAGATCGGGCACTTGCTCCGCATCAGCAAAGAGCGCGTCCGCCAGATTCAGAACCGAGCGCTGGAAAAACTCCGCGCCTCGGCCGAACGAGTCGGCTGGGAAGCGAACTTGCTGCTGGAATAAAAAGAGGCACGTCTTGCGACGTGCCCCATGAAACGCCTGCCCTTTGGTACCCCCGAAGGGCAGGCGTTTTTGTTTCTGTTTACGAGCCGGAAGCGTAAGCGACGGATATGACAATCCGTCGCTTACGCTTCCGGCTCGTATTTAATCACTTCCGCGCCAGGCCGAAATCGCTTGGCAACTCGCGCCAGGCGCTGTGGATGTGATTTGCCTGGTTGCCTGCGGAGTCGGCCTGCTCGTTGAGGAATTCGATCACAAACTTCGGCCCCTGCACGCGGCAGGTGTGCTTTTCGCCTTCCTTGAGGCCGCCCTGATAGGCGAAGTGGATCTTGTCGAAGCCGCCGTCTTCAACCATCTTCAATTGCGCTTTCGCAATGTACTCCGGCATGCGGTCGCAGTAAGATTCGATCAACCGTTGCAGTATTTTCTTTTGCTCGGCCGTCATCTTGCTGGCCACAAGGCCGACCGGTTCGCCGACCTTTGCTGCGGTGTTGGCTTCGATCTCCGGAAAAGCCTTGGTCTGCAGTGCGGTCTTTTTCTGCTCTTCGCTGAGCGAATTCACCAGCTCTTTTGGTATATCATCCGCGGCCGCCAACGTGCGCTGGCCCTTCATCGGCCCGGCCTTGATCTCGGCCGGGTTGGCGCCGAAGAAGGCGGGCGTGGCCGATTGCACCTGGCCATTGACGATAGTGAAATTCAAAGACAGGTGGTGCCCTTCGATGCGCCAGCCCCACTTCCCGGTTTTGGCCGGCGTTCCGAAGATGGTGACGAAATACCAGCCGGTGTTGCGTACCATCTTGCCGTTCGGCTTTTCCAACTCGTTCAGAATCGCTTCCAGGCTCATGATCGTGAGCGCTTGCTTGTAGCCGGCTTCGCTGGTGCCGCTCCTGAGCAAAAGGAGGACGGCCTCTCGCTGCGTGTCGTTCATTTCTTCGAGGCGCAGACCGTTGCGCGTGGGCTTGCGCTGATCGTCTTGCCGGGGCACGAAGAACCAGTGCGTGCGCTCCGGGCTGTCGAAGGCATACGTGGCTTTGGCCTTCTGGTCCGCCGAGAGCGAATCGAGGAACTTATTGGCCGCGTCGGCCATGCGGTCAGCCGGCGGGGCTTGTTCCTGGGCGAGGTAGGCCATGCCGAACAGTACCGCAATGATCGAAGCCAGCAAGCACAGGCGAAGCGTCTTCATGGCGTGTCTCCCTGGGATGGCGAGTTGACTTGAAAGCCGTTGTATGAAAATTCGCCCCGGCAGGCTCGAAGACTCGCCTACCGGCTTGAAGAATTAGCGCACGTACAGAAATTCATTCGCATTGAACAGCGCGAGGCAGAAATCGCAAAGCCCATGCACGTACGCGGGGTCAAGCTTGGGTGGCGTTCCCGGTGGACAAGCAACAGCGGGCCCTGTGCGCCCTTGCGTATGAATTGCCTTGGTTTGCCGCTCGAGAAAACTGATGCCCCACTTCATTTCGAAGTCACGAGCCGGCCGGCCGAAGGCACGCAAGAATGCACGAGCAACCAGAGCATCGGATTCCGAGCCGACTTCGCGCAGCAAGCGCACGGCAAACCCCTGACTCTGCGCCTGGGCGAATGGACCGTTCATGAGGATCAGCGCCTGTGGGGCGAAGGTACTTGTAGGTCGCATAGCGCAGGAGTTGAGCGTGTCGGGCTGATCGAAGGCTTCGAGCATCGGCAGGCGCACATTGCGCTTGGCGAACAGATAAATGCTCCGGCGCTCAAAAGCATGCGGTTCCGGCGACGGTTTCCACAGTCCGTCGGGTTCGCCTTCGGTGAAGATCAGGTCGTACACTTCCTTCTCCAAAGGTACGCGCACCATGGGCCCGCCCATTTGCCGGTTCCAGTTTCCCGTCACGGCCAGCATCGCATCACGGAGCGTTTCGCCTTCGAGGCGATGGCGATTCATGTGCCAGAGAAGGTGGTTGTCGGGATCAATGGAATTCGGAATGCGGAATGCGGGATGCGGACTATCGTTCTTCGATTCCGAATTCCGCATTCCGAATTCCGAATTCTGCGAACTCTGTCGATACGTACTCGACAGAACGATGGCTCGGTGGATGGCTTTCGTAGACCAGCCGCTCCGAATGAATTCGGTCGCCAGCCAGTCGAGCAGTTCCGGATGCGTGGGCTGTTCGCCGCGGAGGCCAAAGTCGTTGGGCGTGCCGACGATGCCATGGCCAAAATGGTGCTGCCAGATGCGATTCACCCATACACGGGCGGTAAGCGGATGATCCGGGCGCGTGATCCATTCGGCCAAATCAAGCCGAGTGAGCCGAGCAGATGAGTTCTGGCTCGATTCGTTCCGCATGATGCGCGGAAAGCCAGGCTCGACAGCCGGGCCCTTGTTCTTTACGTCGCCGCGCTTGAGGATGTAGGTCGCGGCCGGCTTGTCATCGTCGGCCACCGCCCAGGCCTGGGCGGCCGGCGGCGGCAGATGCGCTTCGAGCGCGTGGATCTCGTCGCGCCATTCTTGCCGTTGCCATCGGTCATCCGCCGACAATGCCGCCAATACCTCATCCCAGGTGATTTTCAGCAAAATTTCTGCCTGTTCCGCAAGTTTCTTCTGTTCCGCAGTGCGCTTGGCAGCCGGCACCAACACGGCGTTCACGTACTTGGCGTCCAGCGCGGCGACCTTGGCATCGTTAATTTTCTTTCGGTACGGTTGTTCCAGCGCGAGGACCTTTTGTTGGAGCGGCGCTACCTTGGCCTTGATCGCGTCGGTTTGCTTTTTTTGGCGCTCCATTTCCGCTGCCGTAGCCAGATCGACGTCGCGATATTTGGTAGACGCGAAAAACGCCTGCAGCCGGTAGTAATCGGCTTGCGTGAGCGGGTCGAACTTGTGATCGTGGCATCGCGTGCACGCCATCGTCAGACCGAGGACAGCCGAGCTGAGGCCGTTGACCATTTCGGTCAGTACTTCCTGGCGGTTGAGCTCCGGATCGGTGTTGCCACTGGTCATGTGTACTGGGCCGCAGCGGTGCAAGCCCGTGGCGATCCAATCGTCGGCCACGGCCCGTGGTTCGCGGTCCTTTGCCAAAAAGTCGCCCGCAATTTGCTCGGTCACAAACTGGTTGTAGGGCTTGTCTTCGTTGAAGCTACGAATGACGTAATCGCGGTAGTGCCAGGCGTGCGGTCGCTCGCTGTCAGCCTCGTAGCCATTGGATTCGGCATAGCGCACCACGTCGAGCCAGTGCTGGGCCCAGCGTTCGCCGTAATGCGGGCTCGCGAGCAATCGGCCGACCAGGCGCTCATAAGCATCGGGCCGCGTGTCGGCGAGAAATGCTTCTTGTTCGGCCAGCGTAGGCGGCAAACCCGTGAGATCGAAGGTAACGCGACGCAGGAGCGTACGCTGGTCGGCTTCGGGTGATGGCGACAGGCCGGCCGCTTCGAGCTTGGCCAGGATGAAAGCATCGATGGGAGTGCGAACCCAGTTGCGTCGGTGAACGGCTGGAATCGCGGGTTGGATTGGCGGGCGAAAGGCCCAATGATCTTTTTCGGCTCGGGTGAACGGCCGCTCTTCGGGAAGGACTGGTTCCGCAGCGAGCGCAAACGAAGTAAGCAGGAGCAGCAGGGACATTGTTAAGGCACTGCGCATGCCGATTATTCCAGCCAAGAATCGCGAGTACAGGGGGGGATGAAGGTAGGTTATCAATCTTTGCGCGCGGGTGCAAGATTCGCCGACCAAGGGTCACGTTTTCAACGCGTTCATTTTATTCCGGAGACTGCGACTTGTCGTCTTTTAACACCGGAATTATGGCCCCGTGAACTGGGCAATGCCACGCTTCCACCCATTCGAGCAAGCCCCATGTTTGGATGCGCGCGCCGTACGGATACAACGGACTGCCGCAATGCGGGCACTCGGGCGCTTTGGATGCGCTAGCTTCGACGCGCGGATCGTCGGGCATAAATCGAACTTTTGCGGTAAGAGCTACGCAAGCATCCGTGGCTTGCGGTCATACCAGTCCGGCACGAGCATGGCGCCGGATACGAGAAGCGAGTTCTGAAGTTTTACAACTAATCTGCGATGTTACAAGGTATTGCAAAGGGTCAGGTCGCCCACGCGATGCGATTTGGCGCGTCGCGCCCGATCAGCTTCTAAAACTATAGATAAGGCAGAAATCCTGCCCGAAGAGGTAAATTCGCGGTATAAGGCAAAGCTCATTGCGGTGACGATAAAAATGTATTCCACGGATTCTCACCGACTCACCGCGATCTGCACCGTGTAACTTCCGCTCGGTGCAATTCGCCACGGACTGCCTTCGATACGCAGCATGAGCGAGCCTTCACCCGGTGGCACGGCTTCGTATTTCGCGCCGATGATGAATTCCTTACCGTTCGGGCCAAGCCGGCCGATCAAGGCGCCTGACGGAAAATGCGTGGGCCGCCCGCCGGGTCTGGAACCGTCGGCCGTGGTCAGATGCACACCTTTTTCGCTGGCGAGAGATAAAAGGTCGATCTGCCCAGTGGCGTTCACCGTGAGCATTTCTCCCGATAGTTCGATACCGGTGTCGAGCCATTTGCCGGTTCCCGCTCCAAACTTGGCAGCATCAATTGTCAGTGTCGCTTCGTTACTTCCGGAGAGGAAGCGAATCACACGCGCGTCAGTGAGCTTTACATCGACGCTGCCGAGATAGGGCGAATGAGCCTTTAATGTAGCCAACTCCAGCCGGCCGGCGAAAGTGAACTCCGCCGTGTGAATTACATCATGTCCCTTGACATTCAAATGCTCTTCTGGCAGGCGACGCTCCAATTCTTCCAGAATCCTGTTGGCACGGGCAGCCACTTCCGCGTTTTTACTGTTCGCGGCTTGCTTCACCGCCGGGTACGCAAGTTCCTGCAAGCGCAGCAACTCCGCGCTGGCAGCTTCGCGCTTGCGGTAGTCCTTGTCGGCCAGTTGGGCCATGGCGGCCTCGATCCGCTGCGGCACTCCTTCCGGGTAGCGCAGGCCGAGCTCGATTTTACGAATCTCGCCGGCGGGAACCGTGAGCTTGCCGTAGCGGGTGGTGAATTCGAGCGAATCGTGCAGCAGCGTCAACTTCATCACGCTGTCATCGGTAAAGCGTACTTCAACCGGTTGAGCGTGCGACAACGATGGTGCCCTAGGAGCGGCCGGTAGATCCTGGGTCGGCGGAGCTTGGGCAGAGAGGGAAGAGACAAGGAGAGGGATGAGAACGAGCGCGGCGAGACGAGTCAATCGCATGGCAAGCTCCTCATGGCAACCAATCATGGACCCCGCATGATTGTATTGCGATGGGAGCTTGCGGTTCAAGTACGTTCGCAGCAAAGTCGTCCACTCGCTCCGTGAGCGGACGCTCTACTCGCGGAGCGAGTCGAAGACAATTGCCTTATCCCTGCACCGGCATGCAGACTTGTTCCAACAACTTTTCGCATTTCTCCTGAATCAGATCGGCCAAGTTCGGCAGCGGTTGGCCGTCCGGCAGGGACTCGGTGATTGTCGCCAGCCAGCGCGGGAAGGCGTACAGCGCGGCGTAACCGTCGACGGTAACTGCCTCCATGCGGGCGTGGCGGCCACGGCGCTCGGCGTCTTGCCACAGCGTCTTGCTCTTGCCGGAGAGCAGCAAATCGTCTTCGGGCCGCAGCAGAATTAAGTGATCCATCACCGGCGGATCGACATCCATACCGGCGAGCTTTATCTCCAGGTCTTTTGGCTTGCCGGCCCCGCGGCCGAGGAACAGACCGATGCCAACTTTCCACGGCGCCCCGGCCTTGCTGGTCCAGTGCGCGAGCGACACCACGCCGTAGGTCGGGTGCTCGCCGAAGTTCCATTCAGGCAGCACGTGTTGCAAGCGCCACGGGCCCACCTTCACGCCGTGTTCGTGGCAGGTTTGCAAAAAGGAACCGAGGCCGGCTTGCAATTCGCGGGTCGCGCCGGTGAGCGCGCCTTCTGGTTCCAGCTTGCGGCGGGCCGAGCGAAGTTCTTGTTCCCATAGTTCGGAAAGGGCGGTGGTATCCTGCGGCCGCGCTCGCTCTACGGGCTTGGCCAATGGCGGCGTTGCCGGCGTGGTATGGGCAGGAGCTTCTACTGGCGGCTCTTGCGGAATCTTCGGGGGCGACGTCGAATCCACATTCACGACCGATTTGACCTGCACCGAATCCGGCAAGCGCGGCACCGGCGGAGCGTCGGTTTCCGGAAAATCGATATGCTCCGGCGCGTCGTCACCCAGACGGCTGTGCGGTTTGTGCCCAGCCGGCAGTGTTGCCGGGGTCGCATGGCTGGCCGCTGCCGGCTCGGCCGGCATCTCAGGCTTCGGCTGATCGGGTGCCTCGCTATCGCTTTCATACAGGATCGATTCCGGATCGGCGTTGGCCGGAAGGGCGCGCGTCCCCGTCGGCCGGATGACGCGATCTTCCTCGGAGCCGTAGACCACGTGGTCGAACAGGTGCCGCAGTTGTTGCAGCATGTCGCGCAGCGTGGGCTCCGTGCGGGCGATGCGGATGACTTGCTCATCGTTGAACGGATAAATGTCGGCGAGGTCAGCGGAGTCGTGCAGCTCTTGGAGTGCCGGCCGCAGGCGCATTTCCACGACCCGGCGCACCAGGTCCGGCGATGGTGACTCCAGTCGGACGGCCTTCACGGTACCGTGGTTCGGCACGTGCACGGGGTTGTTCAAACGGTCCTGAATGTAACCGTCGAGCGAAGGGACGAAGCGATTCCACAGTCCGCGCTCCGCAAAGATCAGAAAGCACAAGCCGTCGATCTGGTGCATCACTTGCACGATGCCGGCGAAAAAAGACTCGGCGATCTTGTGGGCGTCGTCACTACGGCGCGAGAGAAGCAGGTCTTCGAGCTGGTCGAATGCCACCACGACGGGAATCTTCATGTCGCGGAAGACAACCATTAGCACTTTGAGCAGTGCCAGCACCAGGTCCTGTCGTGTTGGCCGGACCTGAAACTCGAGCTCCGCGAAGCCAAAGGTCAGGAAGCTGGCAAGTTCGGTCTCGTCGTTGAGGAGCACGGCCTTGGCGAAGCCGAGGTAGATCGACCGGCGCATGAGCCCGGCGGTGTTGTGCGCTTCCGTTCGTTCGACGTAGTCGGTTAGGATGTCCGCGGCCCGCTCGGCTTCGATGCCGGCACCTTCCAAACATTTCTGCACCGGCACGGCCGGTCGCACGCCACCGTTGCGCCCGGCCAACGTGTCCATGAACCATTGCAGCCGCTCGGCCGCCGCCGACTGCCCCATACCAAGCTTCCGGGCAAAGCGGCTCAGACCGCCCGCTGGAAACAGGTCCAGCTTTTCGGCCGGACTCAGCTCGGTAAGCGCCTTGATGAGCAACCGGCGCACGAGTTCCTCGCCGATGTACTCCAACGGCCGCATGCCTTTCTGCTTGCCTCCGCCCAACAGGGTGTCGATAATCTGGAAAAGCAGGTATTCCAGAAAATCGGTGTCTTTCTGATACACCCCGGGAGTGACCAGCAGTTGCCAGGCGCCGTCGCTGCCGTGCTTGATGGAGTAAAGCAGGTGCGTCTTGCCGGCGCCTTTGTTGCCCAACACCGGCACGACTTCGGAATGCGTCATCGGGTCATAGCGGTAGAGATCGACGACATTCAACAGCAGATCGCGCTCAGCCGCGAATAACTCGGGCACGTGATAACGAGCGCAAACTTCGTCGTCGGGGTTACGGGCGAAGTAATTGCGAAAGGGATTGCCGGCGCGGCGCAGGGATTCGCGAGCGCGGTCATACGTGGATCGTTCGGCAACGGCGGTGGACATGAGGCTCTCTCCTTCAAATGCGGATTGCGGATTGCGGATTGCGGAATGATTCGGCTGCCGAGGCGGTGTACGCAGCGGTTGCTTCTAAATCGGATTCTTTATTCCGCAGGCTGGCGTAATAAGCGACGAAGTGGCCGATCAGTAGAGCATAAGGCGGTTCCGGCAGCTGGTAAAGCGGGCCGGTCCACGGATGCAGGTAAACCTGGTGCTGTTCGTGCAGCAGGCGCAGCCCATCGTGAAAGTTACCGATGCTCAGATCCGAACGCGCGCCCTTGATGTTGCGATACAGTTCCGGCAGGGGACAGTCGCCGGCGTTATTCGCGTGCCACTGCTCCAGCATCGGCGACACCTCGATCGTCCAACCGGCCGCCGAGGTCGCTGTGCAAGCAAGGGATGTATTTGGCCCGTTGTGGTGCGCCTCAATTGTTGCTGGCAAAATCTGCTGCACCGTGCTTTGCAGCGACTCCACGCTCGCCGCGAGGTTGCGCGTGGCCGTTTGCAGCTCCGCAATTTGTTTCTGTCTGTCTTCCAAAACGCGCACGAAGTCTTCGAGCACTTGGCGCGGGCTGGCTTGTGACAGCAGCCATTCACGGCCCTTGTCGGTAATGGCACAGATTTCGCGTGGCTGCTTGCCGCCGGTTTCGAGCGCCAAGACGCGCAGCAAGCCTTCGTCCTTGCAGCGCTGGGCGATTTGCCTGGCCGCAGCGCTCGGGGGGAAGAGACCCGACGCGGATTTCACGTTAAACAGCGGCAATCCCGCAGGTTCCGCGACCGCACGGGCCAGGGCATCAAACATCAGACGTGTGGACTTGCTCGCCAAATCTCCCTCCGTGGCCGGCGCGGCAAGAATAAATGCGAGATCGCTCTGTGAGCCCGACATTGTGTCCAAGAAAGGCGGTTCGTGCAAGAGCAGAAGTCAAAGGTCAAAGGTCAGAAGTCAGAGGTCAGACATTCTTGCGACGATGCGTCTTATGAGCCCTATCTCACTTCTGAACCCCGACTTCTGACCTCTGATTTCTGACCTCTTTGTTCCGTATAACATTCTCTTCCGGTAAAGAAGTGGAGTTGTTAAGTTAACCTGGGTGACGAGTCCCAGACGGAGAAAAGCAGTATGGCTTCGATTGAATTTGTGGATGTTCGCCGCGGCATGGTGGTCAAGCTCGACGATGGTCAACTCTATCAATGCCTCGACCGCGATTTGAATACCCCCGGCAATTGGCGAGCGATCCTTCAGTTGAAGTTGCGCAACCTGAAGACCGGTTCCATCGCCCTGCAGCGCGTACGGCCGCAAGACAAGGTGGAAGTGGCGTATCTCGACAAGCGCGAGTTCACGTATTCCTACAAAGACGGCACGGACTACGTGTTCATGGACAGCGAGACCTTCGAGCAGATCACGCTGCCGGCCGAGATTGTCGCCGATCAAATGAAGTATCTGAAAGAAAACGACGCCATCCAGATCACGATGTACGAGGGCAAGCCGATGGACATCGAACTGCCCGCCACGGTGAATCTCAAAGTCGTGGAGACTGAACCGGCCTTGAAGGGCGCCACGGCCGCTGCGCAGTATAAGCCGGCTACGCTTGAAACGGGCCTCAAAATCACTGTGCCGCCCTTCATCAACGGCGGCGAGGTCGTGCAGGTCGATACGCGCACCGGCGAATATCTCGGCCGGGCGAAGTAATTCAAAAACCTAACCCCCTTACCCCCCTTTCCTAAAGGGAAGAGGGAATTGTTTTCTCCCCCTTCCCTTCAGGGAAGGGGGTCGGGGGTTAGGTAAAGGCCAACCTGATTATGCTTGTCACCCTCAGTACCGATTTCGGTGCCGCGTCGCCCTATGTCGCGGCCATGAAGGGCGTCTTGCTCGGCGTCAACCGCGATGCGCGGTTGCTCGACCTCAGCCATTCGCTGCCGCCGCAAAACATCCGGCATGCGGCGTACTTCCTCGCCCAGGCCGTGCCGTATTTCCCGGACAACACGCTGCATGTTTGCGTAGTCGATCCCGGGGTTGGCACCGAGCGGGCGATCCTGTATGCCGAAGCAGGCTCGCAGCGGCTCCTGGCCCCCGATAATGGCTGCCTGACCGAAGTCCTCAAAGTGTTGGGTGGGCCCACGCAAATTCGCCGGCTTGCCGAAGAGAAGTTTTGGCGCCGGTCGATCAGCTCTACATTTCATGGCCGCGACATCTTCGCTCCAGTGGCAGGTCACCTGAGCCACGGCCTGAATCCGACAGAACTCGGCCCCGAGGTCACCGATATTGTGCAGCTTGAACTCCCGCAACCCCGGCAAGGTGAAAGCTGGCTCGAAGGCGAAGTGGCATTCGTGGATGACTTCGGCAATTTGATCTCGAATGTGCCGGTGGAAATGTTGCCGACGACGTTTCAAGTCACTGTTGGCGATCAGGAAATCCGGCACTTCGTGCGGAGCTATGCGGAAGCGAAGCCGGGGGAATTGATTTCGCTCATATCCAGCGATGGCCACCTCGAAGTCGCCCTCGTGAATGGCAATGCTTCGCAGCGCCTGCGCGCGGACAGCGGCACCGC
>DATGHS010000238.1:0-5181 GCA_035307785.1 Gemmataceae bacterium
GAATTTCGAAGTCCCAATAGCCGTCGACAAAGACGACGCCCGCCGGAGTCCAAACGTAATGGGCGGGAATCCAAACCCACTCGGCACGCGGAGCAATCCAGAACCCGGGCCGCCAGGCATAGCCGGTGGTTTGATAAACCCAAACGCCGGGCGAATAAATGTAGCTCGGATCCGGCGCCGGAGCGGACGGACCATTATCAATGTTCGCGGGCGGTGGGGGCAGGTAATGGACTTGCTCGACGGCGGCGTCGGCCCAGAAGCCGCTCACCCACTGCCAGCCATCCTGCACCTGATTCCAGTGGCCGGGGACCCAGCGCTTGCCGGGCGGCACATCGCGCCAGGCGCCGCTGATCCAGATATAGTCGGCCGTGTGGTCGTCCCAGGCCCAATAGCCGGGAATCCACTGCACGTTATTGCCTTCAGGCTTTTGATCGGGGGGAAGTTCTTGAATCGGGTCGGGTGGGGCCTTCGGGGCAATCGGGTTGGGTTGCGGTTCGCCCTGCACCGGCGTCATAAAGGCTTCATGCACCGGGCCGCGCGTCAACACATCCACGCCGGGCGGCGGCTGCGGCTCCTGATCCTGAGCCACGGCTGCCATGCCGAAGAGAAAAACGGTCGCCAGCGCTCCAAGCCACGGGCTATATCGATGGAACATGATTGTTCTCCGTACTCGGTAAGAAGGGAGCGGCTCAAAGTCTGCCCCCGGAAATGCCCCAAATGCCGAAAGTTGTGCATCTCGCATGCCAATTGTGATGGCTGGCAGTGAGCCCGCAGCCCAAGCAACGGATCATCCCTGCTTGCATTACGGGTTCACCGGATCCTCGTTATTGAATCGGTTTTTCCAAATATGCTTGCGCGTTTTTCGCAGCGGCCGTCGCGGGATAGTTCTTCATGATGAATTTGCAATAATCCTCAGCCGCGTCGGATTTGCCGGCTTTCGCCAACATCATGGCCATGTTGAATTTGCCAGTGGCCAGTTCTTCTTGCGACATGGGCGCCGGCGGCACAGCGGCCGGCCTGGGCCGGGCCACGTTGGCAACGGCAGGAGCTTGTTGCGGCTTGGGCGCCGGAATGTTGGGTTCCCGGCCTGGTAAAAGTCCGCGGTGTAGACCCATCGCTTGCAGTTGCTTCTGTTGTTGTGCGAAAGCTTGTTGCATGAACCCCAACGCCGCTGCTGCTTGTTGCGCATTCATCGGCGCTGCTTGCTGTCTGCCGCCAGCGGGCTGATTATTTCCGAGCCCGATCCGGTTCAGCCAATCGTCGCGATCCTCCGGCTCGTCGCGCTGCTGTGCCGCCTCATTAATCTCTTCGATGTAGCGGTTCGTGTCGTCGATGGATTTGAAGTAATCATCCAGATCCTTTTGGTCTTGATAGATTTGGTTGATGTAGTCATCGGTCTCGTCGGCCCGCGAAGCCGAGGGCAAAGCGAAGGTGAATCCGGTCAACAGAGCGGCGCACAATAAAGTTCTGCGAATGGTAGCCGACATGTTTGCAGCCCGTTCGAGCCGGTAACTATCTCTCTGTGGCTCGAACGCGCTCTTGCTGCGGCCTTGCGCAAAAAGGAATGCCGGGGTCGGGCGGATCGGTTGTCAAACCGATCCGCCCGACCCCGGCAGTGTACGTGTTTTCATGCCTAGTCAGCGCGGGTAGCTGGTGCTGTCCGTGCCGCGCAGATATGGCCGATCAATTGGTACCGAGGAGTCCCGTTGCATGAAGTTGATGTTGTCGTTCGGGTTACCGGTCCGGCGGGCGGCGGCGTCGTTGCTGGTCTGCGTTACGTTGGTCTCGTTGATGGTCGACGATCCGCGCACGATGTTGTACCAGCCCAAGTTCCAACCGAGGAACAGTAGAGCTGGGACCGCCACACCCAGAAACGCCAAAGTCGTTCGCATGGTTTTGCTACCTTTGTTCTTCTTCCCGTTAACTGCCGAACACCCCCAAAAGGTCTGCGGGCTATAACGACTTTCAGCAGTTTCGTCCAGAGGAGTCGGGCGCTGTCTGGGGCGCTTTCCCGGCAAGCCATGATAATTGAGATTAACACAATTCTCCGGAATTTACTGCCTTTACATGAAAATGGCGAAGCGCGGGCGCGATGGAAGGTTCGGGATTTGGCGCAGGCGCAGACTTTAACGGCGCGAAAAAGGACGCAATCGACGACAAGGCCGAAAAGGACTCAAAAAACGAGGCTTGCTTGCAGCCACTTTTTTCTTCGTTTGCTTCTATTTAATGCACTGTGCCCGCGTTATACGCCCGCTTTGGTCGACTCAGCCCGAACAGCAACTCAAGGGGACGGGCACGTTGAAAACGTGTCCCAAGGTAGATTTTCCATTGACGAATGCCACTTTTCGGGTTCAATTATCAATGCCTGCCTGATTCCCGCACCGGCCAATCCTTCCCGCCTGGGCCGGTTCCTTTAGGGAAGCGATCATGAGTCCGAATTCTCCAACCGCAATGGGCTTCGGCACGCGCCGGCAGTTTTTGCAAACCACCGGCCTCGGCGCACTGGGCCTCTTCTGGGCCAACTGGTGCCGGGCGAGCGAAACTCAAGCAGCGAGTCACCAGGCCAAGGCCAAGTCGGTCATATTGATTTTCAATTGTGGCGCTCCAAGTCACACCGACCTGTGGGACATGAAGCCGAAAGCGCCGGAAAACATCCGTGGCTTATTCAAGCCCATCGCAACGAATGTTCCCGGCATCCAGATCTCAGAACTCATGCCGAAGTTGGCCCGGCAGGCGGATAGGCTGGCCATCGTTCGCAGCGTGCATCACACCCAGACGCAGCACAACACCGGCATGTATTACTCGATTGTCGGCAAGCCATACCGCATCGACAGCACGCTGATCAATCCAAGCCGGACCGACTACCCGAGCTTCGGCACGCTGGTGGGGTGGCTTGCCCGGCGCGACGGTTACAGCAGCCCGCTGCCGCCGTATGTCATCACGCCGTTTCCGCATTGCGACAGCACCGTATACGTCACGCCGGGACAATACGGCGGCTGTTTGGGCGCTCGCTACGATCCGCTGGTGCTGAATGCCGACCCGAACATGCCGAATTTTCGTGTGCCCAACCTGAGCCTGTCGGAGGATTTGTCGGCGGCACGCCTGCAAGAACGGCAGAGTTTGCTCGGACATCTAGATGAACACACGGGCTTCGGCAGCGCGGCCCGCTTTGCCGATCTCGATTTGAACCGCTCCAAGGCAATCGACCTGGTGACATCGAATACAGTGCAAAAAGCCTTCGATTTGTCGCTGGAGCCGCCCGCGGTGCGCGATCGTTATGGCCGCCACAGCTGGGGCCAGTCGCACCTGTTGGCCCGGCGACTGGTGGAAGCCGGCGTGCGCTTCGTGACCACAGTCAACGGGCCGAGCATCATCTGGGACACGCATGCCGATAATTTCTGTCGGCTAAAGACAAAGTTGGCGCCACCGATGGAGAGTGGTTTCGCCGCCCTGCTCGATGACTTGCACGAGCGCGGCCTGCTCCATAGCACGCTAGTGATCTGGATGGGCGATTTTGGCCGCACGCCTACGATCAACAAAGATGCCGGCCGCGATCACTGGCCACAGTGCTACACGATGGTGCTGGCCGGCGGCGGCATCCGCGGCGGGCAGTACATTGGCTCATCGGACCCGCATGGCGCTTATCCGAAGGAGTATCCGATTACCCCGGCCGACGTGCATGCGACAGTATTCACGGCCATGGGTTACGACCCGCACGGCATCAGCTATCTCTCGCCGGAAGGCCGGCCGTTCCCGCTGTCCGACGGGCAGCCAATTCGGGGATTGTTGTAAAGAAACCGTGGCGGACGCGAGTTACGCTGCCGATTCAAAGATTTGCTGAAACTCGTCCTGACATTGGCTGAAGGCCCGCAAGACGACTGGATCAAACACGCCGGCCGAATCTGTCAACAGAATCTGCACGGCCTGGGCGTGGTTGAGCGGCGGTCGGTGCGGCCGGCGGCGGCGCAGCGAATCGTAGACGTCGGCCAACTGGAAGATGCGGGCAGCGGGAGGGATATCCTCGCCAGCCAGGCGGTCGGGGTAGCCCTGGCCGTCAAAGCGCTCGTGATGGTGCCGCACTATCCCCCGGGCCATGGTCAAGAATTCCAGTGATTGGCCATATTCCTTGCCGATCGTATCGATAAGGCCGGAACCCACCACGGTGTGCATTTCCATTTGCCGGCGCTCGTCGTCGGTTAACGCCACTGTCTTGAGCACAAGCTGATCGGGCATGCCAATTTTGCCGATGTCATGCAATGGCACGCAGCGTTCGAGGTTATCAAGGAAAGCGCGGTCGATGAGGCTCGACCAGGCTGGCTCGGCACGCAGTTTTTCGGCCAGGCACAGGCAATAGCGCGGCAAGCGCCGCAGGTGACCAGCTGTGCCGCCTTCGCGAATCTCCGCCATCTTGGCCATCGCGAACAGCAGTGCATCTTCGGTGCGTTTGACATCGCGGTCGCGGGTTTGCAGACTGTGCTCGAGTTGCCGGTTCATCGCAAGCAGATTGCGGGCCAGGTAGTCCAGCCGGTCCTGGGCCTCTTTCATGCGCAAGGCGTGTTGAATCTGTGCGGCGAGGTGCGGCGGGCTGATCGGCTTGGGAACGAAATCGTCGGCGCCGTGGTCCAGCACTTCGGCCAGGTCTTCGGGACTTCCCGGCGCGATAATGAGCAATTTCAAGTGGGGCCGGGGCGGGTTTTCGCGCAAGTCCTTGCACATGTCGTAGCCGGGGATGCCGGGCAAATCGCGCGCGATGAGCGCCAGGTCGATGGGGCGGGCATGCAGAATCTCCATGCCGGTGATGCTGTCATCCGCGTCGTAGCAGACGCAACCCATGGGCTCGAGGATCGCATGGCATAGCTTGTGCGCCTGGGCGTCGGGCTCCAGAATCAGCACTTGCCACGGCCGGGCGGTCACATACGCGGAGGGCGTGGACGGTTGCGGAAGCAAGCCGCCATGCGTGCTTTCGCAAGCCGCATCCATTTCCAACTGGGCCAGCGACGCAGTGGAGAATTTGGCCAGAGAATGCATCAAGGCCCGCGGCGAATTGGGGCGCTGATCGGGGTCACGGGCCATCGTCCGCGCCAACAGCTCCTCCAGCTCAATCGGCGCGTTAGCCAGAAAGTCGCGTAGTCGCCGGGGCCTTTCGTATTGCAGCCGCCGCAGTGCTTCGTTGACGGATGT
>DATGHS010000239.1:0-7348 GCA_035307785.1 Gemmataceae bacterium
AACGCCATCCACGTAGAGGCGGGCGCCTTCCGGAATCCTGATTTCAATTTGCGAGCGCTTTGCCGGGGGCAGCACGGCCGGATTGGCGGGGGCCGGAGGATAGGGCGGATTGCCCGGCGGGGCGAAGTACGGATTCGCGCCCTCATAAGGGCCGCCATAGCCATAGGGTCCGCAGCCATGGCCCCACATGCCGCCGCCAGCGCCCAGCGGAAAGTAACGCAGCCGCCCGGTCAGCGGATACACCAACGCGCGAGCCGGAAAGGTGCCGAGCCGCAGCGGCCACACAATCACGAGCCGGAAGAACGCCATCGCCGCTCGCTCGCCAAAGGCCGAAGCGCCGTCGCCCCAACCGCCGCCCCAGCCGCCGCCGGCCCAGCCGCAGCTATCGCAACCGCCATGAAATGCGGGCTGCTCAGCCGGGGCCGATAAAGCCAACATCAACAGTGCACTGTACATATTGTTCCCTCTCCTCGTAATGGAGGAAGTTGCCACCGCTTGTTGGTGGAAATCCGGTTAAGAGCTGGGAATGCAATCCAGCATAAACCCCGCGAAAACGATTGCAATTGAACTTGGGGAAAAATCGGCGAATCGCGTGAATTAATGTCTCGCCGTGCCGGATTTGCTTGCCTTTAAGCATCCGCATGTTGTGCCGAATTGCGCGAATGAGCGGAAAAACGCGCCGCGTTTCAGATTTCACAAAAACTGTGAATAACCCCTGAAATTCGGTGCCTGGGGTGAAACGCGGCGCGTCTGGCTACGGGAAAGGTGTGTTTTGGCTGCCGCTGGGCGTATTTTCAGGTGGTGCCAGCAGGCTCATTACTTGGGCTGTCGATAGCGCTTGCGCGCAAGCGCAAGGATGTCCGCATGGTCGAAAGCCAGCGGCGGCAGGGCACGCAGGTCGTGCCAGCCCCAGTTCGCGGCGTCATCGCCGGCGCGGGGGCGAATCTTGTTCGGATTGATCAGCGCCAGAAAGGCAATCGAGACCGTCCAGCCGCGCGGATCGCGGCCGGGTTCACCGAAGGTGTGAAGTTGCTCGAGCCTCTTCACTTCGACGCCCGTTTCTTCGCGCAATTCGCGCCGTGCCGCGCGCTCCGGCGCTTCGTCTTCGTCGACGAACCCGCCCGGCAACGCCCAGCAACCGGCGAAAGGCTCATCGCGGCGCTGAATCAATAGCACCCGCGGCCGCTTTTCCTTAGTGATGAGCACCAAGTCCACGGTTAACGCGGGCCGGGGGTAGTCGTAGCAGTGCTTTTTCTTGCGGGACATGTTGGTTTGTAGTTTATCATTTCCCCACACCGGACAGAACAAATGCGGCCCAAAGCTTGGTGTCGGCCCGCAATGCTGTTTGCGGTTTCGCCGAATCGGCCTTTGCCAAGTTCTCCGGCGAATTCGCCGGTTTGAGTATCGGCGCCCCGCGGTCTCTCCTGAATGCGGCGATAAGCTCTGGGTGATCAATAAGGTCCGGGTGATGAAAGATGGTCAGTTGCGCTTCCCGCAGTGCTTCGATAGGCGGCTTTTTTTTGATCCACAACTCGTGATAGAACTTAGTCATGAGAGCAACCGCTGAGCGGTCATTGACGTTCCAGAGCGAAGCAATCACGTTGGGGCAGCCGGCAAGGTGGAATGCACGAGTCAAACCGTAAACGCCCTCGCTATTGGTCGGGTCGCCCAGCCCGGACTCACAGGCGGAGAGCACGCATAAGTGCAGATTCTCCAAGGGAAGGTCGGCGATTCGCAATCCCGTGATGATACCCGAGTTTTCGGAACTCGGCTGATTGGCCCCCGCCAGCGCCAGACCATGGAAAGCCAAGGGGTTCAGACCGGCAACCAAGGGCTGAGTTGAACGATCCGCTACAAACTCCCAATTCTGCAACTGGCGGCGAGCGCGCTGGCGCTCCTTCGCCAATTCCGCGCCGTTGTAGAAGCCGTGCGTGGCCAAATGCGCAAACTGAACTTTGGGCAAATTCGCGATCAGGGCTGCTCCGGTGGCTTCATTGCCCGATAGCAATACGACTTTGCGGTCACCAGCCAGCGTCCGGATTTGCTGTATCTCGGCCGCGGTTCCGGGCAGGGCTTGGTATGGAATCGCGCCGGAATTGTTGCGGGGACCGTAATTCACGTCGCCGACAATCAGTGCCCCTGCACTATTTTCGATTCGACGCGATTGCGATGTGATATTTTCCAGCAGAAACGAGCCGTGCGGGACTACGGCAATGCCACCCTCGAATTCCTCCAGCAGTAAATTGCCCGGTTTCACGCCGGAGAGAGCGACCCAGGGCAAACCGGCCAGATCGCCATCCGGCGAGATGTAAACCGTTTGCGTTCCGCCCGGCAAGGCTTTCGCCACGGGATGCCAAACCAGCCGCGCGACGGCCGAGGGATCCGCCGGCCGGCGTGATTCGATGGCGCTTCGCCACACGCCCAGCGCGACTTCAATCGTCTTGGCCGGGCCCAACTCGATTCGGCGAACCGGCTGACCGGGAGCCAGTACAAAGGCCACATAAGAAAGGAGCGGCTGACCCAGTAGTTTTCGTAAATGCGATGGCTGCGGTTCGGTCTGGTTATAGACGAAATAATCTACAAAGGCAGTACCAGGCGGAAGCGCCTTAATCAGATCAGCAGGCGCGCACCGGTCCCGCTGCCTTTGCCGGCCGAAGGCCGTCAGCGCTTGCGCCAACTCACGCTCGAGCGCGTCCCGTTCATCGGACAATACCCGGAGCTGCCGGTCGCGCTCTTCGACGCTTAGCAAATTCGATCGCAGCAAGTCTTCGATGTTACGGCGCACCTCGCGCAGCCGGGTCAAGCGCGCTTCCTGTTCGGTGCCGGTGGCGCGCAATTGGGCCGCGCGGCGCTCCAGCACGCGCGTAACCGCCGCCTTGGTATCCCACACCACTCGATAAGCCGCGTCTTCCTGGCCGGGAACCGCTCTCGCCGCTGAAAGATAATTGTCGCGCACCGCGGGGGTGGCGCGCAGTATCGCCAAGGCATCATCCTCCGACGCAACGGCGATGGCCCGATCGGTGAGTTCGCGAAGGATCGCGGTCGCTCGCTCCAGGTGTGGCAAGGCTGGCCCGGGTTCGCCGGTCCTTAGTAACAATGAGCCAAGGGCATTCGACATAAACGCTCGCTCGCCAAGGACGTCCGCACGTCTTACATCGGGAAATAGCGTTTGGTTCATGGCCAGCGCTTCTTCATATCGCGGTCGTGCGTCCGTCGGCCGGGCAAGACCGTCGAGATCGGCTGCAAGATTATGCAGGGCGCGAATTAAGTCACGGTGGCCGTCGGGGTACTTCGATTTTGGATACAACGCGCGCGTTTTCTCCAGCGCTTCCTCGAAATAGGGAAGCGCTTCGGCGTATCGTCCGGCGGCATGCAGGAAAAAGCCAACTTGATTGACGCTGCCGGCGAGATCTCTATCTCGCTCGGCGCTTTTGGACTCCGAATGCAATTTCCGCGACATCTCGAGGGCCTGCTTGGCGTACTGGATTGCCTTTTCCGGTGCACCCATCGCCCAAACTATCATGCTTAAGGCGTGGAGGCCTTCGGCAATTTCGGGATGGCCGTTTGGGTATTTTGACGTCGGGTGCAATTTCTGCTGCATGTCCAAAGCTTGCTCCGCGCATGGCAGTCCTTTCTCAGGCGAGCGAAGCTCATACCAGAGCCAAACCAGATCGTCCAGAACATGGGCCAAGTCGAGATGGCCGTTGGGGTATTTTTCCTTGGTGTAGACGCCCTCCAGGATTCGAAGGGCTTCGGTTTCTTTGCGAAGCGCCTCGGCAAATTTTTCGTTGTCATGGAGGAATCTTCCTTCTACTCGAAGTCTCTTAGCATGTTCGGCCAACTTCTGCCCTTCAGGAGTGAGTTCCGGCGGCTTCGGCTCTTGGGCGAACGCACACGGCAACGCGCCAGCTAGCAACAGCAGCGCAATCAGCGGGCGACGGATAGGCGACATGACTGCACCTCGTGGAAATTATCGTCGCAGAAACCCGCAGGCCCGAAGACTCCCCTGCGGGCCTGTACTTGATTCACTCCTCCTGCACCGAGAAGCACACCGCCCGGCTGTAGGGAAATTCCGGCTTCAGCTTTTCCTTCAGCAGATTTTGCAAGTACAACGTCGGGTCGCCGGGGTCCATGATGCGTTTGGCGTTGATGGCACCCCGGTCGGGTTCGTCGCGTACCAGTTCGCCGTTTTCGAACCAGACGGCGACCTTTGGTATTTCTCCCCCTCTGACCATCCGCACCTTAGCGGGCTTCGGTAGGCCTGTGAACAGTGCCGCCATGTTTCTGTCCTGCGGCCAGGGTTCTTCGCGCGCCAGCAGGATCAACGACTCGACGCCTGACGGGCCAGGGTCCATGTGCACCGGCAAGCCACTCGTGTTCTCCGGCCAACTCAGGCGGTCGCGCTTTTTCTGCTCGGTGGGGAGCTTGTCCCAGCGGTGGTCCTGCCAAGGATAGACGGGCGAAACCGACCCGCCGGCATCGAGCCAGACAATGTACATGTACGCGGGCCGGTTCAGTTCGGCTTCAATGCGCAGCCCGTCGCCCTTGTTGGTTTTGCTTTTCGGCCCCTGAAGCGGCAGCACTCCGCTCTGATGCAAGCGCTTGCCCATGCGCTCCGGGTTGCCTTTTTCCCAAACGAGAATGTCGATGGAGCCTTTGAGCGGCCGCTCACCTTCGTTTCCCGGTCCAACGGTGGCAACCGTGCCGCGCCGAGAAACGCTTCCAAACCACCAGTACGCTGCCCCGGCCGCAATCAGGAGGGAGAACGCGACGGCTACACTGCAACCGGCGCTCTTCACGAATACGTCCGCCGAAAACTTCTTTGGCTTGCGCTTTGGAACGCGCGCTTCCGCGCTTGAGGTGGTAGCGCCGTAAGGTCGCTCCCCGTAGCACTGCAAATACCAATCCAGAATCACGCACAGATCATCCAGCACCCGGGCGGCATCGCTGGCTTCCACGCGCTCACCGTGTGGGCCCAGGTTGCCCATGTCGCGGATGGCGTTCATCCGCGACAGGATCCGGCGGTCGAGCTTGCGCGTGAATTGGTTGTCGTTCAGAATCTCGCCGAGCAGCGGCTTGCGCGGTTCCGTTCCCATTTCGCGCTTGAACACTTCGATCAGCAGCTTTTCCATGACGATGCGCGATTTCGTGAGCGAACTGGCAGCATCGGGCTCGACGTATTCGCAAGCAAGCTGAATGTCTTCCGAGTATGCGGGAAGAGCTTGGAGAAACGGCCGGACTTTGCGGTCGAGGTCTTGCATGGTGGGAGACTGCTTTGAGGTCTATCGTGGCATCGAGATTGTACCGGAAGCTGGAACAATGTGTCCAAGAAAATGTTGCGTGTTGTAGTTCCCGCGCCAACCCTATAAACTGTGAGTTATCTGCCGGTGGTTCGTCTATTCTTTGTCGTTCCCCCACGTTCTCATTATTGGGAGTGTGCAAATGAACTGGCGGTTTGTCGTTGCGGCGTGCGCCTTTTTGTTGGTCTTGAGCCTCGGCCAGCGTTCGGCGCGGGCGGAAGAGCTTCCCGATGACGTCCAGAAGTCCGTCGATAAGGGCCTCGACTGGCTGGCCCGGACGCAGAACCGCGATGGGCATTGGGACGCCAACGGCCAGTACCCCACAACAATGACCGGTCTGGGCGGCATGTGCTTCCTAATGGAAGGGAGCACCCTGCGTGAAGGCCGCTACGCCGATAACATTCGCCGGGCGGTTGATTGGTGCATGGAGCGGGCCCAGCCGAACGGCCTGATTGGCAACCCCAATAATCCGACGGAAGCCGGGCGTTACATGTACGGCCACGGCTTCTGCATGCTCTTTTTGGCCAGTGCTTACGGGGAAGAAGAAGACAACGACCGCCGCAAGAAGCTCGAAAAGATCCTCACCAAGGCCGTTGAGTTTTCCGGCAAGGCACAGACCGACCGGGGCGGCTATGGCTATGTGTCCGCGGCCGACGGCGGCGGGTTCGACGAAGGCTCGGTCACGGTCACGCAACTTCAGGGGCTGCGAGCGGCGAAGAATGCCGGGATCGTGGTGCCGAAGTCGATCATCGACAAGTCGATGAAGTACCTGTCGGATTGCACCACCGAGCGTGGCGGTATTATCTATAGTCTCGCCCACGGCGGCGCCATTGCGGGGCAAGAGCGGCCGGCCCTCACCGTGGCGGCCATTGCCAGTTCGTTCAGTGCCGGCAACTACGACAACAAGCTGGCCCGCAAGTGGTTCGGCTACTGCAAGAACTTCATCGGCATCGGCGGCAATCGCATGGGGCACGATGAATACATGCATTACTACTATGCCCAGGCGCTGTATATGCTGGGCGACGATGGCTATGCCAAGTTCTTCCCGGAAGACAAGAACACGAAAGAATATCTGAACTGGAGCAAGTACCGCAAAGAGATGCACAACTTCCTGCTCAAATCGCAAGCCGGCGACGGCAGCTGGGGCGGCGGTTACATCGGCAACCACTTTGCCACCTGCGTGTACCTGACGATCTTGCAACTGGATAACGGCACGTTGCCGATTTACCAAAGATGAGTTTCGCCCTCCTCCCTTGTGGGGGAGGGTTAGGGTGGGGGTGTTGGACTCTGTCACCCCCACCCTAACCCTCCCCCATCAAGGGGGAGGGGAAAGAGCACAACCAGGAGTTTCCTTTTCGATGAGTGAACAATCCCCCCAAGAAGTCGTAGCCGTTGAAGCAGCCGAACCTCTCACCTCCACCGACATTGCCGCCAGCCGCAAAATACGAGACGCCTACAACGAGCTGCGCAAGCAGTTGGCCCGCGTAATCGTCGGCCAGAATGAGGTCGTCGAGGAATTGCTGATCGCCCTGTTCACGCGGGGCCATTGCATTCTCGAAGGCGTACCGGGCCTGGCCAAGACATTGATGATCAGCAGCCTGGCCAAGTGCCTGTCGCTCGACTTCAGCCGCATTCAGTTCACGCCCGACCTCATGCCTTCCGACATCACTGGCACGCAGGTGATCGAGGAAAACGTGACCACCGGCGGCCGCGATTTCCGCTTCATCCAGGGGCCGCTGTTCGCCAACATCATCTTGGCCGACGAAGTGAACCGCACGCCGCCCAAGACACAGGCCGCGTTGCTGGAAGCCATGCAGGAGCGGCAAGTCACCGTCGGCCGGGTGCGGCACAAGCTCTCGAACCCGTTCTTCGTGCTGGCCACGCAGAACCCGATCGAGCAGGAAGGCACCTATCCGCTGCCGGAAGCTCAGCAAGACCGTTTCATGTTCAAGGTCTTCGTGCGCTATCCGAGCTTCAACGATGAGTTCGAGATCGCCCGCCGCACCACTGCGCTGGTCGATGCAGAGATTCATCCGGTGCTGTCGGGT
>DATGHS010000240.1:0-8314 GCA_035307785.1 Gemmataceae bacterium
TGAGCGTGGGCGATGAGGTGCTGTACGGCCGCTATTCCGGCAACGACATTGAAGTGGCGGGGAAGGAAATCAAGATCATGCGCGAGAGCGATATTCTGGCTAAGGTTGTGAAGTGAGAATTCTTAAAGACAGGACACAAAGATCACAAAGGAGCACAAAGAAAACAATTAAATAAATGAATCTCTTTGTGTTCTTTGTGCTCCTTTGTGATCTTTGTGTCCTCTTTTCCTCGGGAGACCAAACTAAAATGGCGAAGCAGTTGCTGTATACCGACGAGGCCCGCAAGAAACTCTTTGCGGGCGCCGAGAAGTTGGCCCATGTCGTGGGCATGACCCTTGGGCCCACCGGCCGCAATGTGATTATCGACAAATCGTTCGGCGGGCCGACCGTCACCAAAGACGGCGTCACTGTCTCGAAAGAGATCGACTTGCCCGACCCGTTTGAAAACATGGGCGCCAAGCTCGTGAATGCCGTGGCCCAAAAGACCAGCGACGTGGCCGGCGACGGCACCACCACCGCCACCATTCTCGCCCTGGCCATCTACCAGGAAGGGCTGCGGAACATTACCGCCGGGGCCAACCCCATGGCCGTGCAGCGCGGCATCAACAAGGCGGTGGATGCGGCCATCGAACATCTCGAATCCTTCACCAAGCACCTGACCAAGAAGGAAGAGATGAAGAACGTGGCCAGCATTTCGGCCAACAACGACGAAACCATCGGCGCGCTGATGGCCGATGCATTTGAAAAGGTCGGCAAAGACGGGGTCATCACCGTCGAGGAAGGCAAGACTTCCGAAACCACGCTCGATTTCGTGGAGGGGATGCAATTCGACAAGGGCTACATCTCACCGTATTTCGTGACCGACGCGATGGAAATGAAGGCCGAGTACGAAGACTGCCTCATCCTCATCTACGAAAAAAAGATCAGCAGCACCCGCGACATGCTGCCCTTGCTGCAAAAAGTCGCGGCTAAGCACCAGCCGCTGCTCATCATTGCCGAAGACGTGGATAGCGAAGCGCTGGCCGTCTTGGTGGTGAACAAGCTGCAGGCCGGCTTCCCGGTGGTGGCCGTGAAGGCGCCGGGCTTCGGCGATCGGCGCAAGGCCATGCTCGCCGACATCGCCGTGCTCACCGGCGGCACGTTCGTGAGCGAAGACCTGGGGATCAAACTCGAAAACGTTGGCCTGGAGCACCTGGGCAAGGCCGGGACCGTGCGCGTGGAAAAGGAAGCCTGCACCATCATCAAGGGCGCCGGCAAGAAGGCCGACATCGAAAAGCGCGTGGCGCAGATTAGGGCCCAGATGGAGCAGACCGAAAGCGAATACGACAAGGAGAAGTTCAGCGAACGGCTGGCGAAGCTCATCGGCGGCGTGGCGATCGTCCGTGTTGGGGCGGCCACCGAAGCCGAGATGAAGCAGACCAAGGGCCGGGTGGAAGACGCATTGCACGCCACTCGTGCGGCCGTGGCCGAAGGCATCGTTCCGGGCGGCGGCGTGGCGCTGTTGCGCTGCGTCGATGTCGTCGATAAGCTCTCCGAGAAGCTGAAGGGCGACGAACGGCAGGGAGCCGAGATTGTGGTCCGGGCCCTGGAAAAGCCGGTCCGCATCATTGCCGAGAACACCGGCGTGGATGGGGCGGTGATTGCCGATGAGATTCGCTCCCAGTGGGAGAAGAACGAAAACATCGGCTACGACGCCAACACCGGCAAGTACGTGGACATGTTCAAGGCCGGCATCGTCGATCCCACCCGCGTGACCAAGAGCGCGCTGCAAAACGCCGCCAGCATCGCCGGCTTGATGCTCACCACCGAAGTGATGATCACCAAGCTGGAGGAGGACGAGAAGAAGATCGCCGGCGCGGTGCGGTGATCGACCTGCCTTTTTGGGTGATTCGTCTGATATAATTGTCAAGGATTGGAAGTGACAAGGTGACAGGGTGACAAGGTGACCGGGTGAAGTCGGCTTTTCACCTTGTCACCCCATCACCCTGTCACCTTGTCACACATACTGGATCACTATGTCCGCAGAGACCCAAACGATGGCCGGGAAGCGCGATCCGTACGAAGTGCTGGGCGTGCGCAAGGAAGCGACAGACGAGGAGGTCAAAAAGGCGTATTGGGACCTCGCCAAGCAGCTTCACCCCGACCGCAATCCGGGCGATGTCGAGGCGGCCGAGAAGTTCAAGGAAGTGAACGAGGCCAATGATATTCTCGGCGATCCGGAAAAGCGGGCCCGCTTCGACCGCTACGGCTATGCCGGCCTGCAGATGGGCAACGGCATGGCCGGCGACGACGCCGGCCAGTCCATCGCCGACATGATGGCCGACTTCGCGAGCGCCTTCTTCGGCGGCAATGGTCCGCGCGGGCCACGGCACGGCAGCGATCTTCAGGTAGAAGTGAAGCTGTCGCTGGAGGAAGCAGCGCGGGGCACGAAGCGAACTATTTCCATTCCGCGCGAAGAGTTCTGCCCGGAGTGCAAGGGCAGTCGGGCGAAGAAGGGCACGCACCCCAAGCGCTGCGGCAGTTGCAACGGCCAGGGCGTGCGCGTCATTCGCCAGGGGTTCTTCTCCTTCCAGCAGACGTGCCCCAGTTGTCACGGCAGCGGCGAATTTATTAGCGAGCCGTGCCCGAATTGCCGGGGCCGCGGCCGGCTGGAATTCATCAAGAACCTGGAAATCAACATTCCGCCCGGCGTGGATACCGGCACGCAGATTCGCTATCCGGGCGAAGGCGAAGTCGGCGAGCGCGGCGCCGAGCGCGGCGACCTGTTCGTCGTGGTCCGCGTGAAGCCGCACCCGATTTTCCAGCGCGAGGGCCAGCACCTGCTATGCCGGGTGCCGGTCACGTATAGCCAGGCGGCTCTTGGCGGCGAGATCGAGGTGCCCACGCTCGACGGCATGATCAAGCACAATCTCCGGAAGGGTATCCAGAGCCACGACACCGTGCGGATTCACGGCCTGGGTATTAAGAATCGTCGCGGCGGCCACCCCGGCGACTTGATCGTGCAAGTGGTGATTGAAACGCCATCGCACTTGACGAAACGGCAGGAAGAACTGCTCCGTGAGTTGGCGGAAATCGAAAAGAGCAACGTCTCGCCGGAGCGGAAGAGCTTTTTCGACAAGGTAAAAGAGTTTTTCAAGGGTGAGAAGAAGGAAGAATAATGGCGAGCGTCGAGCCGTAAGGCCGACGTGGGAGCACAACACAAGTCGGCCTTACGGCTCGACGCTCGCCAAGACATAGCGGGAGGTGCATCCTCATGCCTGACTTGCCCCCCACTCCACAGGAAGAACACAAAATGCCTGCGCAGCCGGCACTCGAAAACGAATTGCCCACTGATCCGATGCTGCAAAGAGCCCAAGATGCCGAACGGCAGCGCGATGAGTATTTCCATTTGTTGCGCCAGTCGCAGGCCGATTATGAGAATGCGCATCAGCGCAATCGGCGCGAGCGCGAACAGGATCGGCGCTTTTCGGCCAAGCCATTGGCATTCGATTTATTGCCGGTTATTGACAATCTAGAGCGCGCGATGAGTGCGGCCAAGCAGGCCGGCGACAATAGCCCGCTGGCCCAGGGTGTGTCGCTCGTTCATCGCCAGATTCTCGATGCACTGAAGCGGCATGGCATCACCAAGATGGAAACATTGCACCAGCCATTTGATCCGCATTTACATGAAGCTCTGCTGCAAATTGCCACGGATGAGTTTCCGCCGGGCACAGTGCTACAAGTGGACCAGCCGGGATTTATGATTCACGACCAGGTGCTGCGGCCAGCGCGCGTGGTGATTGCGAGCGCGCCGGCCGGGTGATTCCCTCCCCCCTTTGTGGGGAAGGGTTAGGGTGGGGGGCTTTGGACTCTCTCACCCCCACCCTGGCCCTCCCCATCAAGGGGGAGGGAAATTTAGTTAACGAGGTTCATTCATGCCGACGTACGAATATGTTTGCGATGCCTGCGGTCACAATTTCGACGAACTTCAATCCTTCTCCGACGCACCACTGACCAAGTGCCCCGCTTGTGGCAAGAAGAAGCTGCGCCGGCTCTTCGGCACGGGAGCCGCGGTCCTTTTTAAGGGCTCGGGCTTCTACGAGACCGATTATCGCAGCGAATCGTACAAGTCGGGCGAAAAGGCGGACGCAGAAAAGGCTAAGCCGGCGACTTCGACCGATTCGAAGTCCGACTCGAACAAGACAGAAAGCAAACCGAAAGAAAGCACCCCGGCAAAACCGGCGAAGCCGGCAAAATCCGAAGACTGACCGAGCGTGGCGCTTGAGGAATTCCTGAAGATATGCGTGAGAAAAAGCCGAAGAGGGAGACACGCTGTCCGACATGCGATGCGGAGATTCGGGGAAATTGGCAGGAGTGGCCGCACTTCCCGTTTTGCAGCCATCGTTGCCGGCAGATCGACCTCGGTCGCTGGTTGGGCGAGGAGTACCGCATCCCGCAATCCACCCCGGAGGAATCCGAACCCACCAGCGACTGAAGTTCTCCCTGCGAACCGGTCGCAAGGCCGTTCCATATAGGAAAAGAGGCGTGGCGAAAGCCGCGCCTCTTTTTTTTGTTTACGGCCTTGAGCCGAGCGATGGCGCCAAAGTAGAATGCATCTTGAGACAGGTCGCCGGGCCGAGGAGACACCAATGTCCACCACCATTGAACCTACCATTCCAGCTAACGGCGAACCGGCGCAGCCGCAGGGAATTGTGACATCGATTCAGCAGCAAATGCTGGAATTGCAAAAAGCCATCCAGCGCCAGGCAGACGTAATCGAACTACTCCGGCACGAGAACGCTGAGTTGCGGGCCGAGGCCGATATGTATCGCAAATCGTTGGCCACGGCAATTCAGCAGCCATTTGAATTCACGGCTGAGGAAATTCAAGCCTTGAGAGACAAGGGTCTATCGCTTCGGGAAGTTGTAGATGAGTTGATTCCGCCAGAGTAGCCGTGATGGCCTTTCGCGTAACGATCTCGGATGTCGAAAAAGCGAGGCTCCGAGATTGGCGCGAAAAGGCAACGGCGCTTGGCATTTCCAAGCCCTTTGACCGCGCTTTGCGCCGCCTAACCGAGCAATTGGAAAACGACCCGGTGGGAACGTCCGCCCCGGCCATTCGCTATTTGCATGGGCTGGGGCTGCCGCTTTTCCATCTCGTGTATCTCATGCTTTACATGCAGTTCGTGGTGGACGAGGCCAAGCAGATCGTATTCATCAAACGATTTTACATTGTTCCCGGTCATCCGCTGGGCGGATCTTCGGACCATTTCGGCAGCTAATTGCCATGCCCTTCCTCATCGACGGCTACAACCTGCTCTTCGCGCTCGGCTTCACGAGCCGGCATTGGGGGCCGCATGCGCTGGAGAAATCGCGCGAAGATTTGCTGGTCTGGTTGGAAGCCGCGCTGGAGGACCAAGCGCCTTCGGTTACCATTGTCTTCGACGGGCGGGAGGAACATCGTAACCGAAGCGCTTCGCCCCGACCAAGCGGGGTAGAGGTGCGCTTCACGGCCGGTCAATTGGCGGATGACGCCATTGAAGGACTCATCCGACAGACAACCAATCCACGCGGACTGACCGTCGTTTCCAGCGATCACCGCATCCAGGCCGCGGCCCGGCGGCGCGGCTGCGCGGCCTGGGACAGTGCCGATTTCATCGACTGGGTCCTCGAGCGCGGCGCACCCGCTCCGCCCAAGCCGATTAGTTCGGCGCAAAAGCCTGAATCGACTTCCGCCGAAGACACGGCCCACTGGCTGCGCGAATTCGGCGAAATTGAAGAAGATCGGGAGTTGAAGAAATTCAACCGTCCGTTTGAGGAGTTTGGCGAAGATTAGGTTCGTAGTACCGCCTTTAGGCGGTTCGGAGCGGAACCGCCTAAAGGCGGTACTACGAACCTTTCCCCTTGACGCCTTTACCCATTTCACCGCATAATCCCGCCGCCCCACGATGGGGACAGTGTGTCTCAAGGACGGGATCATGACGCCGACTCTCGACGTGGAAGCCCCCGATATCGCGGAAGAAATTCACCACTGGCCGGCGCCTCCACAAGGCTGGCCGCGCGTCCTTCAGCAATGGCTCGGCGAAGGCCCGTGCCGGCAACTTGGCATATTTCCCATCCCGAAAGACTTCAAATTGTCCGTCGTCATCCCGGTTTACAACGAGCGCGCATGGATCGGCGAATTGCTGCGCCGCGTGCAGGCGGTGCCAATTCCGAAAGAGATCATTGTGGTGGATGATTGCAGCAGCGACGGTACAGCAGAATTTTTGGAGCAGTGGGAACAAGCAAGCCCGCACGCGAGCCTTCGAGCGCGCGGGGTGAAGGTAATCCGCCACGCCGTCAATCAGGGCAAAGGCGCTGCCCTGCGCACCGGTTTCGCGCACGCCACCGGCGATGTGGTGCTCGTGCAGGATGCCGACCTGGAATATGACCCGGCTGAATACCCGCGGCTGCTCCAGCCCATTCTCGAAAACCGGGCCGATGTGGTCTTCGGTTCGCGCTTCATCGGCGAAAGCCATCGTGTGCTCTATTTCTGGCACTCCGTGGCCAACAGGATTCTGACCACGCTTTCCAACATGTTCACAAACCTTAATCTCACCGACATGGAGACGTGCTACAAAGTTTTCCGCCGTAAAGTTCTAACGGAAATGCAACTAAAGTCCAATCGTTTCGGCTTTGAGCCGGAGTTCACCGCCAAGGTTGCGAAGCACCGCCGGCCCGCCTGGCGTGTTTACGAAGTGCCAATCAGCTATTCGGGCCGGACGTACGAAGAGGGCAAAAAGATCGGGCTAAGAGATGCATTCAGCGCGCTGGTTTGCATCTTTCGATTTTGGTTGTTCGATTGATGGGAACAGAAGAATTTGAACAGAAGGAAACGAAGGAAACAAAGATTGAAGAATCGAGATGCACCATTCCGCTTGAGACGCATTACCGTCTTTTTTTTCTTCGTTATCTTCGTTTCCTTCTGTTCAATTCAATTTCCGAGGATTTCGCATGCGTTCCAATTTCCTGTCGCTGTTCGCAACGCTAGCCATTGCAAGCGTCGCCACTTCCGCCACGCCGATTCGCTTTCCGAACGATGCGCCGTTGCGGGCCGTGTACTTCGGCGATCGCAACGAAGGCTGGGCGGCCGGCGATGAAGGCGTGATTTGGCACACCATCGACGGCGGCACGAATTGGGAACGGCAAGCCACCGGCGTGCAGGCCTCGCTACGGTCGATCTGCTTTTTGAATCCGTTTACCGGTTACGTGGTCGGCCGGCAGGAGTTGCCCCACGGCGGCAGCGCGGGTGTCATTCTTTATACTTCGAACGGCGGACTCACCTGGTCTCAATTCGCCCCGAACACGCTGCCCGGCTTGCACGTAGTCAAATTCTTTTCCGACAAGCTCGGCATCGTGGCCGGCGATGGCTCCGACCAGTACGGCAGCGGCGTGTTCTGCACCGAAGACGGCGGGCACACCTGGAAGATCGTGGCCGGGCCGCGGCAGCCAGGCTGGCTCACCGCCGACTTCACCGATCCGAAGACCGGCGCCCTGGCCGGCACCTGGAGCAGCCTGGCCATCCTGCGCGACAGCGTCTTCGGCAAGTCGGACATCGATACACTTGGCGGGCGGAATATCCTGTGTCTGCGCATCTTCGGGCAGCATGCGATGGCCGTGGGGCAGGGCGGGCTCATTCTCAGCAGCAAAGACACGGGCGGGGCGAAATGGGGCTACATCACGCCGAAGCAGATTTCAACGGAGACATTGTCGAGTTGTGATTTCCATGCACTCTCGCTACTCGGCGAGCATGCCTGGGTTGCGGGCCGGCCGGGGTCGATCGTGCTGCACACGGCCGACTATGGCAAGACCTGGGAAACCCAAAAGACCGGCCAGAATGTACCGCTGAATGCGATTCACTTCATCGACCCACGCGTCGGCTGGGCGGTAGGCGAACTCGGCACGATTCTGACGACGGAAGACGGCGGGCAGACGTGGAAGGTGCAGCGCCGCGGCGGTCAGCGCGCGGCGGTGATGTTCATTCAAGCCTCCGAGAAGAATCTGCCACTGGAATCTATCGTGCAACTCGGGGCCGACGAGGGCTACCTTTGCACCGCGATTCGCGTGACGTGTGCCGATCCGGCTTCCGCCCCGCTTTCGCGCGCCAACGATGCGCAACGCTTCAGCGAAGGGTTGCGTCTGGCCGGCGGCGCGGCCGGCGAATCGCTCTGGCAATTCCCACTGGCAGCTCACCAGACCGAACTCGAAGCGAAAGATATGCTCGGCAGCTGGGACCGGCTGCATGGCCAGAAAGCGAAGGAAACGCTGCTGCGGCAACTGGTGCTGGCAATCCGCAC
>DATGHS010000241.1:0-5407 GCA_035307785.1 Gemmataceae bacterium
AGTCGAAAGTGTGCGCTCCTGATTGTCGAGCGTGCGCAGCTTTTCGCCGGTGCGAGCCGGGCGCACGATGATATGCGGCGCCTTGCCGCCGGACCGCTTCTTCAGCACGTCGAAATCGAAGGCATGCAGCGGCTGGCCCCATTCGAGCATGACGTAATTGGTGATGTCCACGATGTTCGAAATGGGCCGCATGCCGGCATACGTGAGCCGCCGCTGCATCCACTGCGGGGCCGGGCCGATCTGCACGTTGCGAATGAGCATTGCCTGATAGCGCGCCGACAGCTTGGGATCTTCAATCGACACGGTGACCTGGCCTTCGATCGTTTCCTTCGAGCGCTGAAGCACCATGTCGGGGTACTCAATTGTCTTCCCGGTGATCGCCGCCACTTCGCGCGCAATGCCGATCATCGACAGGCAGCGGGCCATATTCGGCAACACGTCGATTTCGAGCACCACGTCGCCCATGAAGTCAGCGAGCGGCGTGCCCACCGGCGCATCGGGTTCCAGGATAATGATGCCTTCGTGCTCTTCGCTGATGCCGAGTTCGAATTCCGACATGACCATGGCGTCATTCTGGATGCCACGCAAAGCCTTGGGCTTGAGTTCGGTCAGTTGCTTCGGCTGAACGTGCCCGTCCCAGTAAACGGTGCCCGCCAGACCAAGGATGACCTTCTGCCCCTTGTCGCCGGGTTTTACATTCGGCGCGCCGGTGACAACAGTCTTGGGCGCGCCGGCCCCGTAATTCAACGTGACCAGCGTGAGTTTGTCGGCATTCGGATGCTTTTCGACTTTCAATACTTCGGCGACCAGGATCTTGTCGCGCGCCCAGACCGGCCCGAGCTCTTCCGGCTTGACGGCAATGCCTTCGGGCACTGGTTCGCCCAGGAATCGGTAGCCGGAAACCTCGAGCCCGGCCATCGTCAGCCGCTGGGCTAATTGCGGCACCGGCAGATCGACGTCAATGTAATCGCGCAACCAGCGCAGAGGGATTTTCATAGGGTTAAACCATTTTCACCGCGAAGGCGCGAAGAGCGCAAAGAAAACATCTTTGCGCTCTTTGCGCCTTCGCGGTGAATTCTGTTAGAACTGCCCCAAAAACCGCAAGTCATTTTTCCAAAACTCACGGATATCATCGATGCCGTAGCGCAACATCGAGATCCGCTGCACGCCCATGCCGAAGGCGAAACCGCTGTGCTTGTTCGGATCGTAGCCGCCATTGCGCAGCACGACCGGATGCACCATGCCGGCGCCCATGATTTCGAGCCAGCCGGTCTTTTTGCACAGGCCGCAGCCTTTGCCTTCGCAGACGATGCAATCGACATCTACCTCAATGCTCGGCTCGGTGAACGGGAAGTAACTGGAGCGGATGCGGATCGTGCGCCCCTGGCCATACAGTCGCCGAGCGAACGATTCGATCGTCCATTTCAGGTTGGCCATGCTGATCGCTTCGCCGATAACGAGCCCTTCCACCTGGTGGAACATGATCTCGCTGCGCGTGGTGATCTGCTCGTAGCGGTAGACCATGCCTGGCAAAATCACGCGCACGGGGTTCGGCGCGAACTCTTTCATCACGTCAATTTGACCGGGTGACGTGTGCGTGCGCAGCAATACGCCGGGCGTGGTCGTGTGGAAGGTGTCCCACATGTCACGGGCCGGGTGGTGGGGCGGCATGTTCAGGAGTTCGAAATTCTTTTCGTCGGTTTCGACTTCGGGCGAGCGGTGGACCTGGAATCCCATGTCGGCGAAGATGGCGTAGATTCCGCGCAAGGTTCGCGTGGCAATGTGCAGCCGGCCTAGCGGCGCCGGCCGGCCCGGCAGCGTGACATCGACGACCTCTTCGGCAAGGCTCTTTTCCAACTCCTTTTCTGCGACAGCGCCCTGCTTTTGTTCGTACGCGTTGTTGAGAGCTTCTTTAACTTGATTCGCGAGTTGACCGTAGGCTGCGCGCTGGTCCTTCGGGATCGTGCCGATGTTTTTGAGGGCGGCCTTCAATTCGCCGTTATCGCCCAGATACTTTGTGTTCCAGGCGCGCAGCGCCGATAGTTCAGCACAAGCTTCGAGCTCGGCGATGGCGCGTTTTTCGAGTTCTTGGAGTTCGGAGGACATGAGAGCGGGAAGACCCGCGGGGCTCGCTGCGCTTGCCCCGCGGCTTGTGTTCACAAAGCCGCAGGGCGAGCGCAGCGAGCCCTGCGGGTTCTTTACGGCTTCGGCAAATTCGCCTTGGCCAGCTCCACGATCTTCGTAAACGCTTCCGGATCGTGAACGGCGATGTCGGCCAGGGTCTTGCGGTCGAGTTCGACCAGCGCCCGCTGGAGGCCGGTGATTAGTTGGCTGTAGCGCAAGCCGCGGCTGCGGCAAGCGGCGTTGATGCGGATAATCCACAAGCGGCGGAATTCGCGCTTGCGCGCCCGGCGATCGCGGAAGGCATACCGGCGGCCGCGAATGAGCGTGACGATCGATTGCCGGTACAGGTTATGCCGGCTCAGGCGAAAGCCCTTGGTCAGTTTGCGCGTGCGTTTGCGGCCCGCCGTCATCGTTTTGCCGCTGCGTGCCCGTGTCATTCCCGATCTCCCAAATTCCTATTTTCCGCCCAACGCGATAATGTACTTCCTGGCCACCTTGCCGGTGACCATTTCCGGCTGGCGCAGTTGCCGCTTGCGCTTCGACGTACGGCCGGCCAGCAGGTGCCGCTTGTTGGACTTATTGCGCTTGATTTTGCCCGATGCCGTAATGCGCATCCGCTTCTTCACACTCTTGTTCGTCTTCTGTCGCTTCGCCATAAATTCGCTATCCTCATTGCGCGATAAGCCGCAAGGCGAGTCTTCGAGCCTTGCGGATCAGACTCAGCGTCTCCCGGCGCGAACAAGTATTGTAGAAGATTTCCGCGTTCTGGGCAGGGCTATTTTGGAGCCAACATCGCAGTCATGGATTTGCCTTCCATCGACGGCGATTTCTCGATCTTCACGCAGTCTACTAGCTTTTCGAGCATGGAAGCCATGATCCGCTGCCCTTCCTCGATGTGCTGCAACTCCCGCCCACGGAAGAGCACTTTCAGCAGCACCTTATCTTTGTGTTCGAGGAATTTGCGGGCCTGGTTAAGCTTGGTGTCGATATCGTGCTCGCCGGTCTTGGGGCGGACGCGAATTTCCTTCACTTTTTGCTGGTGGACCTTGGTCTTGGTGGTCTTGCGCGATTGCTGGTAGCGGTACTTGCCATAATCCATGATCTTGCAGACCGGCGGGCGTTCGCTGGCTGCCACTTCGACCAGGTCTTGCTGCACTTCGCGGGCCAGCTCCATGGCCTGAGAGGTGGGCACAATGCCCAGTTGTTCACCGTTGGCCCCGATCAGCCGAATTGGGCTGATACGAATTTGCTCGTTGATACGTGGGCCGCTGCGGTCGCCGCCGCGCTGTGGATGAATGGCAATTCCCCCTTAAATTGAGTAACGGTTACGGAAGCAAGCCCGGGCGGCAACGAGAAAGGACCGCCTCAGCCCTTCCTAAACATTCCACGATACCGGCGCGAGTGCGGGCCGTCAACAGGATAGATGAAAAATGCTATGAATCTGGGGCCAGTTCTTTGCACCGCTTTTGGTACGGCGTATATCGTATAATCGTCGGATGAAGTGATGCAGAGTCCGGTTGCATCGTTGATGGTGCAACTTTTCGCAATGATAAAGAAAGTGATGAATGACGTTTCGCCTTCCGGCTAAAGTTTGTAGTGACCCGCTTTAGCCGGTCTTTCTTGACCGCCTAAAGGCGGTCACTACGAAGTATCGGGGCGCTTCAATCCACCTCCACCATCGCCTTGATGACCCCAGTTTCCGGCATCGTGTATGATGGAAACACATCGATCACCTCCTCAAAACCGGCCCGGTGGGTGATCCAGGGTCGGGTATCGATGCGGTCGGATTCGATCTGATCGATAATGAAGCGAAAGTCGGCAGGCAAGGCATTGCGCGAACAAAGCAGCGTGCCTTCCGGTTTGTGGAGGATCGGATGGCGGAATTTCACCTCGTCGGTGGTGATGCCCACGAACACGACCTTGCCGCCTTGCGCGATTAGCTCAAAACTCCGTGACATCGAAGCGGCACTGCCGGTGATATCGAAAACCACGTCGGGCAGATGGCCGTCGGTCAAATCGCGCAAGTCGCGCTCCCATTTGTCGGACGGATTGAGCGTGTGCTTCACGCCCATGGCCCTACGGCAAAATTCGAGCCGGGTGTCGTTCATGTCGAGCATGATGACTTTCGCCCCGGTTAGCTGCACGAAGACCAGCGTGGCCAAGCCGATAGGCCCGGCGCCGATGATCAAGCAAGTGTCTTCGCGTTGCACTCCGGCGCGCTGCACCGCATGGCAGCCGATAGCCAGCGTTTCCACGAGTGCCAATTGCTCGAAACTCAGTTTCCGGCTGACATGCAGCTTTCGGGCTGGTAGCAGGAACTCGGGCCGCAGGCCGCCGTCGCAGTGTACGCCGAGCACTTGCAGCTTTTCGCAACAGTTGGATTTGCCCCGCCGGCTGGCGTAACTGTTGGGATCATTCAAATATGGTTCCACCGAGCAGCGGTCGCCGGGCTGAACATTGCTCACGTCGGGGCCCACGGCGACCACTTCTACGCCAAGTTCATGGCCCGGAATGCGCGGGTAGCTAAAGAGCGGCATCTTTCCCAGGTAGCCACTGATATCGGTGCCGCAAATACCGACGCGATGCACGCGCACCAGCGCATCTCCTGGCCCCGGCTTGCCGGGAGCGGCGATATCGATGCGGCGGAATTCTTTCGGAGCGATAAAGGAAAGGGCTTTCATGGTGTGCTATTTTAGTCCCAACAATAAATCGATTACCCAACAGCCGCGGAAATGGCGGTTGGCGTGTCGGCAATGAGTGAGAATGTCGGCAGTCTGGCAACCCGCCTCTTCTAGCGCATCGGCCAAGATTGGCATGCGGTCAAATGCGCGTTCCTCGTAAATGCCGCGAGTTAGAGCCGCGACGGTGCCGCATTTCCAGGCTAGCCAATCGGGGTTTACGTCGAAGGCTCGACTTGGATTGCCAAAAACCTCACGGACTAGCCACCCGCCGGGCCATTCCGACTGCTGGACAAGATGGTTCAAAAGATGCGCATCAAATCCATTTTCGCTTATTTGGTACGTGCAATGATACGCGATATTTGCTGCGTTTAATATCTGTTCTACCTTCGCCGCGTCGCGGGGTGGTCTTCTTTCGCGAATGTCCGCTTCCGTATAGACGCCCATTTCAATCAATCTTTGTATGCTAGGATCTAAGTTACCGTCGATCATGTACGGGTTTATCATTTCAGGGTCGAAATCATACCCGAACGTCGCAGGCTCTGCACTCCAGTCTGCATAACCTATATCGCCGTCGTCAGCTAGCCCGTCCGCCGCTCTTTCGG
>DATGHS010000242.1:0-10748 GCA_035307785.1 Gemmataceae bacterium
TAGCATGAAGACTACCTATGTTGCAACGCACTCTCGTCTCCAATCCTCCGCGCTGGGAATTGGCAGCCGAAGCCATCGCCGTGAAGATGCGTTGGATCGGCCTGCTGATTGGCTATCTATTCGTCAATCTCGGTCCGCCGGTCGAGAATCGAGCGATCCTGAATGCCATCCTGGCCTTCGGCGGGCTCTACACGCTCATCGACACCGCGTTTAGTTTTCGCGGTCGTGTCTTCCTCGGCAGCTATCCGCTTTCCATCTCGGTGATGGAAGCGCTGTTCGTCGGCCTGCTCTGCTTCTTCCACACCGGCATGGACAGCCCGTTTCGTTACTACTACATTCTCTCGCTCATCTGTTGCAGCATTCGCCACTCCGCCCGGATTACGCTCATCACCTGCGGCCTGCACTGGATTAGTTGCACGGCGTTGTTCCTGAGCCTGCCGGCCAGCCGCAATGATCTGCTTGGCTTCCTGCTCATGCTCATCGTGCTCGGCTGGGTGACCTGGGCCGGCAGCGCCATGGCCCTGCTGATCAAGCGCATCAGCGATCATTTGGGAAAGCTTAACTCCGCCTTGCAGGAAAACCAAACGGAACTGGAAGCGCGCATCGAACACAGGACTCAGCAACTTCAAGAAGCCCAGGCCCACGTACTGCATCAGGAAAAGATGGCCGCGTTCGGGCTGCTCGCCGCCGGCATTGCTCACGAAGTCGGCAACCCGCTCACGTCGATTAGTTCCATCGTGCAAATGCTCGAACGCCACGATCTGGACGAATACTCGCGTGAACGGCTGTCGCTCGTCGGCGGCCAGCTGCAGCGCATCCGCGGCACGCTTCGTGAACTGATCGAATTCAGCCGGCCCGCCAGCACCGTGCGCAGCCGCGTGAGTCTGGCCGAGATCATCGACGAAGCCCTGAACATCGCCAAGTATTACAAGGGGATGAAAAGCCGAATGATTGTTGCCGAAATTCCCCACGACCTGCCGCCATTGCATGCCGTGCGCGATCAACTGGTGCAGATTTTCCTGAATCTGATTTTGAACGCGATCGATGCCACCGAAAAGAACGACCGCATTGAAATACAGGCAAAGCAGGAAAATGGTTATCTCAATGTCACCGTGCGCGACAATGGCTGCGGCATGGCGCCGGCCGAGCAAGCCCGGCTATTTCAGCCATATTTCACGACGAAGAAGAACGGCACCGGGCTCGGCTTATTCGTTACCCGGCAATTGGTCGCCGAGCATGGCGGCGAAGTGTCATTCCGCTCTGCTCCGGAGGCGGGCACGGAATTTGTGGTGAAGTTACCGTGTCGTGATTTTGTTGGCGTTACCGACTTTGGCCGAGTCGCAGCAGATTTAATCCCCTCCCCCTTGATGGGGGAGGGTTAGGGTGGGGGTGAAGAGGGGCTCCTACCCCCCACCCCAACCCTCCCCCACAAGGGGGGAGGGAAAAAAATGCGATGTCGCTGGTTGAATCATGTCCCGCACCGCACCGCAAGCCAAAATCCTGGTCGTCGATGACGAGCCGCTGATTCGCGAGACTCTGGCCGAGTACTTGCAGCAGGAAGGCTTCCAGGTCACCACCTGCGCTTCCGGGGAAGAAGCAGTGCGCGTCGCGGCCGAGCAGAGTTTCGACGTGGCCCTGTGCGATGTGCAGTTGCCGGGCATCGACGGCATCGAGTTGCTCGACCGGCTTGTGCAACTCAACCCGGAAATGTTCGTGTTGCTCATCACCGCCTATGCGACCGTCGAAAATGCGGTCGAAGCATTTCACCACGGCGCCCACGATTACCTGATGAAACCGATTCTGCTCGACGAGGTGTTGGGGAAGTTGCGGCGGATGCTGGCGGCCCGCGATCTGTATCGTGAAAACCAATGGCTGCGGCGGGAACTGAGCCGGGAGTTCGATGCGAGCCACATCATCGGCGAGTCGCCGGGCATGCAGCGCGTTCTCACCATGATGCGCAAGGTCGCGCCGACGCGCTCGCTGGTACTGCTGACCGGCGAAAGCGGCACCGGCAAGGAACTAATCGCCCGCACCATTCATGAGCTTTCCCTGTCGGCCGAGCGAGTGGACCCAGCACCCGCCTCGATTTCGCGCTTTATCGCCGTCAATTGTGCCGCAATTCCGCACGATCTGCTCGAAAACCAACTCTTCGGCCATCGCAAGGGCGCCTTCACTGGTGCCGACCGCGATCGCGAAGGCGTTTTCGTGCATGCCGGGGCGGGGACCGTGTTCCTCGACGAAATCGGCGAATTCCCGTTGGCAATGCAGGCAAAGCTCTTGCGCGCCTTGGAACTAAAAGAGATCATGCCGGTTGGGGCGAACGAACCCGTGCAAATGGAAGCCCGCATCCTCACGGCCACCAACAAAGATCTTCGCAAGGAAATGGAACAGGGCCGGTTTCGCGAAGATTTGTATTATCGGCTGAACGTGGTGCAGATCGACATTCCGCCGCTGCGCGACCGGCGCGAAGACATTCCGGAACTGGTCGATTTCCTGCTCGCCCGCCATGCCCGCACCATCGGCAAGCGCTTCACCGGCGTAACGCACGAGACGATGCAGATTCTGCTTGCCTGCCCGTGGAAAGGCAACGTCCGCGAACTTGACAACGTCCTTCAGCGGGCGGTGATCCTCGGCGAAGGCCCGCTGGTAACGCCCGCCGACTTGCCGCCCGACCTTGCGCCCATGCCGCTGGATCCCGCGTTGGTCGATGATCTCACCGAGGCCGCACGCCGCTTCGAGCGCCTGCACATCGAGCGCATCCTAAGGCAGACGCCGGACAAGAAGGAAGCGGCCAAGAGATTAGGTATGGGCCTGAGTTCGCTGTATCGGAAAATTGGGGAATTGGGCTTATGAGCCCACGGATGAACACGGACTTCGTAACTCGGATGAACGCGGATAAGAATCCATTGGTTTTCTGATCCGTGTTCATCCGTGTTATGCAATCCGTGTAGCGCAGCTCCGTGGGCTGAATTCTTGCATGCTGCGCGCCATGAATACGTGCCTTGTCGTGCCCGATTGGCGGGTTAGACTCAAATCTAATCCTTTGCAAGAGGTTTCCCATGGCTCGCCGTCGCCGCCGGATTCGGAAGATTCTGCTCGGCATCCTGGTGCTGCTCCTCATCGGCCTTCTCTACGCCGCCTGGCCGGGAAGCTCGACCTTCACCGTCAGCCCGGAAACCACGTATGCAACCGGCCCCATCGACAAGGAAGGCTACGTCGATTATGTCACGGCCGTGAACGAACGCCTCCGCGGCAACATCAAGCCGGAGGAGAATGCGAATGTGCTGATCTGGCAAGCGCTGGGGCCGCATCCGGAGGGGGCCAACATGCCGGCGGAGTATTTTGAGTGGCTTGGCGCGCCACAGCCGTCGGAGGCGGGGGAGTACTGGGTCTCATTCATATCATTTTTGACAGATCACTTAAAAGAGGATTTCCCATTGCGCCGCGACGAACTCTACGATCGCGAGGCGCGGGCAATGAAATGGCCCTGGCTATTGGAGGACGAGCCGCAGATTGCCGAATGGCTGAAATTGAATCAAAAGCCCATCGCAGTTATAAGGGAGGCCAGTCGTCGATCCGAATATTTCAACCCCCTGGTGCCGAAAGGCAGGACCGAAGAGTGGACACCAAGTTTGCTTAGCTCTTTGTTGCCGAACGTGCAATTATGTCGTGAAGTCGTCGCCATTTTGTGCATCGAAGCCATGCTCCGACTCGAACAAGGTAACATCGAAGGCGCATGGGAAGACTTACTCACGTCCCATCGTTTATCGCGGCTTTTACAGCGTGGTGGCACTTTAATAGAGATGTTGGTTGGAATCGCAACCGAAATGATTACCGTAAGGGCTGAACTAACTCTGCTTGATAAGGGCAAAGTCACCTCTCAACAAACTGTCACGTGGTGGAGACAGATCCAGGGCCTTCCCCCGATGTCTCCCGTCGTCGAAAAATTGGAGCTAACAGAAAGACTAACCTTCTTGCAAACGGTAATGCTTATGGCTCGCTACGGGCCGGCATTCTTGGAATCATTGACCGAAAGCAGAGGCGGTCCGCCCCCGAATAGCAGCGGCTTCCGGGTAAGGTTTTTCTCCCACAGTGTCAACTACGATCCTGCTTTCCGCTATGGCAATCATTGCTTTGACCGGTTGGCAGTTGCGCTGAGGTTACCCGACCGTGGTGAACGCCAAAATGAGATAGCCGGAATCATCGCTGAAATTAAGACGCGCCGGACGGAAGCCGCAAGCCCCGAGACATTCATCAAGAAAGAAATCTGGGGACCTAAGTTCCGGGGAGAAAAGATTGGCGATATCTTGGTAGGTTTGTTGCTTCCGGCGTTCAACAAGCTAGTGGATTCCGCCGACCGTCTCGAACAAACCTACCGCAATCTCCACCTCGCCTTCGCCCTCGCCGCATACCACGCCGATCACCACCGCTATCCCGAAACGCTGGCCGAACTCGCCCCCAAGTTTATCGACAAAATCCCCGACGATCTCTTCTCCGGCCAGCCGCTGATCTATCGGCTCGAAGGAGATGGTTACTTGCTTTACAGCGTGGGCGTGAACGGCATCGACGACGGCGGCCAGGGCTACGATGATGATCCGAAGGGCGATGATCTCGTCGTGCGGATGCCGGTGCCGGAACCGAAATTGAAGAAGGCACCGTGAACCCGCGAGGCTCGAAGACTCGCCTCGCGGCTTGTTCTCTCTGCCAAGCCGTGAGGCGAGTCTTCGAGCCTCGCGGGACTGCTTGGTACAATAAATTGATTGTTGAGACACGATATCGGAGGTCCCTTCATGCATCGTTTTTCCCGCTGGGGCTTGGCCCTGGCTTGCCTGGGCCTGGGGATTGCCCTTGGCTGTTTCGTTGCCGGTTCGCGGTCCACTGGAGAGAATCCCCGGCCCGCGCCGCCGGTTCCGCGCGAGATTGCTTCCTACCGCGAGGTCGTGCAGCGCGCCTTGCCGGCCGTCGTTAGCATTGAAGGCAAGAGCGTGGCCAAAAAGCCCGACCCGCGGCGCAAGCGGCCCGACAATTTCGACCAGCTTCCGCGCGAATACCAGCAATTCTGGGAAGAACTCGAACGCCGGCAGGAGCGGATGCAGCCCGAAGAGAGTATGGGCTTCGGCTCCGGCTTTATCGTGGACCCGAGCGGCGTTATCCTTACCAACTACCACGTCGTTGAGGGCGCCGACCAGGTGGAAGTGACTCTGGTCGATGGCCGGAAGTACCCGAGCAAGCAAATTGTCAGCGACAAGAAGACCGACGTGGCCATTATTCGCATTCAGCCGCACTCCGCCTTGCCATCTCTGGTATTCGGCGACAGCGACGCCATGGAAATCGGCGACCGGGTGCTGGCGATGGGCGCGCCATTTGGACTCACGGGCTCCGTTACCAGCGGCATCATTAGCGCAAAGGGGCGAAACCTACGCATGAACATGAACGAGGATTTTCTGCAAACCGACGCGGCCATCAATCCGGGCAGCAGCGGCGGGCCGCTCGTGAACCTGGAAGGCAAAGTCATCGGCGTGACCGCGGCCATCAAGAGTCGCAGCGGCGGCTTCCAGGGCGTGGGCCTCGCCATTACCAGCAACCTGGCGAAGCAGGCGATGCAACAACTGGTGAAAGACGGGTCCGTTCATCGCGGCTACATGGGCGTGCAGATTAAAGATGTCGATCCCGATGGGGCAACCCAGCTTGGGCTGCGTGAGACAGCGGTAGTCGTACGAAAGGTATTCCCGCAATCGCCGGCCGCGAATGCGGGGCTGAACGCGGGCGATGTGATTGTCTCCGTGGCCGGCCGAGCCGTGAAGAACGGCGGCGACTTGGCGCGCATCGTCGGCGGCTTGTCGGTGAACACCACGACCGACGTGCTCATTTTCCGCGACGGCAAGTACTACACATTGAAGATGAAAGTGGGCGACCAGCCGGACGATGGAGGATGATGCCAGGAGACAGGAGTCAGGAGTCAGGAGTCAAGCGACAGGGTCAGAGTCAACAATTGGGTAGAACCCATCAACAGGGGTGGCTTATGGCCGTGCGTTCTGCGAAGGAACTCACCGTTTATAAGAAGGCCTACGAACTGGCGATGCAGATTTTCAAAATAAGTAAGCGCTTTCCCACGGACGAGCGCTTCGCGCTGACGAGTCAAATCCTTCGATCATCTCGATCCGTTTGCACTAATTTGCGCGAAGCGTGGGCCAAACGGCGTTACTGCGCCCATTTTGTCAGCAAGCTCACGGATTCTGATGGCGAGAATTCGGAAACGGACACGTCCTTGGACTTTGCAAAGGATTGCGAGTACATCAGTCCGACAGAACAAGCCGATCTAGCGCAGAAATGCACGGAAGTCGGCAAGATGCTGGGCAGCATGATTCAAAACCCGGATCCGTTTCTGCTGGCTGACTCCTGATCCCTGACTCCTGATCCCTGGCCTCTATCACTGCTTCTTCGCCATTGCTTCCTGCCACGCTTTCGCTTCCGGCTTAACACCCTTCTTGCCGGTAATGGCTTCGAGCGCTTCCTGGGCGCGATCGCGGATGGCGATATCTTTTTCGTCCAGCATCGCGATTAGTGCGTCCGTCGCCTTGGGACTGCGCGAGGTTGCGAGTGCCCGAATGGCGGCCAGGCGAATGTCGCGAGCCAGCGATTTTTCTACTTCGGCATCCTGCGCGGATGGTTTCGGCTTGTCGCGCAGAAGTGATGTTTGCTGAATTCCAGCCGGCGCCATTTGCTGCGCGGCGGCATTCACGTCGATGCCGGGATCGCTAGCCGCTTTCACCAGCAGGGCCACGGCATCGGCATCGGATCGCGATCCGAGCGCGGTAATTGCATCCACGCGGATGGCATTGGCCACATCCAGTTGAAAGGTGGAAGCGTTGGTATACGCCTGGACGAGAACCGGCGTGGCCCGCCCATCTTTCATCTTGGCCAGGGCGTCAATCGCGGCCATGCGACAGACCGCGCGGTTATCGGTCGTGGCGCTTTCGGTAAGCACCTTCATCATCTTGTCTTGCTGTTCCTGCGTGCCGCCGTTCTGCAGCGGCTCTTTCAAGCGGTGCATAGCCCGGGCCCGCTCATCGCCGTTCGTTTCGGACTCGAGAGCGACCAACGGGTCCTGATGATTGAACACGTCGCGGAACCGGAACTCCCGGCTGCGGAGATCGTCCATGATCCCGCCGCCGCAGCCCAGGGCCGCGAAGTTCAGCGGCAGCGCGGCGCCCAATGCCAATAGCGCGCGCGGCCATGTTCGCCGCAAACTTGTGCCTTGCCCCATGCTCCATCCCCCTCCCGCGTAGTACACCGTGCGGCCGGGCGATAACATATGCGGCTTTGGCGTGTCAATGGGGAACGGGAATTCAAGATGACATTCGAGAATCTGGTGAATTACGAGAAATGCAGCCGGCTTGTGCGGGTAGCGGAATTCGCCAGAATTCCGCGTTGCGAAGGCGGAATCCAGGCGAATTTCGCTATCAATCAGCTACCACGCGCCGGTCAGCGCTGAATTCTTATCGGTAAAGGTCGGCACGCTTTCGGTGATGTGAAGGGTTTGTAGTGCATTGCGAAGCTCGGGCCGGAGCCGGCAAATGGCCAGGCTGCTGTTTTGCCGGCGCAGCCAGTTCACCAATTCGGCAAACATTTGTGCAGCGGTGCTGGACATGCGCCGGACGTTTTTGAAATCGAGCAAGACACGCAAATTAGGATGATTCAAATTGTCGTGCAGTTCCTTGTTGATGAGTGCCAGCTCGGCCTCTTCCACGAGATAGATGTCGTTGATCCGGACAATCGTGACGTTGCCCTCGCGCGCAATGCGCAAGCGGCCGCGCACCACCCCACGCTGGGCATTCAGCTTGTCGAGAATGGCGGCGGCGGCCTGGGCGGCATCGAGCGCGCGGCTGCGCGAGTTCGCCTGCATTTCCAGCTCATCAATTACGTGCCTCTTGTTATCGCCCGAATCTTCATCCAGGCATCGCAGCGCCCACTCCTCCAGGTCGCGCTGCGACAGTGGTTTCTCGCGGAATTGGATCAAGAATTCCAAGGGCCCCACCCGAATGTGGTCCCCGGCGTGCAAGGGCCATTCGGAATGCTCGGGCAAGGGTTCGTCATTGACGTAGGTGAATTCGCCGCTGCCCAGATCGCGAATGAAGACTTTGCGTTCGCGCGTGACAAAAGCGCAATGCTGCGCCCCAATGCCCTCCGCCTGCGAGCGCAGCTGGCACATCTTTTCGGAACCGACGAGGAACAGGTCGATTTCGATAGGAATCGGCAAGCCCTGATGCTTGCCCTTGGCCACGATGAGGTAGAATTTCATGGGCGGGCACCTTCCATCATACAACCAGCAGATGAAGGCGGGTGAGCAGTCGGGTTAAGTCTACCTCATCGTCCGGCGCAACGCAACGGGGAGTGCACTCCAGCGGTGATTTTGGCGGAAATTCTGGCACTGCCGTCGGCTCCTGATTTTCCTGCCCAGCAAGAATGCACGCCCCCGCGCACTTTCCTTGACCCTATCCGCAAGATGGTTAAGCTAAGGTGAGAAAAGCTCGGCGATCGGCGTGCCGCGCGGCGCCACATTCACTTGGGTCTGAATTCGGTGGTCGAATAGCGATGTTAGACGATGCTGCCAACCTGGGGCAACGAATCGTACGGCTCGGGCTGGTCACGGATGAAATCATGCGGGAAGCGCTGTTTGAATTGGGCCCCGCTGCCCCCGCGCCGATGTTGTTGGCCGAGTTGGAGCGCAAGCAGCACCTCACCGACTGGCAAGCCGCCAAACTGCAAAAGGGCGATTTCGATGGGCTGATGCTGGGCGGTTACCGCGTCTTGTACAAAATCGCCTCCGGCAGCTTTGGCCGCGTGTTCCGCGCCGACGATCCGCGCACCGGCGCGGCGGTCGCCATCAAAGTGCTGCGCCGCCGCTGGTGTGAAGACCCGCACAAAGTCGATCTCTTTGAGCGCGAAGGCAAAGTGGGCCTTACGCTTCGCCATCCGAACATCGTGCAGATTCTGGCCGTGCAGTGCGACCGCAGAAACGGCCAGCACTTCATCGTCATGGAGTTTGTGGAAGGCGGCAACCTGCGTGATATTCTGGCCATCCGCAAGATCGAGTTGGTCGAGGCCATCCGCATTCTGGAAGAGTCGGCTTCGGCCTTGGCGTATGCCTACTCCCGCGGGCTCACCCATCGCGACCTGAAGCCGAGCAACATCTTGCTGTCCAGCCAGCGTGTTTCCAAGCTGGTGGATTTCGGGCTGGCCGAGATTGCCGCCGGCATGAGCCTGGCCGATGACGAAGACACCGCGGTGGACCGCACGGTCGATTACGCCGGCCTGGAGAAAGCAACCAACGTGGCTTCCGGCGACGTGCGCAGCGACATTTTCTTCATGGGCACCATCCTCTACGAAATGCTTTCGGGAAAACCCGCTCTGCCTCCCACGCGCGATCGCCGCGCCCGCATGCAGAAGCAGCGCTTCGAGAAACTCCCCGTCCTGTCGCGCGAAGAAGTCAATGCGCCGAATTCTGTTTTTCAGTTGCTCGACCACATGATGGTGCTCGACCCGCAGCTGCGCTACCAAACGCCCTCGCAAATGCTCGATGCCGTGCGCCAGGTGCAACAAGAAGTTAGCGGCGGCCCGGCGGCAATCGAAAACGTTCTGGCCGAGGGCTCGAAGACCGTCTTCGTGGTGGAAAAGAAGCCCAAGTTCCAGGACGTGATTCGCGACAAGCTCAAGGCAATGGGCTTCAAGGTGATGATGTCGATCGACGCCAGCCGCGCGCTTCTGCGCTACCAGCAGCAGCCATTTCACGCGATCGTGATTGATGCGGCCACATCGGGCGAGGAAGCGCTCGAAACCTACCGCGGAATTCAGCGTGAAGCCGACAAACAGCAGGCTCCGCTCGCGGTCGTGCTAATCCTCGACGAGGAGCAAGCGCACTGGCGCAACCGCATTTCGGAAACGGAGCGCCTGGCGATTCTGACGTTCCCGGTGAAGAAGGGCCTGCTGGAATCGACGCTGGCCCGGCTGTTGAAAATCGATGCCCCGTGACTCAGACGTCAGAGATCAGAAGTAGGGTGGGTGGAGCGGAGCGCAACCCACCTGCGCGGCAACGGTGGGTTGTGCTGCGCTCCACCCACCCTACTTTCTACTTTCCAGTAGCTGGAATCTGCCGGCCCATCTTTTGCATTAGCATTTTCATATCGTCCCACACCAGCTTCTTGTTCTCCGGACTGCGGTGCGGCAGCAGAGATGCCGGATGATAGGTGCAAATGACCGGCGTGCCGTTGTAATCGAAGAACCGGCCGCGCATCTTGCCGATGGGCGTGCGCGTCTTCAGCAGATACTGCGCTGCCGTTGCCCCCAGGCAGCAGATGAACTTGGGCCGGATCAGTTCCAGCTGGCGATCAAGAAATCCGCGACAATTCGCCGCTTCGTTCGGTTTGGGGGTACGATTCCCCGGCGGCCGGCACTTCAAGATATTGCAGATGTAAACCTCTTCGCGCTTCATGCCGCAGGCGAGGATGATCTTCGTGAGTAGTTGGCCGGCTGCGCCGACGAACGGCTCGCCCTGCCGGTCTTCATCAGCCCCCGGCGCTTCGCCGATGAAGCAGAGTTCCGCGTCCATCGGCCCCACGCCGAACACCGTTTGCGTGCGCGTGGAGCAAAGCTCCTCGCAGGCCATGCATTCGCGCACTTCGTCTATCAATACGGCCAGCGATTGGCGGCGGGTATCAGGGTCGCTCTGCGGATTGGCTTCGGCCGCT
>DATGHS010000243.1:0-2245 GCA_035307785.1 Gemmataceae bacterium
TTGCCGCCCTCCGGGCCGACCACGGTCACTTGGCATCCCGCCTCTTTCAGACGATAGAGCGGATACCAGACTTCCAACTCCTGATATTGTTGCTCGACCAGAATAGCGGCTCGTTTGCCGGACAGTTCTGCCATGGGAAGCTCCTTTACCCGCAGGGCTCGCCGCGCTCGCCCTGCGGCTTGGGTTTTGGAAGCCGCGGGCCGAACCTTCGAGCCTCGCGGGTCAATGTCAACGGGATACAGTTTTCTTATACCACTCCAACGTCTCTTTCATACCGTCGGCGAACTTCACGCGTGGCGTATAACCGAGTTCGCGTTTCGCCTTTTCGATGCTGAAGTCGAGGTTCAAGCCCAGGAACTTCAGGCGTGCTTGGGTGAGCCGGGGCGGTTCCGTGGCGCCGCGGCGGCGTGCGCGCCGCTCCATCACTCTGGCCGCGATGCGCGCCAACCAGAGCGGCACCTTCCGGCTCGGCCTGGGCAAATTCAGGCCATCGGCAATCGTCTCGAAAAACTGTCGCTTCGACACCGCTTCACCATCGGTCAGATTGTAAATCTGGCCGACAGCTTGCGGCTTTTCGATGGCCAGGAAGACCGCATCGACCAGGTTGAAGACATAAATGGTGTTCATCAGCCGCTTATTGTCGCCCAGGTAGCGAACAATGCCGTTGCGTAGTTTCTCGGCCAATTCCGGCAGCACGTTGCGATCGCGCGGACCGTAAATGAAGCCCGGCCGCAAGATGACTGCGGGCAATCCGTGCAGGCGATGCGCATCTTGCACGAGGTGCTCGGATTCCACTTTCGTCTGGGTGTATCCGTCCATGTGCCGAACCGGCAGCGGTTCAGTTTCATCCGTGCCGTAATGATGCCGGGCCGCATACACGCCGAGACTGCTGATGTGCACAAAGCGCTGGATTTTGTCGCGCGGGCAGGCTTCGAGCAGGTGCCGCGTGGCCTCAACGTTGACGGCGCGATAATCCTCGACCGGACCCCAATCTCCGACCTTGGCGGCACAGTGCACGACGACATCGACATCGGCCACAGCCTTCCGCAGGACGTCAACGTCGGTTATATCGCCACGATGAATTTGGACTCGCTGCTGTTCAAGGCGCGAAGTATCGCTGTTCGCGCGGGCAATCGTCGAAACCCCATGGCCGCGCTGCACGCAAGCATCGGCCACATGGCCGCCGACAAAGCCGGTGGCGCCGGTGATCAGAATTCGCAATGGCATGCGTGGTACCCGCGAGGAAGCATGGGATGCCATTGTCTTCGCGGAATGGCAATGGAACGGCAAGGGTCCGGCTGTGGTCAGGATTTGAACACGGCTCGAAAGAAATTGACCAGACATTCACCGGCCGGGGGATAAGATTCCAATCTTGTCTTCCAGGTTTCCTTCAGACAAGAATGGAGTTTTGTCCCACGATGGTCGCGGCATCGGCTTTGCTTTCCGGAACGGTCATGGGTATCTCACGAAATACGAATAGGAGGACCAACCGTGCTTCGAACCCTATTTCTTTCGCTCCTAGCTACCGGATTGCTCGCTGGCAGCTCGCTTCGTGCGGCGGACCCGCCGCCGGCCCAAGTTAGAGCTAGCCTGGACAAGGCGTTGGCATACTTGAAAACGCGCCAGAACGAAGACGGCAGCTTCGCGCCGAAGCTCGGCGGCCCCGGCATCACGGCGTTGATCGTAGCCGGCCTAATTCGCAACGGCTATAGCCCCGACGACCCTGTGATTTACAAAGCCCGAAAGTACCTGGAACAATACGTCCAGAAAGACGGCGGCATTTACAATAAGCAGCTTGCCAATTACACGACCTGCGTGGCCCTGGTCGCGTTCAAAGAAGCGAACAAGAGTGGTAAATACGACAAGATCATCGAGAATGCGACCAAGTTTCTCAAATCGCTGCAAAGCGATCCGGGTGACGAGAGCGACACGAAATTCGGCGGCGTTGGCTACAACGGCAAGGAACGGCCGGACATGTCCAATACCCAGTTCTTCGTCGAGGCGCTGCTCGCGGCCGGCGTATCCAAAGACGACCCCGCCGTGAAAAACGCGCTCAAGTTCCTCAGCCGGTGCCAGAATCTTCCTGGCGAAACGAATGACCGCCCCTTCGCCAAGAAGACATCGGAAGACGATAAAGGCGGGTTCACTTACAATCCAGCCGATGCCGACGACCCCAAGAGCAAGAACCGCACCCCGGAAGGCGGTTTGCGCTCGGCGGGCACTATGACCTATGCCGGCTTAAAGA
>DATGHS010000244.1:0-4270 GCA_035307785.1 Gemmataceae bacterium
GGGCGTAGTCATCGTATTGTCACTGATCCGAGGAGTGCCGCTTGTCGAGATGATTCCGCTCATGCTTGTGCTGCTGATGAGCGCGGTGCCTGTGGCTCTCCCGGTCATGTTTACCGTCAGCATGGCCGTCGGGTCGGCGGAGCTGGCGAAGCGCGGTGTGCTGGTCACGCGCCTCAGCGCCTCGGAAGATGCCGCGACCATGGACGTGCTTTGCGCGGATAAGACGGGCACGATAACCATGAATCAATTGGCGGTTACCGGCGTGGTGCCGCATGACCGCGCAACGGAAGCCGATGTGCTGTTGGCCGGCGCCCTGGCTTCGCAGGAAGCGAATCAGGACCCGATCGACTTGGCATTCCTCGCGGCGGCGAGGGCGCGTCACATTTTCGACAGCGTTGCCGCTGTGACACCTATCTCGTTCACCCCGTTTGACGCGAAAAACCGCCACACCGAAGCCGTGTTCGAGCAAAACGGGCAGCGCTTTCGGGTTATGAAGGGCGCCGTGCGCACGATTGCCGAGGCTTGCGGACTTCAGCCCTCGGCGATTGAAGCCTTGGAGGCCCGTGTCGCTGAATCCGCCCTTAAAGGTTATCGAACGCTCGCGGTGGCCCGCGGCACTGGATCGGACGCTCTCGAATTGGTCGGGCTCGTGACGTTGTACGATCCGCTTCGGCCGGATGCCAAACAACTCATTACGGAACTGAACGATCTAGGCATCTCGGTCAAGATTCTTACCGGCGACGCGCTGGCGGTCGCTACGGAAATCGGTAATGCAATCGGCTTGCCGAATATACGACGAGGGGCGGAATTGAAGGCGGCCAGCGCTCAGGCCGGTAACCAAGCAAACGATCTTCTCGCAGGGGCCGATGGGCTTGCCGAGGTATACCCGGAGGACAAATACCTCGTAGTGAAGCACTTGCAGGCTGCGGGGCATGTGGTTGGGATGACAGGCGACGGCGTAAATGACGCGCCAGCGTTGCGCCAGGCCGAGGTGGGCATCGCTGTCAGCACGGCCACCGACGTGGCCAAGGGGGCCGCCAGCGTCGTCCTGACGGACCAGGGCCTCATTGACATCGTGGCCTTGGCCGAACAGGGGCGGACTATCTATCAGCGCGTGCTGACGTGGATCATCAACAAGATTAGCCGGACGATCCTGAAGTCGGCGTTCGTGGCCATAGCGTTTGTGCTCACCGGTCAATTTGTAGTTTCTGCCTTTGCCATGTTGCTGCTCACCTTCATGACGGACTTTGCGAAGATCACTCTCGCCACCGATCGCGTGCGGCCGTCGAGGAAGCCGGAGACCTGGAACATCGGCGGCTTCATCACGGTGTCAGGGGTGCTGGGCGTGGCGATGGTCGCCGAGGCTCTGCTCTTTCTCTACTTGTGCTGGACACCTTTTGATTTGGCGCCGATCGGCGACGTCCAGGACAAGGCGCTGCACACGTTTAGCTTCCTGATCTTGATTTACTTTGCGGTGTTCTCCGTTTTGTCGGCGCGCGAGCGACACTGGTTCTGGAAGACGATGCCCAGCAAGAGCCTGCTCGCGGCCCTAACGGCAGATGCACTCGTGGGGACCTTCCTGGCGCTTGTGGGGCTCCCAGGTCTGGCACCGCTACCCTGGTGGCAAGCGATCACGATATTCGGTTATGCGATGGTCTCGTGCCTGACCGTGAATGACGCGTTGAAGGTCGCCATGATCAAGCGACTTGTACCGACGGCGGTGGCCTAGTCAGGTAGGAGAATCGAAATGAAATACCTCAATTGGTTCCTACTGGACCGGAGGAGCAAATCGGTGACAGCGAGCAGTTGCCGGGTAACGGCGTTCCAGGCGCCCAGGACGTTGAAGCGCTGCCGACCCGAGGCGGCGCGAATGAATATTCTCGTCAGACTCCAGAGGCAGCATAGGAAGGTGCCGAAGACGAAGTGAGCGGCATCGACAAAGAAAACGTGACCGGTTTTAGCGACCGCAGCGTCGAGGACCGGTTGCAATTCGTGGTTCAGAACTGCCGCTGCGTGGCAACATGCTCGCTCAGAGACTTTTTGGGGGCACCGGCACGGCACGCGTCCGCTGCCACTGGAAGCCGAGCCCCTTGAGGAATACGCGCGTTTGCGTCAGGCGGCGGTTGAGACCTGTGAGTTGTTCGATGCGTTCGGCAGCTTCGGCGATGGTGCGGACCGGCTTTTCGTTGAGGGAGGCTTTGATCGTGTCGGCGTGGCCAGCCAACGCGCTGACAGGACCGACCACACCCCAATGCCGCAGGCCATCAAGGCCACCCTTGCGGTAGGCGGCGAGGTAACGTTGCACGGTGGCCCGTCCAACACCCGCGACTTTGCCTGCTTGCACATGGGTGAGCCCCGTATGGACTGACCAGAGGACGAGCAGCTTGCGGCGAACGTGCCGATCCGGATGCGCGTACCGTTCGGCGGCGACAGTGGCTTGTTCGGTTTCCGAAAGCTGAATCGGCATGCGTGCCATCCTTGAGACTCCTGGGCAGAACACGGTTACCTTTGACGTACAAGATAACCGTTCTTCAACTGCACGGGAATGCCTCATTCATGGCCGCGAAGAGTATAAATCATTTAACAAATATCTTCGGCGCGGGTAATATTGTATCGCCCTTCGATTGAGTATGTTGCGTGCTTCTTTCACATCGACCAGTGGATTACTCGACGATTTCCTTGAATCTCTTCGTCGTCACACGCAGGTAGTCGCTGCCGCCGTCGCTATGCCACCGAACACTCTCGGACAGGTCATGCGCCCCGCCGAGAATGACAACGGCGACCGGCCCTCCCTTCATGATCGTTCGAACTTGCGCATTGTGACGGGCCTCGATCTTCTGCGGATCGCTTTTTCATCTGGCCGCTAGGCGTGACCGGCTTGGCCTGCTCCAAAGCGTCGGCATCTTCGAGCGGCAGCACATCTTCAAATTCGCCGGCGATGAGCAGCCGCCCAGGAGTGCCCATTTCGAGCAGCCGGTGTTTGTGGTCGTCGAGCATGGCGACAAGTTCAGCCTCGATCGCCTTGGCCTTTTCCTTGCCTTCATTCGACGCCTCGGCCACGAGCTTGCGAACGTCTTCCAGCTGCTTGCGGATTTGCGGCATTTGTTCTTTTTCCATCGCCCGCAGGACTGCGATCTTCTCCTTGTAGTTTTAGACCTCGCCGCGCGAGAAGCCTTCCGAGAACAACTTCTTCAGCCCGTGGTGCTGGATGAGGCAACGCAGGACCGCCATCTGCTCAAGCTGGACCAGTTCGACTTCCAGAAGGTGCTGTTCGTACAGCAGGTCGATCTCGTCCGGCGTGAGCGATCTACCGTAGGCGTCGGTCAAATCAATGGCTAGAAGTTCCTTGGGGACGAAGTGCCAGTCTTGAAGATGGATGATGCGGCTGGGCAGGTTCCTTCCACGGTGATAAATTCCTTTCGTCTTTCTCACCGCGTTGCTCGTAAATACGTTTGGCCTTTTGCTTGCGGCTTCGGCGCTGGGAATGTACCCGTTTGGACTTCCGCACCGGGTGCCAGTAAACCGATATTCGGCTTCAGACCTTTGCCTCACCGCGACAAAGAACCTGCGCATCGGCGCAAGCCTTCAGCTAAAATAAAAGACGTCATCTGTCTCGATGGACCGACTACTCTAACCCATTTTCAGAGGTTCCCATGTGCCGTTTTTTCGGGCTGCTAGCGGCCGGCTTTCTGCTGGTCTTACCGGCATGGGCCGACGATAAGAAAGACCCGCCGCCCAAGGATAACCCATCCGCCAAGGAACCGGCCACGGCCCGGGAAAAATACCAAGCGATGCTGAAGGACTACAACACCCAGCATGGCAAGCTCGCCGCCGAAATCAACAAGGCCAAGGGCGAAGAGCGCCAGAAGCTGGCGCAGAAATCCACCGCCATGAGCAAGGACTTCGCGGAGAAGTTCTACAAACTGGCCGAAGATGATCCGAAGAGCCTCGTGGCTACCGATGCTCTGTTCTGGGTGGCACAAAATGGCAACGGCAGCCCGGCTTTCAGCAAGGCCATGGAGAAGGTAGCAGACCTAGCTGCCGAAATCCCCCTGCCAGGATTAGTAAATCGGCTAAGACAGTTTCGGGGCGGGAATGCACAGTTGTTCGAAGCCGTGGTGAATCGCGCGGACAAGGATGCGAAGGAGCCGCAGGCGGCGGAACTGCTGGTCTGGGTGGCCGAACGCGGCTCGGCCTTGCCCATCGGACAAGAGGCCGCCAACCAGGTAATCGAAAGATATCCTGCCCATGCGGCCGTGACACAACTGTT
>DATGHS010000245.1:0-2452 GCA_035307785.1 Gemmataceae bacterium
TCTCCGGTGCTGATCGATCTGATTGCGGAATCCAAGCACACGACCGTCTGGCAGCAGGCGGAAGAGACGCTGTATACCCTGGGCGGCGACAATGCTCCGCACGTGGAAACGGGCGACGGCACTGACGAGGATCGCAAAAAGATTCGCTCCGCCTGGCAGACCTGGTGGAAGGAACGCGGTTCGCAATTGCTCTTGGGCCAAAAGGAAGAATACCCCACCGATGTGGCGGTGGTGGCCGATACCGAGGGCCGGGTGTTTGAGTGGAAACCGGAAGGTAAGCCGCGCTTCGACATCTCCGACTTGACGATGCCCGTGGACGCGCACGTGCTGCCCGGCAACCGCGTGCTAATTGCCGACCAAAGCAGCCGTCTGGTGACCGAGCGCGACTTTTCAGGCAAGGTGCTGTGGGAAAAAGTCTGTGAAGACGGGCCAGTGACCATTCAGCGGCTGCCGAACGGTAACACGTACATTGCCACGATGCAGCGCGTCCTCGAAGTGCGGCGCGACGGGCAGGAGGTCTACTCTTATCCGTTGCCGGTGGATGACGATTACTTGTGCGATTCCAATCGCCTGGCCGACGGCACCATCGGTATCATCACGTTTCAGGGCAAATTCATCGTCATGAGTCCGATGGGAAAGGTGCTGACAACGAAGGAGATGGGAATTCGGGGCAGTGTCGAAGCATTGCCCAACGGGCACTTCCTCGTTTCCCGCGTCGCCCCCGATGGCGGTACGGGCTCCGTTGCGGAGGTGGATACGAGCGGTGATATCTCCTGGGAGATTAAAGTCCCTGGCATGTGGTTTGGCACTCGCACCCCGGACGGCGGCGCGATCATCGCCATGAAGAAGCAGAAGAAGATGATCAAAGTCGATAGCAACGGCAAGACGCTGTGGGAAAAAGACATCGACGGCCAGCCGCATGCGATTCACTGGAAGTAGGAATAAGATTAGAGCCCGCTGCGCCAACAAGGGACATCCCTTGCTGGCGCGGCGGGCTCCGATTTTCTGAGGAGATTGAACGATGCTCTGTTGGAATCATTTCATACTGCGATCCGGTTTGACCTTCGCGATTGCCGTCGGTTTTTTGAACTCGCTTCGCGCCGACGATTGGCCGCAGTGGCTTGGGCCGAAGCGCGACGGTGTGTGGCGCGAGACCGGCATCATCACGAAGTTTCCGAAAGAAGGGCTCAAGGTGAAATGGCGCGCGCCGGTGGATCAAGGCTATGCCGGGCCGGCGGTGGCGGATGGGCTAGTCTTCGTCACCGACTGGGTGCGCGATGCCAATGTGAAGCCACCCAGCAATGCTTTTGACCGGGCGAAATTGGCCGGCACGGAGCGCGTGCACTGTTTTGATGCCAAGACGGGCGAAAAGAAATGGAGCGTCGAGTACGACTGTTCGTACGGCGTGAGTTATGCGGGCGGCCCGCGCTGCACGCCGCTGGTTGCCGACGGCAAGGTCTACACGGTCGGCACGATGGGTGACCTGCTTTGCCTCGACGTGAAGGACGGCAAGAAAATCTGGTCCAAGAACTTCGTAAAGGACTACAAGGCCAAGGTTCCGCTCTGGGGCTTCGCGGGCCATCCGCTGCTTGACGGCGAACGACTCATTTGCCTCGTAGGCGGGCCGGACGACCGTGTGGCCATGGCATTCAACAAAGACACTGGCAAGGAGATTTGGCACGCACTTTCGGCCAATGAGCCGGGCTACGCGCCGCCGGCAATTGTGCAAGCCGGCAAGACCCGGGAACTGATCATCTGGCATCCGGAAGCGATCAATGCGCTCGATCCGGAAACCGGCAAAGTTTTCTGGACGCAGCCATTCGATGCCAAAAACGGGCTTTCGGTATCCATGCCACGGAATAGTGGCGATCGGCTATTTATCACGTCGTTTTACACGGGCTGCATGATGCTCCAGCTTTCGCAAGACGGCCCGGCCGCTCGGGTCTTGTGGAAGAGCAGCGGCAAGAACGAGCGGAACACCGAGGGCCTGCACAGCATCATGCCGACTCCGGTGCTGAGGGACAATTACATCTACGGCATCTGCTCCTATGGCCAGTTGCGCTGCCTGGACATGAATTCGGGCGCACGCTTGTGGGAATCATTGGAAGCCACGGGACCGAAGCAGGAGCGCTGGGGCAATGCGTTTCTGACCCCATACCAGGACATCTTCTTCCTGTTCAACGAACATGGCGAGCTGATTACGGCGAAGCTTACTCCCGACGGTTACGAAGAGATCAGCCGAACGAAGATCATCGAGCCGACCAATCGCCTGGCCGGCCGGGACGTGGTGTGGATGCACCCGGCGTTCGCCAATCGCTGCGTTTATGCGCGAAATGATAAAGAGATCATTTGCGTGTCGCTGGCGGAAACAAAGTAATTGCGAAACGAGCCGGAAGCGCAAGTAAGCGACGGATCAGCCCGCACCCGTCGCTCACGCTTCCGGCTCGTTTCG
>DATGHS010000246.1:0-32704 GCA_035307785.1 Gemmataceae bacterium
TGCCAATGGCGCCTACTCCTTCACGAACCTGGCGGCGGGCGTCTACACGGTCAACGAGATCGCGCCGAACGGCTTCGTGCCGGAGACGGCCAACGTGGGCACACCGTTTGGCGGCAACGCATTCATTGGCCTGACTTCCAACATCGTCATCCCGCAAACGGCCAACGGCGTGGCCGGGATAAATTACAACTTCCCCGAAAAGCAAACGCCGCTCAATTCGATCAGCGGCTATAAGTTCCAGGAACCGAATGGCAACAACGACACAACCATTGGCCCCAATGATTCAGGCGTGGCGGGCGCCACGGTCGTGCTTACCGGAACGCAAACTGGCACTGGAACCGCAGTCACGCTGACTCAAACCACCGCTGCCAATGGGTTCTACCAGTTCACTGGCCTGGCGGCCGGCACCTATCAACTGACCGAAACGCCGCCTGCCGGCCTCAATCTTGCTCCGGCCACATCTGGGCCGGCCGTAGGTACACCGTTCGGCGGCACGGCCAGCGTGAGCGGGAATAAGGAAATCATTTCGAACATCGTGATCCCTGTGAACGCCAACGGTGTCAACGGCGTGAACGGCACCGAATACAACTTCCCGGAAATTCCATCGCTAGCCAATACGCAGCTCAGCGGCCACAAGTTCTACGATCCTTTGAAGAACGAAAGTGCCGCTACCGATGTCGGCATCCCAGGCGTCACAATGGTGTTGACCGGGACATCGACCTCCGGGGCAGGCATTTCCCTAACGACCACGACTGATGCGAACGGGGCTTACACCTTTAACCCGCCACCATCAGCTGGCAATCCGGCGGGCGGCCTGCCTGCCGGAACATACACAGTGACCGAAATCCCGCCGGCGACGTTTACTCCGCCTGGCTCCAACACGCCCGTGACCCTTACTTCTGAGGCGCCTGTGCCCGGCACCGTGGCCGGGACTCCTTCCGGTACGCCTGGAAATAACCAGATTTCAAGCATCACGATCACGGCCGATGCTAACGGCAGCGCAGTCGGCCCAGGCATCAATTACAACTTCTTCGACGCGCCGGCTAACGGGATCGATTCGATCAGTGGGTACAAATATCAGGAACCGTTCCTTGTAGCCGGGGAACCAAATCGCATACGCGATACTGCCGATAAGCCGATCGTCGGCGGCGACCTGGTACTGACCGGCATCACGGCGAGCGGGCAAACCATTACTCCGGTGACGACCACGACCGACGCCACCGGTTTCTTCGAGTTCACGAACCTTCAGCCTGGCGTCTACTCGATTACCGACCCGCTGCCGGCGGGCCTGATTCTTACGGCAGAATTGCCGGTTCCGGGTACGCCGTTTGGCGGCACGCCGCTCAATCTTGGCAACAACCTGGTGGAGATCACCAATATCGTCGTTCCGGCCAACCCACTCAACGTGGCCGGCGTGAACTACGATTTTCCATTTACCATCCCGCCGGCTATAAGCACAGTAGCCTCGGCGGGCGGCCCGGTCGGCACGGTCATCAACGACCAGGCCGTCCTGATCGGCGGCTCGGACCCGACTGGCACTATCCTCTTCAAGTTAACCGCGCCGGACGGCACCACAGCGGCTACAGAAGCGGTGACGATCAACGGAGCGGGAACCTACAACACGCCTACCGGCGTAACGACTACACAAGTGGGCGCCTATAAGTGGTCGGCCACTTATAGCGGCGACGCCTTTAACCCGTCGGTTTCGGACAATGGCGTCAACGAGACTTCGACCATCGGAGGCGGCCTCAATTCGATCAGCGGCATCAAGTTCAAGGACGCGAATCGCAATGATACCTTTGACAACGGCGACAGCGGCGTCGCCGGGGCGACTATCGTCTTAACCGGCACGCAGACCGCGACTGGTACGGCGGTAACTCAGACGACGACCACCGGCACGGATGGCAGCTACTCGTTTACTGGCTTGCTGCCGGGAAGCTACACGTTGACGGAAACGCCGCCGGCGAACATCAACCTAGTTCCGGAGAACCCGAACGTTGGCACGCCGTTTGGCGGTTCCGGAAGCGTGAATGGCATCCACGAAGTCATCGGGAACATCGTGATTCCGACCAACGCCGTGAACGTGGCCGGAGTAAACTACAACTTTCCAGAAGTGCCGCCGCTGGCCAACACGCAGATCAGCGGCTTTAAGTTCTATGATCCTTTGGGCACGCGCAGCGCGGCAACCGACGTCGGCATTCCGGGCGTGACAATGGTGTTGACCGGCACTTCGAATACCGGTGCTGGAATCACGTTGACCACGACGACGGGTGCCAATGGCGCCTTTACATTCAATCCGCCGCCTTCGGCGGCAAACCCGCTGGGCGGAATCCCGCCGGGAACATACACTATCACCGAGATACCACCCGCCACGTACACCCCCGCGGGTAGTAACACCCCGGTGCAACTGATTTCCGAGTTGCCGATTCCAGGGACTGTTGCCGGGACGCCGAGCGGTACCCCGGGCGCCAACATGATCTCGAGCATTGTGGTCACGGCGGACGCCAATGGCGACGCGGTCGGCCCCGGGATTAACTATGACTTCTTTGATACGGCCTCAATTTATTCGAAGCGGTTCTTCCTTGCAAACGGGTGAGGAAGCATGCCGTCAGGAAATGCGGCCTTAAACGACGAATCGGGTGCTGGCCGTGCCCAGGAGCTTGGGAACGGCCAGCGTTCCATAACTGGAACAGGAATCTGAGCAATACCCCTTCGGAGGATCCCTAAGCAGTTTCGCCCTCGCCCGCTCGGTATAACGCCCATTTAATCGCGTCTTCCAGCTGCGTTGGCGAACGCACATTCCCAGAAACAGCTGGACTATCCCTAAATCTGAAAAATGGTGATCACTGCCGACGCTCATGGCAATGACGTCGGCCCCGACATCAACCGCGACTTCTTTGATGTTCGGGAATTTCGAGATGGCAGTTCCACGCCCATTCAGGGGCCCGGGACGCCAGCACCCAAGCCGCCAGGAGAAAGGCGGCTCACGAAAATGCCTCTCAGCAGGGCCATGCTCCCGCCCTTTGGCATCGCCCCAACGGGTTTTCGTGCGACGGCCATGGCGGCTGCATCCCGTCGTGAGTTGTTGGCGTCGGTCGGACGGATTTTCTCCCGTTTGGAATCCCGCCTTTGCCTGACGCTCAAACAGGAGTTTGGCCGAAAGCATCTATTTATCTTAAGCCCTACATAAAGATCTTCCCACCGGAGCAGCCATGAGCAGTTTCCCCCTCAACTGCTGGGTATCTCGTCCCTTGAATCGCGTTTTCCGCCGCCGCGCTCGCCGGGCGACCCTGCAAATACCAGCTGGCGCGCGGTTGCGCGTCGAGCAGCTGGAACAGCGCGATGTGCCCAGCACCGGGGTCGTTGGAACCGTGTTCCAGGATAACAACGGCAACGGAATGCTCTCCAGCAACGATCCCGGCGTCGCCGGCGAAACCGTTTACCTCACGGGCATCGATTCCCTGGGCGTCCAAGTGTCGTCCACGACCACGACCGATGGCAAGGGCAATTATCACTTTGCCAATCTCGATCCAGGAAGCTACGTCATCTCCGATGCGCCGCCCAACGGCAGCGAAAACGCGAGTAATACGTTCGACCTCAGCGTGACCACCATGGCCACAGCGACCGATACGGTGAATTTTCCGCAATTGTCGGGTGTCACGACCGCGCCGGCGGTCATGAATTCGTCGTCCAGCACCACATCGACGGCAGGAAACATGACGTCCTCGACGGACACGATGAGTTCAATGGCGTCGAACGGGACTTACACCTGCTCGAATGGCATGAGTGCTAACAACAGCTGCAACGACAACTGGTTGCCAACCGGCAGCCAGAGTAATTGCAGCAACAACTGGGACACCGGCAACCAGAACTGGAACGACTCGAACAATTGCGATACAGGCAACCAGAATTGGAACAACAACAACTGCGACCAGAATAACAACTGCGACCAGAACAACAACAGTCACCATAGCAACTGCGGCGATATGCAGCCATCGTGCACAACGACTTGCTCGACGACGGCAAGCTGCACGACAACGATGACCTGCGACAGCACCTGCGGCTCGCATTCGAACAAGGACAATTGCTCCACCTGTTCGATGTGCGGCAACAACTGCGGCGGCAGTTGTAACAGCAATTGCAAGCCGCAGACGGTGACCTATTCACTGAGCGGCTACAAGTTCAATGACGTGAATGCCAACGGCCAGTTCGACAACGGCGACGTCGGTCTTGCAGGCGTGACGATTGAGTTGACGGGCACCGATACGACCGGCGTTTCCGTCGACCTCTCGACCACGACGGACGCCAACGGCTTCTATTCGTTCACCGGCCTGAATTCCGGCACCTATTCCTTGACCGAGTTCTCGCCGGCCGGCTTTACGAATGAAACCGCTATCGTTGGCACAGGCTTCGGTGGCACGTCGGGAACGCCCACCGCAACCCAAAACACGATCACCGACATCGTCATCCCGACCATCACCTGCACGACGCAAGGTTGCGGCTACGACTTCCCGGAAATCCAAACGCCGAAGAATTCCATCAGCGGCATCAAGTTCAACGACGTGAACAAGAACGATACGCTCGACAACGGCGATGTCCGCATGGCCGGCGTGACGATCGTACTGACGGGTGTGGAGACAGCCACGGGCAATAGGGTGAGCTTCACCACCACCACCGACGCCAACGGCGCTTACTTGTTCACGAACCTGAATGCCGGCGTCTACACGGCGAGTGAGATCGCCCCGGCTGGCTTCGTGCCGGAGACCGCGAATGTCGGTACGCCGTTCGGCGGCAATGCCTTTATTGGCTTGACCTCGAACATCGTGATCCCGACCGGGGGCCCGGGCCAAGCGGGCGTCAATTACAACTTCCCGGAAACGCAGCAGCAATCACCCAAGAATTCCATCAGCGGCGTCAAGTTCAACGATGTGAACAAGAACGACACGCTGGATAACGGCGATGTCCGCATGGCCGGCGTGACCATTGTGCTGACGGGTGTGGAGACGGCCACGGGCAATGCGGTGAGCTTCACCACCACCACCGATGCCAACGGCGCCTACTTGTTCACCAACCTGAACGCTGGCGTGTATACGGTCAACGAAATCGCTCCGGCTGGCTTCGTGCCGGAGACCGCGAATGTCGGTACGCCGTTCGGCGGCAATGCCTTTATCGGCTTGACCTCGAACATCGTCATTCCAACCGGCGGTCCGGGCCAGGCCGGCGTCAATTACAATTTCCCGGAAACGCAGCAGCAATCACCCAAGAACTCGATCAGCGGCATCAAGTTCAACGACGTCAATGGCAACGACACGCTCGACAACGGCGATGTCCGCATAGCCGGCGTAACCATCGTGCTGATTGGTGTGGAGACCGCTACCGGGAATTCGATCAGTCTGACGACCACGACCGATACCAACGGGGCTTATTCCTTCACGAACCTGAATGCCGGCGTCTACACGGTGAGTGAGATCGCCCCGGCCGGCTTCGTGCCGGAGACCGCGAATGTCGGTACGCCGTTTGGTGGCAATGCCTTTATCGGCTTGACTTCGAACATCGTCATTCCAACCGCTGGTCCGGGCCAGGCCGGTGTCAACTACAACTTTCCGGAAACGCAGCAGCAATCACCCAAGAACTCGATCAGCGGCATCAAGTTCAACGATGTGAACGGCAACGATACGCTGGATAACGGCGACGTCCGCATGGCCGGCGTAACCATTGTGCTGACGGGTGTCGAGACCGCGACCGGGAATTCGATCAGTCTGACGACCACGACCGATACCAACGGGGCTTATTCCTTCACGAACCTGAATGCCGGCGTCTACACCGTCAACGAAATTGCGCCGGCCGGCTTCGTGCCGGAGACCGCGAATGTCGGCACGCCGTTCGGTGGCAATGCCTTTATTGGCTTGACTTCGAACATCGTCATCCCGACCGGCGGTCCGGGCCAGGCCGGCGTCAATTACAACTTCCCGGAAACGAAGGTGCCGTATTCGATCAGCGGCATCAAGTACTTTGACAAGAACAAAAACGATGTCTTCGATGCGGGCGACCAGGGCCTGGCCGGCGTGACCATTGTTCTCTCCGGCACGCAAACGGCAACCGGCACTTCCGTCAGCCTGACCACCACGACGGACGCCAACGGCGCTTACTCGTTCACCAATTTGATGCCGGGTTCTTATCAACTCACGGAATTGGTGCCGACCGGCATTCAAAACCCGCCCCTGGCGGCGACCTTGATCGACGAGACGGCCAACGTGGGCACGCCGTTCGGCGGCACGCCCGGCCCCATCGTGACTTTGCCCGGTGGCAAGCAGAATCACATTCAGAATATCGTGATTCCGACCACGCCGGGGGGCGCAGCCGGGGTCAACTACAATTTCCCAGAGACGACGCCGAACAATAACTCGATCAGCGGCATCAAGTTCAACGACGTGAACGGCAACGACACGTTGGACAACGGCGATGCCGGCATAGCCGGCGTCACCATCGTGTTGTCCGGCGTCGATTCGGCAACCGGCGCGCCAGTGAACCTGACCACGACCACCGATGCCAATGGCGCCTACTCCTTCACGAACCTGGCGGCGGGCGTCTACACGGTCAACGAGATCGCGCCGAACGGCTTCGTGCCGGAGACGGCCAACGTGGGCACACCGTTTGGCGGCAATGCCTTCATTGGCCTGACCTCCAATATCGTCATTCCACAGTCGGCCAACGGCGTGGCCGGGATAAATTACAACTTCCCCGAAAAGCAAACGCCGCTCAATTCCATTAGTGGCTTCAAATTTAAGGAGCCGGCCAACGACACGGATTCCGACGCGACGCTCGATGCGAACGATGTCGGTGTGGCCGGCGCGACGGTGGTCTTGACCGGCACGCAAACGGGGACCGGCACCGCAGTCACCCTCACGCTGACCACGGCCGCCAACGGCTTCTATCAGTTCACCGGACTGGCTGCGGGGACTTATACTCTCACGGAAACCCCGCCCGCCGGCAGCAATCTGGCGCCCGATCCGCAAGGCCCGAGCGTGGGCACGCCCTTCGGCGGAACGCCAAGCGTGAGCGGTAACCAGGAGATCATCTCGAACATTGTGATTCCGGTGAACGCGAACGGCCAGAATGGCGTGAACGGGATCAACTACAACTTCCCGGAAATTCCGTCGCTGGCCAACACCCAGTTGAGCGGCTTTAAGTTCTACGACCCAACCAACACCGAAAACCCCGCGACCGATACCGGTATTCCAGGGGTCACCATGGTCTTGACCGGCATGTCCGACGCCGGCGCGGCCGTTACCTTGACCACGACAACCGGCACCAACGGCGCCTACACGTTCAATCCGCCGCCATCGGCAAACAACCCGCTCGGCGGTCTGCCTCCGGGCACATATACCGTCACCGAAATCCCGCCCGCCTCCTTTACGCCGCCCGGTCAAACGACCCCCGTGCCACTGGTGTCCGAAACGCCCAAGCCGGGCACCGTGGCCGGTGTGCCGTCGGGCACGGCCGGCACCAACTTGATCTCGGCCATCGTGATCACAGCCGATGCCAATGGCAACGCGATTGGCCCAGGCATTAACTACAACTTCTTTGATTCGCCCGCGGTGAACTCGATTAGCGGCTTCAAATTCCAGGAACCGAATGGCCACAATGATACTACGATCGGCCCCAGTGACTCGGGCGTCGCCGGCGCCACGGTGGTATTGACCGGCACCCAAACGGCCACTGGCACGACGATCACCCTGACGCAGACTACGGCCGCCAATGGCTTTTACCAGTTCACCGGCCTGCTGCCGGGCACCTACACTCTGACCGAAACTCCGCCCGCAGGCAGCAATCTCGCTCCTGCTACCTCTGGGCCGGCGGTTGGCACGCCATTCGGCGGCACGGGTTCGGTGAGCGGCATTGACGAAGTGATCTCGAACATCTTGATCCCGGCGACTGCGAGCGGCGTGGCCGGCGTGAATTACAACTTCCCTGAAGTGCCGCCGCTGGCCAATACTCAGATCAGCGGCTTCAAGTTCTACGATCCATCGGCGACTCGCAATGCCGCGGCCGACGTGGGCATCCCCGGCGTCACGATGGTGCTGTCGGGCACTTCGAACACCGGCGCGGCGATCACGCTGACCACCACGACGGGTGCGAACGGCGCGTTCACGTTCAACCCGCCGCCGTCGGCCGCGAATCTGCTGGGCGGCATCCCTCCGGGAACCTACACGATCACGGAAGTTCCGCCGGCGACCTTTACGCCGCCCGGCATCAACACTCCGGTCCAGCTGTTTTCGCTGTTGCCAATACCAGGAACGGTGGCGGGAGTGCCGTCTGGCGTCGCGGGCAACAATATGATCTCGAACATCGTGGTCACGGCTGATGCCAACGGCGATGCGGTTGGCCCGGGCATCAATTACGATTTCTTCGATTCGCCGGTATTCTCGAAGCGGAGCTTCCTCGCGAACCCGTAAAGGATCCAGTCCCAGAAGCGCAACAAAAAGGGAACCGCGAACGTCCAAGTTCGTGGTTCCCTTTCTTTTGGCTGCCGCGCCGACGCGGTTTGGAACCGCTGGCCAATGTGCGATCCTAGCCAATATACAGCCCGGCGTTGTTCGGATCGCTGGCCAGGAAGCTGTTCAATAAACTCCCCGAGCCGCTATAGAGATCCACCGCCGGATCCGCGTTGCCGAAGGAAGTCATGATTCCGGCCGCATTGCCGATGGCATTCGACCCCAACGCCCCGACACGCACGCCTCCGGTGTACGTGGGATCGGTGGCCATAAAGTTGGCCATTACCGCCAGGCTCACTCCGTCGAACACCTTCACGTTGGGCCCACCGCCCGCTCCTGCGCCGGTGATGATGTTCGCCCGGCCGGTGCCCTGCGTATTGCCGGCCGCCACGTAGACGCCCCCAGTGAAGTTCGGGTCATAAGCGAAGAAGCTATCGACGCGGGCGCCGCTAAGCCCGTCAAATACGGCCACATTGGGTCCGCCGCCGGGCCCGGCGCCGGTGATGATATCGGCGTGGCCAAGTCCGCTGGTATTGCCGGCCGCCACGCGCACGCCGCCCGTGAAGTTCGGGTCATACGCCATGAAGTTGAAGAGCGTATTTTGCGTGGTGCCATCGAACACCACGACATTCGGGCCGCCGCCGGCATCGGCCCCGGTGATGATGTCGTCGTGGCCGGCCCCTTTCACGTCGCCCGCCGCTACATACACGCCGCCGCCGAAGCGCCAGTCGTAGGCCATGAAGTCTTCGGTCAGCTGTCCGGTCGCGCCATTGTAGACTTTGATTTCCGGCGACATTCCGGCACCCGGCGCGCAAATGATATCTTGCACGCCGTTGCCAGCCAGGTCGCCGACCGCAACGCGCACGCCGCCCGTGAAGTTGCTGTACGGATTCAGCGTGAATTTCACGGCCCCGGTCGAGGCATCGTAGGCTGTCACGGTCGCTTGCGTACCGGCGTCGCTGCCCACGGCGTAAATCTTGCCGCTTAATCCCGACCCGCCGGAGAAGCCAGAGGTCGAGGGAGGCATGGTTGTCGTCGGCGGACTGCTAACCGGCGAACTCGTCACCGGCGGATTGCGGACCGGGGAACTTGTCACCGGCGGGTTGCTCACCGGGGCCCCCGTTACCGGCGGCGGGCTCTGCCCACCGCTTTGCAGCGACGGCGGGCCGCTCGGTTCGGCCCCGCCCGGCGCGCCGAATTCCTGCACGGCATAGCCTACCCCATTCGATCCGTAGGCGACGGCCACGCCGATTTGCGTGTAGAGCGGATTGAGGATATTCGCCATGTGCGCTGGCGAGTTGATCCACGACTGCATGACCGCGCTGACATTCGGCGCACCGGTGGTCAGATTCTCTCCGAGCGCCGAATAGTTATAACCCACCTCCTCCGCGCGCGCCTCGACGCTCGGCGCGGCCACGCCGTACAGCAGGTGGGACATCGTGTTGGTGCTTGCTTCATCGTTGGCGGCTATTTGGGCAGCGGCCGTCAGTTGCCCGCTGACCGTCAGGGCGGGCAACCCGTTTTGCGCCCGTAACTGATTCGTGTAATCAACAATCTGTTGCCCGATAGTCGAAATCGCGCTGCTTTGGTAGGCGGGGCCGCTGTAAATCTGGGCGCCGGCCGGAGCAGTGATGCTGTTCTGCCCGGTTCCCGGAAAAATCACATCCTGGGCACTGCCGCCCGCGATGGTGTCGCTGCCCGCGCCGCCGAAGATATGGTTCGGGCCGCCGCCGCCCTGAATAAAGTTGTTGCCCTGGCCGGCAAAGATCCAGGTTTCCGCGGTCACGGACGGCGCGACGGTAATGGTGTTGTTGCCATCGCCCGCCTCCACGCTGATCATCTTTACCTGGCTGGAGTTGAACGACTGGCTCACGCCGGAGACGCTGATCTGGCCGTTGGTCTGGCCGATTTGGATGGAGACGTTGCTCATGTCGCCGAGCACTGTCAGCACGCCGTTGCTGAGCGTGGCGGAAGTGGGAACAATACGATTCTCGAGGGGCTCCAGGCCGAGCCTGGCCCTTTTGGGGGTCTTCTGAGCGCGCATTATTGTTCTCGGAGCGGAGGAGGACCTGGGGGATGTCCTCACCCGTCTACGTGGGTGAATGAATCCTTCGGGATTGGAACCTGGGCGCTACGGGGCGTTATGGGCGCGATGGGCAAAGGCGAAATTGGGCGCTCTTTGGGCGTGATGGGTGCTTTGGGCGCGCGACCCATCGGGCAAGGGCGTTTGAATTGGGCGTCAACCAAGAGTAGAACGTATAACCGGCATGTCAAATGTAATTGGAATTTCCGGAATAATCGTAACACAACGGGATTTGCAGCTGGTATCCGCCAAATGGCAATGCCGACCGTCAAAAATGCCTGAAAAAGGTAAGGATGAACACTAAACGCTCGTTCTCTGTTCTCCGTTCCTTATTGCTCGTTTCTCTTCGATTTCACGCTGGAGCAGCAAGACAAAAAAAGCCGGACGGTGCCCCCCGGCGACCGTCCGGCAGTGTCCAGGCCACGGCGGCCCGGGTCACTTTTTGGGTGCTTCCACTCCCGGTGGAAGCAGTTGTTTGATGAGTTGCCCGTTGGTGCCGTTGAAGAGGCGAACAACGCCGTCCTCGCCGCCGGCCGCCACGAGCGCACCGTCGGGGCTCACGGCCACCCCATACAGGAAATCGCTGCCGCTGTTGAATTGCCGCACGGTACCGCCATTATCGACATTCCACATGCGAATGGTCTGGTCGCCGCTGCACGTAATGATTTGCGGCGTGCTGCCCAGGAACTCCAGGCGCGTGATCTGTTTCGTGTGGCCCTGGATGGTGCGGGCTTGCTCGCCGGTATCGAAAGTCCAGACCTTGATGACATTGTCGGCCCCGGCGCTGGCGAGCAGCTTGCCGTCGGCCTTCCAGCCCACGTCCAGGACGTGGTGGGTGTGCCCTTCGAACGACTTCACGAATTTGCCGCTCGGGATCTCCCACACTTTTACGAACTTGTCGGCTCCGCACGAAGCGAGCATTTTGCCATCGGGGCTGAAGCAGACGCCGTATACCGTGTCGCTGTGCGGGCTCTTCAGTTCCACGACGAGCTTGCCGGTTGCGGCATCGTACACCTTCACTTCGCCATCTTCACTCGGCGGCCCGCCGCCGGTGGCAAGCAGGTTGCCCTTGGCGGAAAACGCCAGCGCCACCACGCGGTCGGCGAAGCCGGTGATCTTGTGGCGAACAGTTCCGGTCTGAACATCCCAGATGATCGCTTCCTGGAAGCTGCCGGAAGCCAGGAATCTGCCGTCCGGCGAGAACGCCAGCGATTCGACCAAGGCCAGGTGCGCTCCCTTAACAGGTTTGCCCTCGGCATCGGTGAGCTTCGGGTCGATCAGCGTGCGGATAAAAGCGCCGGAGCCGGCGTCGTAAATGTGAATCTGGTTGCCGCGGCTGGCAGCCACAGTAGACTTGTCGTGCGTCATCGCGACGGCCCGCACTGGCACCACGTTGGCGGGCGGCAGGTGCAGCACGATCTTCGGCCGGTCACCGGAACCGCTCGGCGGCTTCGCGCCTTGATCGATCCAAAGCTTGATCAGGGCAAGTTCCTGGGGCGTGAGCGGCTCTTCATCCTTCGGCGGCATGAACGGCTTCTTCGTCTTGCCCGCATACAGCACGATCGGGCTGTCGGCCGACTTGCCGGCAATCACCACGGGCCCGTTCTGGCTCCCCTTCATTACCGACGCATAACTACCGACGTCGAATTTCCCTTTCACTTCCTTGCCGCTGTGGCAGACCACGCATTTCGAGCGGAAGATCGGCTCGATGTCCTTCTCGTAGACAATCGGGTCTTTGCGATCGAGCGGGACAACGGCGATCGGCTTCTCGGCAGCGAAGAGCGCGAAGGGTAAAGCGAGAACAAGAAGGCTGCTCACGTAGCGAACCATCGGCAAGTCTCCGAGTTGGAATTCACCTAACAGCCCGACCTCCTTCCCGAAAGGGAAAGGGGAGAAGACAATTCCCCCTTCCCTTTAGGGAAGGGGGTTAGGGGGTTAGGTTCTTTTATTTCACCACATTGAATCCCTGGAATTTCACTTCCTGGGTGATCGGCGTTTTCGCGTCGTACTGGGCAGTGGTTTGAATCAGGATGCCGGCCACGTTGGCGGGCTTGGCATTCGCCCCTACTTGCACCACGAATTTCGTCTCATCCTTGCCGGCGGGGATAACGGCATCGGCCACGGTAATGCCTTCGACGCCCTTCGGCAGCACCAGCTTCAACTTGTATTCGCCGGCATAACCATAGGCCCGATTCACTTTCACAGCGATCTCGCCCGACGTGCCGATTTTCACGTTGGGGTTTGCCATGCTTGGCGTGAAGGCGCCTAGCTGCGTCGGCACAATCGTCACCGTGATGGGAACCGACGGCTGTACCAGGCCCGTGTTTACCTTCTGGGCCTTGGGTGCTTTTTCAAATTGGAACGGAGCGCTGCCGCGGAGCACAAGGCTATAGACGCCGGGCTGGACATTAGCTCCGATCTGAAGGACGGCGTTGCCGTCATTCTTGTCCGGCGCAATCGTCAGTGGTTGGTTGTTGTTGAAGACCAGGCCGGGAACGAGCGGTTGATTGCCGGGCGGAACGGTGATCGCCTGGACGGCAATCGGCGCCTTCAACTCAGGCCAGATGCGCGTCACCTTCAGGTTAATCGTCGCTTTGTCGCCGGGCTTGCTCGTGATTGCCGCCGTCACCGGCTCGATGCGGAAGGGCGCTTTGTCGCGCACGGCTACAACGAGTTGCCGGTCCATTCGAGTAATCGCCGGGATATTCTGTTGCGGCGGCGTTTGCCAGGTAATAGTTGCGGGCCGAGCCTCGCGCACCACGGTCTCGCCTTTGTAGACGGCCGTGCCTTTCACGCGAATCGCGGCCACGACAGCCGGTGCATCGGCCTTGGTGCTGAGAATGAGCGAGGCATGCTTTTGAGTGGAACCGATTTGCTGCGGCGCACACGTCACACCTGCGGGCAGCCCATCGACCGAGAGCGTAATCGGTGCATCAAATCCATCCAGCCGCCAGACGAAGACATCGAAGCCTTCTTCGCCATTGGAGCGCAAGATCGCGGCCTCGGGCTGATGTGGGGACATCGGCATGACAATCAAACGGTAATCCGGCTTGGCCGGAGTAATGCGTAGCCGGTATACGTTGCGCGGCCCGAAATCGGTGCCAGCATCGCGGGCGCTCACCATCACGAGGTATTTACCGTCCTGCGGTGCGTCGAATTTGTAAGGTTGCGGGTCGCTGGAACGCGTGTAGAACTGCTGCGGGTGCAACTGCTCGGCATTATCATCCATCTCGGCCATCACGTTGGACTTCGGGTCGGCCGGCTTGATGGTGAAGTAAAAATCGCCCGGCGAGCCAAGGCGCTCCGCGAACAGGTCGATGAAATACGTGTCGCCCTTCTTGGCCGTGAACGAATACCAATCGCGGTCGTCGCGCTTGTCGATTCGACCCGCGACTTCGCAGGGCAGATTGATTGCCTGCGCCGCCTCCGGCTTGTCATTGGGCTCGGTTTCGAGCACGATCGGCGCCCGCGCGAATTGCAGCAGGTAGGCATTCGACATTCCGGCCGGGCCTTTGAGCCGATACTCGAATCCGTCCTGGGCACTCATTACCGGCGGAATATGACCGCTGAAGCTTAACTTCTGCTGAGCCGCAGGATCGGTCGGCGCGGTGATCGAGACAGAGATCTTTTCCAAGACGCGGCCGTCCACAACGGCGGCGGGGTCGGCTTGGCCGCCCGGCAGATTGCGGCCCCAGATCGTAACCGGCGTCGCCTTTCCCGGTTCGAGCATCGGCGGCATCATGGCATCAATCCACGGACCGGTGGTGAGCGTGAGCCGGTAAAAGTGATCCGGGTTGCCCGCGGTGTGAGTGAATTCGAAGAGGCGCACGAAATAACTGCCCTCAGCCGGCAAGGGCACATCGGCCAAGGCATCGTATTCGCTGTAATTGCGGCCAAAAGCGAGGCGGTTGCCGGCCGCATCGTAGACTTCCACCGCCGGCTTTGCCCGGCTGTCGATGCTCGATGCGGCCACGTGTAATAGCACGCGCTGGCCTTTTTTGCCGGCAAAGGTGAAATAATCCACGTCGGTCGGGGCGTTGATCACACCGTTGATCACGCTGTTCAGTTCCACTTTCTGAGCCTGCGTCACATCGTTGTTCGGCTCGACTTCATTCACTTCGGGTAGATCGCCGACCACGAATGGCCGCGGATTACTGACGCCCCACTTATTCACCAGACGCACGTCGTGCATGCCGAGAGGTGTGTCGGCGGCGATAGTGACCTTAAACTTCGTGATCACGGGTTTCGGGGCCGGCATCGGTTGTTTTGGCGCTGGTTGCTTCGGGTCGACTTTCGGGGCCGGCAGTGGCGGCGGAATGATTGGCTCCGCTTTGAGACCGGGATGACTGAAGAACAGGCTTTCGGGATCTTCGAGATCGGTGCCGGTGAAGCTTACTTCCACTGTGGCGCCCGCCTTGCCGCCACTCGGGAAGACCGACTGCAAGCGCGGTTGCGGCAAGGTTGGCAGATTCTGTTGCGCGACTGCCGAGCCGGCGGTGAAGGCAGCGGTCAGGACGACCCAAGCGAAGGTAAAGCGGCGCATGGCAACCTCCCAGGTTGGCATTGGTGCGGAGGCATGTGTCGATGTCCGACAGCAGGCGGGTTAGGCGGTGCGCGGCAAAGCCGGCCAATCGTCGGGGGTTTCCCCCTTGGCGGGATCAAAAGCTTACCCTGTCGATGCTATCGGAGCGCCGCGCCCAGGTCAAGGCCTTACCCGAAAGCCCAGGGACGGCAGTCCGTGGGGTCTGGGGTTACGGGGAGTCGCCCCATACAATTACCGCATACTAAACAGGAGAGATGAATGGAACCTATTTTTTGGCAGGGTTTAATGGCGGGGCTCCTGGTGGGTGTTTTTTTGGCCGCGATGGTGTTTGTACTCATGAAGCTTAGGTACAGAGTTCCCGTAATGGAGGAAAAGAAGCCCGCCAAACCGAGCGGAGCACCACTACGACTGCTCGCATTGCTTCAGCGCGAAGGCCGGCTGGTCGATTTCCTGATGGAAGATATCAGCGGCGCCACCGACCAGCAAATCGGCTTCGGCGTGCGCGAAATACACCGCAATTGCCAGGAGGCGCTCAAAAAAGCCGTGGACCTGACGCCGGTGTTGCCGCAAGAACAAGATGCGGACGTTACGGTCGCGGCGGGGTTTGATCCATCGGCCATTCGACTTACCGGCAACGTGGCCGGCCAACCTCCCTTCCACGGCAAACTCAAACATCCCGGCTGGCGCGTGAAGAGCATGAAGGTGCCAGCTCCGCCCGAAGGCGTGGACGATTTTGTTCTGATGCCAGCCGAAGTGGAGATGTCCTAAGACATTGAGCCCACCGATGAACACGGATTTCATAACACGGATGAACACGGATCAAAACGTGTTCGATTCTGATCTGTGTTCATCCATGTTACCCAGTCCGTATTCATCCGTGGCTTAATTTGGTAATACCGCATGCCCTCGCCTCGTTACATCATCGGCATCGATCTCGGCACCACGAACACCGCGCTTTCGTATGTAGACACCCGCGCCGGCGACGAGGCGCGGCCGCAGGTTTTCGCGGTTCCGCAGGTGGTCCAGCAAGGCCAGGTCGAAGAGCGCGAGCTGCTGCCGTCATTCCTTTACTTGCCAAATGCCGATGAGATCCCCGCCGGCAGCTTGAAACTCCCGTGGAACAAAAAGATCGACTATGCTGTCGGCGAATTCGCCCGTAACTTTGGCAGCCAGGTGCCGACGCGGCTCGTCTCATCGGCGAAGTCGTGGCTGTGCCATCCGGGCATCGATCGACGCGCTGCCGTATTACCATGGAAGGCGCCGGAGGGCGGCAAAAAGGTGTCGCCGCTGGAAGCCAGCACTCGTTATCTCAAGCACCTGGCCGACGCCTGGAATCACGCGCTGGCGAAGGATGCCGAGGCCGATCGGCTGGAAAATCAAGACATCGTGCTGACGGTCCCCGCTTCCTTCGATGCGGCGGCTCGCGAACTCACGGTGGAGGCGGCTCGCGCGGCAGGCTTCGAAAATCTCACGTTGCTTGAAGAGCCGCAGGCCGCATTCTACGCCTGGCTCGACGCGCAGCGCAATGACTGGCGGCAACTCGTGCAAATGGGCGACCTGATCCTGGTCGTCGATGTTGGCGGCGGCACCACGGACCTAACTCTCATCGAAGTCGGCGAGGAACACGGCAACCTCGTGCTCACGCGCGTGGCCGTCGGCGATCATCTGCTTCTGGGCGGCGACAATATGGACCTGACGCTGGCCCACGCCGCGGCCAAGACCTTGGGCGGCAAGCTCGATTTGGGCCAAATGTTGCTCTTGGGTCACTCCTGCCGGACCGCCAAGGAACAGATTTTTGCCGATGAGAAGCTCGCCAGCGCCACCGTCACCGTCTTGGGCCGGGGCCGTAGCGTGATCGGCGGCACGCTGCGCACGGAGCTGAAGCGAGCTGACGTGGAGGCGCTGCTGGTGGACGGCTTCTTCCCGGAATGTCCGCTCGAATCGACTCCCACCGGCCAGCGCTCGGCCGGCTTGCAAGAGATTGGTTTGCCGTATGTAAGCGACCCAGCCGTCACCCGGCATCTGGCGTACTTCCTCAAACGCCAGGCCGATGCGCTCGCCGAGCGCGACGATGCGAAGAACAAGCGCGTGCTGCCCAATGCGGTGCTATTCAACGGCGGCGTCTTCAAGGCCGAGCCCTTCCGGCAACGTTTGATGGGTCTTCTCAACCGTTGGCCTGCGGAATTGGAAGCGCCGAAAAAGAAGAGCAAGCCGGTATCCGGCGTTCGCGCCCTTGCAGGCACGAATCTCGACTTGGCGGTTGCGCGCGGCGCGGCCTATTACGGCCTGGTTCGCCGCGGCAAGGGCGTCCGCATTCGTGGCGGCACAGCACGGTCGTATTATGTCGGTGTCGAAACTTCACTGCCTGCGGTTCCCGGTGCGGCCCCGCCGATCAAGGCTCTGTGCGTGGCGCCATTCGGCATGGAAGAAGGTACGGAAACCGATCTGCCGAAGCAGGAATTCGGCCTCATTATCGGCGAACCGGTGCAATTCCGCTTCCTTGGCTCGACGGTGCGCCGGCAAGACACGGCCGGCACGATGGTTGAAGAATGGGAAGGACAGATCGAGGAACTGCAACCAGTTTCCGTCACGCTGGAAGAGAAGCCAAAGCTCGGTCGAACGGTGCCGGTGCATCTGCACGCCAAAGTCACCGAAGTCGGCCAGCTCGAACTCGCATGCATCAGCCGCGACGGCAAGCATAAATGGAAGCTGGAATTCAATGTTCGGGAAGGGAAATAAGTTTGTAGTGACCCGCTTTAGCGGGTTATCCCGCGCCTGACCCGCTAAAGCGGGTCACTACAAACAATCTTGTCCGCGACTTGCCTGGTAATACTATCTCCGCAATGCGACGACTTCTGAAACGATTGCTGGCGCCCTTGGAAATCATCCTTGTGGTGCTGTACCGCCTCGTACCTTCGGGGATTCTTCGGCCACCGAATTTCGCGCCCGTTGGCGGTATTGGGATCTACGGGGGAGCGCGCTTGCCGCTCTGGCAAGCATTGTCGACTCCGTTGCTAATCATGTTGGTGAGCGACTTCTTGCTCTGGAAGTTGGCACGCCTCGCGCCGTTTGACGTTTTCGTTTACGTGAGCTTCGTCATCTATGTGCTGCTCGGCCGGCTCGTTCGGCATTCTCGGTCACCGGCGCGCATTGCTCTTGTAACCTTCATTGGCAGCCTGCAGTTTTACCTCATCACTAATTTTGGCTTTTGGTACAAATACGACTCGCGCCACACTCTCGCGGGGCTATTGAGTGCCTACCTGATGGGCTTGCCTTACTTTCCCTTCACTCTCGGTGGCGATCTCGCTTTCACCGGCTTGTTGGTCTATGTGCACGACTGGGTCGCCAAGCATCTGACCGAGGAAGAAGATATCCCTGAAGAGTTGCCCGCCACGGCGGAAGTGCCGGCGGATGCGCGCGAGCCGGCGGTGCAGCCGGAACAGGCGCCGGCATGATGGCGAGGCTATACGCCGTTCATCGCATCCTGGTAAATCCCGCCGATGGAAAGAGCGATGCGGAAGATTACCCAAATAATCAGAATCGCAACCAGCAGCCAGAAGCCGAAGTTTGCGAAGGTGGTGAGGACTTTCAGTCGCGTGCTGGCCACGTCTTGATAATGTTCGACCTGCCGGCCCATCACCTCGGGCAGCTGGCCGCTCTCCTCGGCTGTGGCAACAATTTGCAAAAATTCCTCTGGGAAAATATTGCACTGCGTCAAAGTTTCGGCAACATCTTTGCCCCGCTTGAGTGAACCCGTCACTTTGTCGGCACAGGCTTCATAGGCACCGTTGCCAGTAGCGCGAAAGCACCTTTTCAGTGCTTTCCCGGTGGGCAGACTGGTTTCCATGGTCAACTGCATGGCCAGGCAAAAGCGCGTGAGGGCCAGCGCGTGCATGCAACCGCCGACGCCGGGAATCTTGAGTAAAATCCGGTGTACTGCAGCCTTCTGGCCCAGGATTCGAGTCGCCAACCAGTAAAGTCCAAACAGGCCGCCCAGCAAAATTGCGACGGCGCCCAGAAAGCGAATAGCCCCTGCCGGCCCCACGCCGAAGCCTAGCGGATCGAAAGCGGATTCCGAATTCGGGGCAATCCAGCCCAACACGAGAATCATGATGGTAAGCGTGAATATGCCGGCGCAGAATTGAAAGATCGGCCAGATCGCCAGCGACCAGAAACGCCGCTTGAGAGACATCATCTCGCGGTAATAGCGTTCCAGTTCGTGGAAGACTTCCGGCAGGCCGCCGGCCTGCTCGCCCACGGCCACCATGCCGTTGAAGAGCGGCGGGAAGGCCTTGCCTTCATCCTTCAGCACGTCTTCCAGACTATCGCCTTTTTCGAGCCGGTCGCCGATGCGCTCCAGCACGGCCCGCGATGCAAACGGCCCGCGCCGGGCCTGCTGCTGCACCACCTTCACCAGCGGCAACCCGGCGCTCAGCCCCACGCGAAACGCCTGGCACAAAACCACCAGGCTCGAAAGCGGAATGCGCGATGAGAACAACATGAGCCCTCTCCGAACAGCGCGAACGGATGTTGCCATGTTAGCATGATGCCGACACAAATGGAACCGTTTTGGCATCTACACGAGTGTTGACCGCCACGAAACGTGGTCCGCAGTGTACGATCCGGATCGTAGAAAGTCATTCAAAAATGCGTTTGATTTCATGAAAAAGCGTTTCGTTTCGCGGGGGGTGTCACTTTTTCTGTGAAATGGAAACGAAAGCGCCAGGTCAATTCCTGCCAAATTGACAGCAAGGTCTCACTATAATTACACCATGTCGCAACCCAGTTACGATCCGCGCTACCTCGCCGGTATTGTGCTCTTCAACCGGCGCGAATTCTTTGAAGCCCACGAAGTTTGGGAAAGCCTGTGGCTGAGCCCGGACGTGGGCGAGGATCGGCGGTTCGTTCAGGGGCTCATCCAGGCCGCGGTGTGCCTGTACCATTTCGGCAACCGCAACTTTCGCGGGGCGCTAAAGTTATACAAGTCGGCCCGGGCGTATATGGAGAAATACCCATCGCCGCACTTGGGGCTCGACGCGGCAAACTTCTGGAGCGGTATGGAGGAATGCCTGGCGGATTTGCTGGCAGGACTCGAACCCTGGCCGGAAGCAGTTTTAAAGCCCGAATTGATTCCGGCCATCGAGTTACGGCCGCCGCCAGAATCGTGGCCCGATCCGGCGCAGTTTCTGGAGGAAGACGCTTGAGCCGCCTTCGGCGTTGCATTCCAATTTCCATCATTTCTTCCTTGGCATTACTCGCGCAATCCTCATATGATTACTTCCACCTTTCCGAACTCGTAATTTTTTCCGGTTTTGACCCTGGGAGACTCCCTGTCATGATTCAGGCATCCTCATTGCGACTGCGCTTGTGTCTGGTGCCGCTTATTGCGCTAGCGGCTATCTCCGTTTGGCTGGCCCCGGCTCGCACCGACCCGCCGACAACTCCGGCCGCGCCGAACGGCAACGGCGAGGCCCGCCAGAAAGAGATTTCCGACCTCGAAAAGCAAATCAACGAAAGCTCCAAGCAACTGGCGGAAGACTCGAAGAAGCTCGCCGACCGGCAAAAGCAGCTGGCCGACCTCACCGGCAAACTTCAGGAGCTCAGGAACGAGCCGACCGTGCCGATTTCGACCGACGGTACCATCCCGGATGCCTGGATCAAGGCCTTGCACTGGCGCTGCATTGGCCCGGCCAACATGAGTGGCCGCATCACCGCGATCTCCGTGTACGAAGCCGACCCCAGCATCTGGTGGGTGGCCAGCGCTTCGGGCGGTTTGGCCAAAACTACGAACAACGGCATCTCGTTTGAACATCAGTTTGATCATGAAGCCACCGTTTCCGTCGGCAGCGTGTGTGTGGCGCCATCCGACAAGAACATCGTTTGGGTCGGCACTGGCGAGAACAATCCACGCAACTCAGTCTCCTACGGCGACGGCGTCTACAAATCGACCGACGGCGGCAAGACTTGGAAAAACATGGGTCTGAAGAAGACATACCAGATCGGGAAGATCATCGTACATCCGAAGGACCCGAACATCGTTTACGTCGGCGCGATTGGCCGGCTCTACGGTCCCAACGAGGACCGCGGTGTTTTCAAAACCACCGACGGCGGCAAGACTTGGGAAAAAGTCATGTACATCGACGACAAGACCGGCGTCATTGACATGCGCATGAGCCCTGCTTATCCCGACACGCTCCTTGTCGCCACCTGGGAACACAAGCGCGACGGCTTCGACGCTTTCTTTGGCGAAAACACACCTGTGCCGGATATGTACGGACCCATCGTTACCTTCGGGGCCGGAACCGGCTTGCACAAGACCACCGACGGCGGCAAAACGTGGAAGAAAGTGACCAGCGGTTTACCCACAGTAAAGATGGGCCGCATCGGCCTCGATTGGTCGCATCAGAACCCGGAGGTGGTCTTCGCGATTATCGACACTGAAAAGGCAGGCACGGGCGATCCACCGTCGTCGGTTTTCATGGGCATAGCTGGTGAAAACGCCACCGAAGGCGCCAAGCTGGTGGCGATTACGAAGGATGGGCCGGCTGAGAAAGCCGGGCTCAAGGAAGGCGACATTATCACCACGATGAATCAGCAAGTCGTGAAGACATACGATGGCCTGGTGGAGGAAGTCCGGAAGCACAAAGCAGGCGACAAGCTGTCATTGACCGTACTGCGCGGCAAGGACAAACTTGAAATCACGCTCACGCTCGCCAATCGGCCGGAAACCGGCGGACCTGGTGGCGGTCGCGGCGGCCAGGGCGGCCAAGGCCCACGAGTCAACGCGGGCTTCTTTGGCGAAGATGTAAAGGAAGGCATCCAGGTCAATCGCGTGATGGAGAACAGCTCCGCCGCCAAGGCCGGTATCAAAAACGACGACGTGGTGACTACGTTCGAAGGCAAGCCCGTTCCGGCCATGCGCGAACTCTTCCAGAAGCTATCGCAGGAATACAAGGCGGGCGACAAGGTGAAATTCGGCATCCAGCGCGGCAAGGAAAAACTCGAAGTCACCATTGAACTCGAAGCGCGTGGCTTCGGCGGCCCCGCCGGCCAGGGCGGACCGACGCCCGGCAAGCCGTACGCCACGCAGCTGGGCGGCCAGCGCGAAAACGTGCAGGACCAGCAGGGCAAAGACGGCTGGCAAACAGGCGGCGTGTACAAGTCCACGGATGCCGGCGAGACCTGGAAGCGCATCAACAGTCTCAACCCGCGGCCCATGTACTTCTCGCAGATCCGCGTCGATCCGAGCAACGACAACAACCTCTACGTCTGCGGTGTGGGGTTCTATTACTCCACAGATGGCGGCAAGAAATTCCAGCAGGGTAAAGACCGCGGCGTTCATTCCGATCATCACGCGCTCTGGATCGATCCGAAGGACGGCCGGCACATGATCATCGGTACCGATGGCGGCTTCTATCAAACCTATGATCAGGGCGAACGGTGGGATCACCTGAACCACGTGGACTTCGGCCAATTTTATCACGTAGTCATCGACCCGCGGCCCAATTACAAGGTTTACGGCGGCCTGCAAGACAACGGCAGTTGGGGCGGGCCGGCCCAGTCGCCGCGCGGCGGCATCGTCAACGACGACTGGTTCATGCTCTTCGGAGGCGACGGCTTTGTTTGCGGCGTCGACCCCACCGATCCGGACCAGGTTTACTACGAAATGCAAAACGGTGGCATGGGTCGGCGCAACCTGCGCACCGGCGAACAGCAGTCGATTGGCCCGCGCCGTGGCGCCAGCCAGGCCCGCATGCGCTTCAACTGGAACACGCCGTTTATTTTGTCGAAGCACAATCCGAGCATCTATTACTGTGCGGCACAATTCGTATTCCGCTCGGTGAAGAAAGGCGATGAATTAAAGGCGATCTCGCCGGAGATCACCCTCACGCCGAAAGGCAGCGGCACGGCCCTGGCCGAATCGCCGAAGAACCCGGACGTGCTCTGGGCCGGCACCGACGATGGCGGCCTGTGGGTGACCCGCGACGGCGGCGCCTCCTGGAAAAACGTCCTGGACAATGTGAAGAAAGCCGGTCTACCCGGCCCCCGCTGGGTGGCGACGATCGATGCTTCGCGTGAAGCCGAAGGCCGGGCCTACGTCGCCTTCGATGCGCACCGCTCCGATGACGACAATCCGTATGTCTTTGTGACGGAAGATTACGGTGCGACATGGAAGGCAATTACGAGCAATCTTCCCTGGGGCTCCACGCGGGTTTGCCGGGAAGACATCTTCCATCCGAATGTCCTGTATGTCGGCACCGAATTCGGCGCCTGGGTTTCGGTCAATCGCGGCAAGACCTGGACGAAAATGAATTCAAGCCTACCTACCGTGGCAGTGCATGAATTTGCACAGCATCCGGTGACGGGCGAACTGGTCGCTGCCACGCATGGCCGCAGCATTTGGATTTGCGATGTTTCCGCGCTGCGGCAAGTCAATACCGATTCGTTGAAGGCGAAGGCGACGCTGTACGCGCCGGTCAACGCTATCCGCTGGCGGCGCGGCCTGGATCGGAGCATGTTCAACGGGGCCGAGCGTAAGTTTGTCGGCGAAAATCCAGACCGCGGAGCAACAATCTTCTATTCGCTCACCCGAAAGCCAGAGAAGCTTGAGCTTAAAGTGCTCGACTACGCGGGGCAACTGGTGCGAAAACTGGATGCGAGTTCGGACCCGGGCCTGCACAAGGTGGTGTGGGATCTGGGCCGGATGCCGAACATGAGGCCGCAAGTTGCGCCGCCGGCCCCAACCGGCGAAAGCGCGCCGGCGCAGGCGAACCGCGGGGGAGGCGGCGGCCGCGGCGGCTTCGGTTTTGCTCCGCCGGCGCCGACGGGCATCTATCGTGTGGTATTAGTAGTGGACGGCCAAGAGTTTTCGCAACCTCTGCGCGTGGAAGCCGATCCCACTACGCCGCCGAACTACATTTCCGAAGAAATCGACTTGAAGGAACTTGAAAAGATGTGGGAGGAAGAAGACGAGGAAGAAGAACTCCCCGTCAAGCCAATTGACGATTGATCATCATTGACGAGCCAGGCCCGCCCAACCGGCCGGGTGAAAGATTCAACTTGGCCGCCCTCGCGGATCGGCTCGCCCGTTTCTTACGCTGTCTTCGTGCGCTTCAAGCGTTGACGGACGTTGCGAATGACGGGAACTCTCTGCAGCAATCCCTTGCGCCGGATGAATTCGGCGCTGAGCATACTCACCGCACCAGTCGTGGCGATCGCGGCTATCTTCCACACGTGGTAGCCGGCGGATTGCGGCAACCGCGTCTGGCGCAAACTAGTCAGGAAGCGCTCAATGTTTTCGTTCACGGTGGCCGCATCGAACGGTGTGCAACGTGCAATTAAATCTGCGGCCTGACTGACGAAAACCGGCGTTTCTTCCGCCTGCGGCTGCGGCGTCGGCGCTGCTTCTTCGACGTCGGCGACCGACACCACCAACGGATCGGCCGGCGGCGCTACCGCCTTTTCCGATGCACCGATCGGCGCGGACGTCAAATAGGCCAGCGGAACGATGAGCAGATCTTTCGCCACCGGCATTTGGACCAAAGGGCTCTCCGCGTGGCCAGAGGCTAATAACCAGACGGCATGTTCGCCCTCTACTCGCGCCGTTCCGGCCGACTGCGACTCAGGAGCTGCGCTCGCGTACGCAGCATCTAACTCGGCACTTGAATGATGCGGGTTCGCCGGCGCTGGTTTGGATTCGGTCGTTGCTCGCACTAAAGCAAGACCGGCCGCATCCACTGATTCCGACGCGCTGGCAGGTACTTTTTCCCCCTCACTCTCGCGGACGCGGAGAGTCTCGACGATGGCATTCGATATCTCCTCGGCGTTTTCTAGCTCGGCAACATGAGCGTTTTCACGACGTCCTGCGCTTTCAACGACCCGATTCACAATGGAACCATTGGCCGAACCACCTTCCAAAATGACGAATTCGTGGGCCAATACGCGAAGGGCATCGGTTTCGACGACTTGCAGCATGGCCTGATAGTCGGCTGGGTGCTTGGCGGAATCCTTAAGCAGATGCCCCCAAATCCTTGTCATGGCCGCGCCGGATAATGCGGAATCGAAGTCTTGGTGGTGATGGTCTTTGGAAAGATATGCGTCGGGTTTTGCATTGGTATTGGCGGGCTGGACTGCGGCCGTCGCGCCGGAAACGTCCAGATCGACCTTCGCGTCGGGCAACACGCGGTCATCCAGCGGCTCCAACCGCATCTGGACCCCATTCACCTTGGCAGACGTGCGCTTGCGAGACATAGGCGTTCCTCCATTGAATCGCTCATGGAAATGGTTTCGCGCTCTGCGGCTCCTCACTGGCCGTTTGAATCTCGTTCGTTCAACTTTTTCTGAATTTCGGCCTCCAGACGAGCGGCATCGACGGGGCAGTCGCGACAATGCCGAGCCTGGCGGACCTGCTCAAAGGCCTGATGCAGATCGCCGGCGTCCCAGTAGGCTAAGGCCAGGTTGTAATGCACTTTGGCCGGCGCTGCCCCCCGATCTAGCGCGCATTGAAGATCCTGGAGTGCTTCGTTACCGCGTCCGCGCTCGCGGAGAACAGCGCCGCGGTTGAGATAAGCAGCGGCAAAATCAGGGTTCTGACAGACGGCTTCCGTGAAATCAGCCTCGGCATCTTTCCATTGCTGCAGCGCCATCTCCGCTAGGCCGCGGTTGTAATACCCCTCCCATGCCGGTCCCCTCGGGGTATGGGGCGAACTCTTGGCCGTGCTGGTTTTCAGAGCAATGTAAACCGTAAACTCCCGGCAAGCTTCCGCGTATTCCGCTTGGCGCAGTGCGCAGATTCCCGCTTCGAAATAGAAAATGGCTCGGCCGGCATCGAGCTGGATAGCGTATCGGAGGTGCTGGCGGGCTTCATCCCATTGGCCGGTCGACTGTAACAAGCGGCCGACCAGGTAATGGTCCCAGGCACTAGTCGCGGGCGATTCAGCTTCCGGCCCAACAGGCAAGCCCAATTTTTCCGCATGATAGCGCCGTTCATGCGCCAGGGCAGCTACCGGCACTTGATGTTGTTCCAATTCACGTACGATCTGCATGCCATCGCGATGGACTTGTTCCACATCCTCAGGCTGCTCTGCCAAATACAACTCTAACGATAGCCCAAGTACGGCGACGTCGTATAAATCGAGCAGCGCGTCTTTTTGGCGGCCCCGGTTGTCATCCCATTCGCTCAGCACGAGAAGCCGTTCGCGGGCTTGCCACAAGTCACGAAAACGCCGGGCAAGAACAGGAACTTGATGGCGCGGCAGCGATTCTGGATCGCGACAGAATCGCAATTCTTCGGCCAATTCGTGCAGTCGGAAGGCAAATTGATCGCGAAGAGCGGAATTCCACTCACGCAATAATTGAGCGTCGAGTTCTGCGCAACAAGGCAATAACCGCACGCGCTCATGCCCTTGCTCCAAGCGGAGCATGGCGTTCTCCCAGTCGCCGCCATGGCGCAGTTGCCGCCCCTCGCGCAGCGCTTGTTTGGCTTCGGCCCGTTGCTGTAAGAAGCATCCCGTTGCCCAAGCAAGCATGCCGGTCAAGAGGAGCAGCACTGCCAACAAAACGGGATGCTTGCGAATACGGCGAGCCAAGGGTCTCCAGGGGCGCTCCGGGCGCGCCTCAATTGATTCGCCGGCCAAAAAGCGCTGCAGATCGGCGGCCAGTGCACCGGCCGTGGCGTAGCGCTGGCGGGGATCCTTCGCCAGTGCCTTCAGGCAGATGGTGTCCAGATCGCGCGCCAATCGCGCTCGCTTGCGACTCGGCCGTTGTGGCTCCGCATGCACCACCTCATTCAGTAACTCCCAGCTCGACTGGCTGGAGAACGGCGGCTGACCAGTCAGCATTTCATACAGGATCGCACCCAAAGAATAGACGTCCGCCTGGGGCCCAATGGCTTGGGTTTGCCCGCGCGCCTGCTCCGGCGCCATGTATGCGGGGGTTCCCAGAATGGCGCCCGTTCGGGTGCGGCTCTGATCTTCGTCCAACATCTTCGCGAGCCCGAAGTCGGTTATTTTCGGAATTCGGAAGTCGGGATGCGGATTGCGGAATTCAAATGCTTCGGGCTCATTCCGCATTTCGCCTTCCGCATTCCGCATTTGCAAAAGGATGTTTGCCGGCTTCAAATCGCGATGGATAACTCCCTTCTCGTGTGCGTACTGCATAGCCTGCGCCAGCTGCATGGCCAAGGCGACGGCTTGCCGGACCGGCATTGGACCACTTTCGACCAGATACTGAGCCAATGTTCCGCCTTCGACGCATTCAAGGGCCAAGTATGGTCGGCCCTCGTGTTCGCCGACCTCGTAAATCTGCACAATGTTAGGATGGTGGAGCCGGGCGATCGTCTCCGCTTCAATTTGAAAACGCCGGCGTGTACCGGGACTGAAGTATCCGTTGCCCGTCATTTTTAGCGCGACCAGGCGCTTCAATGAGCGCTGCCGTGCTTTGAACACGACTCCCATGCCGCCTTCGCCAAGCACTTCGAGAATCTCGTAATCGGCTACTTGTGGCCAGGGCGCGCCGGCAGGAGGTAATTCCGCACGAACGTGCAGTTCCAGGTCTTCTTCCAACTGCGTGTCGCGCAGCGGTTGGGCTTGGACCGGCGTTGCATCCGATGCGGCGGTCGGATCCAGCACCAGGGGTAAATCCAATGGGTTGGGCGGCGTCTCATGAATAAATGAGCGCGCAGGCGAACGCGGTAGAACTTGTTGGGGGAATGTCACCGGACCACCTCCTTGCGGGGCGGAGACGAATTGGCATGTGAACGGGATCACGCCATTTTAATGAATTCGGCGTGTCCGTCAACTTCGCCCGTCCGTTTCCGCGCGCAAGACGACCCCTGCCGGTTAATTCATTTTGGTTGCCGTCCAGCGTAAGCTCTTGGTCGAAAGGTCGCGTCTTCGCGCTGTTTTTTCATGGCGGCGAATTAACTGCATTCCAACCATGCCGCCCAAAACCGCTGCCGAAAGCATGGCCAAGTTGCCAAACCGGCCGCCGCCTTCCGAGGCGTGCGGCTGTTCGTAAAGCTTCGTCAAGAATTGCTGAAGCCGTTCATCCAGTGCCGCGGGATCAAAGGGAGAGAACTCGCTGACGAAACCTCCAGCGATCTCGGCCGGGGAAATGGGAACTTTCGCGGGCAAAGCGAGGGATGTCAAGGCATCCAGGGGTGTCGACATTATCTCCGATTCATTGGCCGAGAATTGCTTAAACGCCGGCAAGGGTTTCAGCAACAACCTCAGCGATCGCACCGGTGAAGTATCCACATGTTCGAGCGCTGAATTGCTCGCTTCGTTGCTGCCGGTTATCAATCCGGGCAAACGGCAATCCGTCTCGGAAGCGCTGCGGAAAATCGCCGCTGTGGCCGTCTGCGCAGACAGGTAGGGATACAAAGCCGCCACCGACATCGGCATATTTTCGACCATCGACCGGATATCGGAGCTCTTCACGGGCGCGGTCGCCATTGCATCGGTCAAATCGGCATTGTTCGCATTCGACTCTGGCGCCGAAGTGTGAGCCGCGGACGAATCGGAGGTCTTTTGGCCACTGATCGAAGTAGCCAGGCTCGTGCTGCTCGTTGAAACGGTCGAAGCTGTGGAAGCGCTAGTGCTGGTGCTGTTTGTGGAACTCGAGCTAGTGGACGCCAGCGTGCTGGAATCGGAACTGCTATTGGCCGTATTATCGGTACTGGGCGTCGTGTTCCCGGAAGTGCTGGGATCCGTACTCGGCACGGGCGCCGCACTTGAGCTACTCGCAGCGGTCGAGGCTAGACTCGCGCTGATGGCCTGCGCGGTAGGATCATTTGCCTGTGCCGCTGCGGCGTTGTCGGCCCGAATGCTGGCTGCTAGAAGTTGCTGCTCCCGCACGATAATCCAGATTTCTACCATTGCCGCGGCATCGGGCAAAATGCGCTCATCCAGACGCTCTAACTGCAAGCGCTTGCGGGTGACAGAACCGACACGACGATTTCCAGCCATGGCAGTCTCCTACGGGCAAGAAGTAAAACCAGGATGATGAAGTCAATTACGGGCATGGAGAGAGACTTTCCTTTGGCGCTGTTGAAGCTCCTGTTCCAGTGCAGCAATTTCGGACGGACAATCGGCATGCTTCCGGGCTTCTTCAATTTCACGCTGAACCTGATCCCACTCGCCGGCCTCACGATGCGTAAGAGCCAGTTGATAATGCACCTTGGCGGTGGGCGCCTTCAGGTCGAGCGCACGCTGCAAGTCCGCCTCGGCCGCGCGCAATTCATGGCGCTGCCGATTCACGATCCCCCGGAAGAACCAGACACTGGCTAGTTCCGGCCTCAGGGTCAACGCTCGCGACAGGTCGGCCTCGGCTTGCTGCCACTGTCCCAGTCCGATTTCGGCCAAGGCGCGATTGCTGTAGCAGGCAGCCAGCGTTGCCTTGCGGCCGGCATCGGGCCGGGCCACCGCCTTGCCCGTTTGCCCCCAGTGCGCAATTGCGATGCAAGTGGTAAGTGAATAATGGGCTTCCAAATACCGTTGTTGTTGCAGCGCACAATGACCGGCTTCGAAATAAAAATACGCGACGTTTTCATCGAGCTGGATGGCACGCGCAAATTGCGCGGCGGCTTCCGGCAACCTATGGTCCTGACGCAGCGAACGGCCAAGCACATAATGGTCCCATGCCGTTTTTGGCGCCGCCTGGCCTGATCGCTGGGCAATGTAGCGCCGTATTTGCGCCAAGACAGGCGCATGAACATGCTGCTGCTCGAGTTCTCGCAACAACCGCCCTGGAGCATCCTGGCCAATGCATTGATCAGCGGCAACCAAGGTCACTCGCTGTTCCAGAGCTGAACCCAAAGAAGCTAAATCGTATAGATCCAGCACGACTTTTTCGGTCCAAGCCGGGTCCGACGCATCGTCAAATCTGAATAATAGCGTCCGCGCCTCCCAGATTTGCCGGCACTGCTGAACGATTACGTTGATCTGCTCGAGAGTCAGGAAATCTGGATCGGCATAGCGATAGCGCATTTCATCCGCAAACGCATGCAACTCCACCGCGATGTCCTTTCGCTTGGCAGTATTGAACACGTCGTCCAGTTGCTGCCGCAAGTCACCTACGGCAGGCAGGTTCCTCAGTTGGTCTTGGCCCTGTTTCAGGCGGACAAGCGCTGCTCCATAATTACCGTCCTGGCACAATTGCCGTCCTTGATTCAGCGCCAGCCTGGCTTCACTGCACTGCTGCTCGAAGTAACTGCCGGCCAGCACGATGGCGCCGAAAAATAAGGCGATAGCAGCAACGGTAAGCGGATACTGTCGCACGCGCCGCCCCAACCGCTCCCAATGTCCTTCCGGCCGAGCTTCAATCTGTTCGCCCGTGGCAAATCGCTCCAAATCCTTCACCAGTTCTCCCGCATTGGCATAGCGGCGATGCGGCTCCTTCGCGAGCGCTTTCAAGCAAATCGTATCGAGATCCCGCGCGAGGCGAGGCCGTCGCTGGCTGGGCGGAAGCGGTTCCTCGCGAACCACTCGCGAAAGCACCGCCCAGCTATTCTTGCCGGTAAACGGGGGTTTGCCGGTAAGCATCTCGTACAAGATCGTTCCCAGCGCGTACACATCGGCCTGCGGACCGATAGCTTTGGAATTACCGAGGGCTTGCTCCGGAGCCATGTATGCAGGGGTGCCCAAAATCATCCCGTTGCGGGTACGATTCTGATCCTCGTCTAAGAACTTGGCGAGGCCGAAGTCGGTGATCTTGGGAATTCGGAATTCGGAATGCGGAATTCGGAATGCTTGCAACGACGGGTCATTGCGCATTCCGCATTCCGCATTCCGCGATTCCAAGAGAATGTTGGCCGGTTTCAGATCGCGATGAATTACTCCCTTTGTGTGGGCGTAATGCATCGCCCGGGCCATTTGGGCGGTTAGATGGATCGCCTGCGGCACTGGCAATGGACCCGTAGCAAGCAGATTCGCCAGTGACCCGCCCTCAACGAGCTCCAGGGCGAGGAACGGTCGGCCCTGATATTCGCCGATATCGAAAATCTGCACGATGCTGGGGTGGTGCAGCCGGGCGATTGTTTCCGCTTCGGTTTGAAATCGACGGCGAGCGCTCGGAGCGACTTGCTCGGCGGCGATCATTTTTAGCGCCACGAACCGCTTCAGGCTGCGGTGCCTGGCCTTGTACACAATGCCCATACCGCCTTCACCAAGAATGCCAAGCATTTCATAGTCCGGAATGAGCGGCAGAGCGGCGGTGGTCCGCGCCGTTTTTTGCAGCTGATTTCGTCGCTTTGACTCGTCAACAACTTGCGGTGTGTGATTGGCTTGCTGATTATCGCCCGAAATTGGCACAAAACCGCCATCGGGTTTCGGCGGAGTGGGAATCGTGCAGCGCAGGCGACGGAGGGGCGCAAACATCGGCGGGCGACGACCTTACCAACGAGGGCGATGGTGTCGCGCTGCCCCGTGGCAGCGGTAACCAGTCTTGGGCGACCTTGGCCAAGTGGGCGAACATGGCCACTGTAATGTAGCACATGAATTAGATTCGTCAACTTAAGGATAACCGACAAATCGATTTCATTCAGAATAATCGGCAGAAGCGGTCGCGCGAAAGCCTGCGCATCAAGCTATTCCCGCTGCGGTTGCGCTCGGTTATACTGGCATTATGCCCGCCTCAGTTACTGAACCGATGATAGGCACGGAACTGTCGGCCAAACGCGACCAGCTGCTCGCAATCCTGAGCGGAATGTCGCGCGTGGCCGTAGCCTTCAGCGGCGGCATCGACAGTACCGTGGTGGCGAAGGCGGCTTACCTGACGTTAGGAGAGCATGCAATCGCGGTAACGGCCGACAGCCCCAGCGTGCCGCGCTCGGAGCTGGAAGAAGCGAAAGAACTCGCCCGGCGAATTGGCATTCGCCACCACATCTTGCAGACGCAGGAATTCGACGATCCCAACTATCTGCGTAACGACGGCGCTCGATGTTATTTTTGCAAAAGCGAACTGTACTCACAGATCGAGCAGTTGTTGCCGGAACTGGGGGTCAACGTGGTTTGCAGCGGAGCGAATCTCGACGATGCGGGCGACTACCGCCCGGGCCTAAAAGCGGCTTCCGAACATCATGTGCGGCATCCGTTGCAAGAAGCCGGCTTTAGCAAAGCTGACGTTCGCAAATTGGCTCAAGCATGGGAGCTGCCGACTTGGGATAAACCCGCCTCGCCCTGCCTGTCGAGCCGACTCGTGCCGGGCCTGGAAGTGACGCTGGACCGGACACGGCGAATCGAGGAAGCAGAGGCTTTCTTGAAATCGCACGGCTTCCGCGAATGCCGGGTGCGCTTGCATGAGGGCGAGCTGGCGCGGATTGAAGTGCCGTTGCCCGAATTGCCGAGACTCACCGAACGGGCGCTGCGCCAGGAATTGGCCCGCCGTTTGCGTGAGCTGGGCTTTCGCTTTGTGACGCTCGACCTGGAAGGATTTCGCTCGGGCAATTTGAACGAATTAGTCGACGTCGAGATTAAACAGAGATTTCCGATAAAATGACCACGCCGCTAGCGGCGTTGCAAACCGAGACTCGCTATATGAACGCCGTACCCCTACCTGCTGAAAAAGCACTCGAGCAATACTTCC
>DATGHS010000247.1:0-7924 GCA_035307785.1 Gemmataceae bacterium
CGGGAGCGCAGCGCCAAGCGTTGCGAAGTCTTAGGCCGTCGGGCCCAAGCCGTGAGTTTCTCACGTTCTTCGTCGGACAAAATCAAAGGTTTCAGCCGGGGCATAGGTCACCTCCGGCCAAGACTATAACAAAGACCAACGGATGGCGCAAGCCAAATTCAACGAATTTCTAACTCAGGACACTAGCGTTGATTCGTGCAGCTCAGCACGCCTTCCACCAAGATTCCGAAGCTGATTTGATCGATTCAATCCTGCGCGATACGGTAGCCGTCCTGGATGCGCGGCTCGGCGCTGTCGTTCTAGCCGATGCGGAGAACAAATTGCAATTGTGCGCGTCGCTTGGTGACCCAGGTGGACGCCCCCACTTCAGCCGAGCGCTAGCTGAGCGATGTTTCGGCAGTGGAGAATCGGCGCTTTTGGGGAGCAATGATTCAGAATCTTCCGACGAATTAATGGCATCAGTTTTGTGTATCTTGCTAGGTACGGCACACCGGCGCGTCGGTGTCATCCAATTGTCCCGCGGCTTTCGAAGCATGCCATTCACCGAAGATGACCTTTACCTCGCGGACGCGCTCGCAGGCTATTTGTCTCTGGGCATCGAATGCATTCGGTTGAATCAGAAACAGCGGACTCAATAACCGAACCTGTCCTGGTGAGCCCAGCGCGTGCGGCAGTGACGCTGAGATCGAGGAGATTCCTATGCAAACGCTCGTTGCCTCTTGCCTGTTGACGTTGGCTCTCGGTGGCCCGCCGAACGAGGTCAACGCCAAGGACTATTGGCCCCAGTGGCGTGGCCCCCTCGCCACCGGAGTCGCGCCGAATGCGAACCCGCCGGTAGAGTGGAGCGAGAACAAGAACATCCGCTGGAAGGCCGCGCTGCCGGGCAAGGGGCATTCGACGCCCATCATCTGGGCCGACCGTATCTTTCTGACCACGGCCATTCCGTTCGGCGAACCCGTGAAGCCGCGCTTCGTCCGGCCCGGCGCACACGACAACAACGAAATGACCCAGGCCCATGAGTTCGCTGTGCTGGCTGTTGACCGTAAGTCGGGCAAGATTATCTGGCAACAAACGGTGAACAAAGCCGTGCCGCACGAAGCCGGGCACATGACCGCCAGCATGGCCTCGGCATCGCCGGTTACTGATGGCGAGCACGTGTTTGCATTCTTTGGCTCGTACGGGCTTTATTGTCTCGACTTCGACGGCAAGCTCATCTGGAAGAAAGACCTGGGCCAGATGTATACGAAGCACGGCCACGGCGAAGGCAGCTCACCGGCTCTTTACGGTGATACGCTGATCATTAACTGGGACCAGGAAGAGCAATCATTTCTCGTCGCCCTCGACAAGCGCACCGGCAAGCAGCGCTGGCGTGTGGCCCGGCCCGAGGAGACTTCGTGGGCCACGCCCATTGTCGTCGAGCATGCCGCGAAGATGCAGGTTGTCGTTTCGGGCACGAATCGCATTCGCGGCTACGACCTGGCAACCGGCGAAGTGATCTGGGAATGCGGCGGGCTGTCGTCGAACATCGTGGCCTCGCCGGTGGCCGCCGACGGCTTTGTGTATGCCGGCAGCAGCTACGACACGCGTGCCATGCTCGCGGTGAAGCTCGACGGTGCCAAAGGCGACATCACCGGCACGAATCAGGTCGTTTGGACGCGCCAGCGCGGTACGCCATATGTCCCGTCGCCGCTCCTTTACGACGATACGATCTATAACCTTCAGCATTACCAGGGCGTGGTGGTGCGTATCAACGCCAAGACCGGCCACGACGAGGGCGAACCGATCCGCTTGCCAGCCATTCGCGACGTGTACTCCTCGCCAGTCGCCGCCGCCGGCCGTATCTACATCACCAGCCGCGACGGCGTCACGCAGGTGTTGAGCCACCAGGATCCCACCAAGTCGCTCGCGGTGAATCGGCTGGACGACCGATTCAGCGCCTCGGCAGCATTGGTGGGGCGCGAACTGTACCTGCGCGGCGAAAAGCACCTGTATTGCATTGCAGAGGATTGAAACTCAATGCGAATTGCACGATTGCTGTTTATTCTCGTCGCTGTTTGCACGTTGCTTCCCGCTTGCACTAGCCGGAGGGCGCAGAATGAAAAACTCCAGCGGCAATGGAACGCCAAGTGCAAGGAAGCCGCCGATCTGCTGGCTTCCGTGAAGGATGTTCCCAGCGCGAAAGCGGCGGAACCAAAGCTAAAATCGGTGCTGCAGGAGCTTGATGCGGTTGGCAACCAATTGGACAAATCATATGACCCGGAAAATGTAGACGCGATCGAGTCGCGAGCCATGGCGAAGGAGGTTGCCGAAGGTATTGCCGAGATGCAGCGCCTGAATGCTGAATCGCTGCGAATTAGTGAAAGCCCGGAATTGGTAGCCGCCCTCGGCGAATCCTGGAAAAAGCTCCCCGTTGCCATGATGTTAGAAGCCGGCAGTGCGCTTCAAAAGTCGAAAAGCAAACCTCGGCCGTAAGGCTACGATATAGGACTTTCCAGACAATAAAGCCTGGAGCTGTGACCGAATCGCTCCTCATCGGTCAACAGTGATTCGTTCCCGCCCATTGCCGCTTGCTGCGCCAACACCAAGCACACCCTATAACCGAGAGTAAGAATGTGATTCCGGTCAGAATTAGACCTGCTACATAAGGCGCGGTAGCCAGTTCATCGCTACGTCCACCTGCCACGCTATCGTACCGTAATGCATATATGCCGATGATAGTCGTGGCTGCGGCCGTGACTAACATTGCCACGACCTGCGATGCGACAGCTGCGACGTTTAGACTTTTCCCGTCGGGGATCCCGGAAGATATCAACCAAAGCAGTCCCGACAGACCCAGCACCGCAGATGTTGCCATGAGGGTCCAGCCGGGGAAAACTCCGGGGTCTTCCGGGCTGTGGGAGACGTTTGAGCCAAGCATTGCAATTAGCTGACCAAAACTAGTTCCCACAATGCCAGTACCCAGGTTCAGGCAACCAAGAGCCAAGCGGAAGTTGTTGAATTGGCTCGCCATGGGCGTTCTCCTTTTGCACGAACACGATGAGTATGGTGGGTGCAAAGGAAGTGCCATTTAGCGTCTTTCGATGTAAAGCTATAGGCTGCTCTTTTTCCCCGGCAGCAAGAAATCGATGAAGGCCTGGCTCGCCGCCGACAGCCGTTCATTCCGGCGCAGCAGGATGCCGGAATGGATCGGCCGAATCTGCGTGCCCAGGCTGCGGATGCCGACACGGCGGCCGCGGGTCACCTCGCCATTCGGCATCAGCGGAACGATGGAGACGCCCAGTCCGGCCTCGACCATGCGCACGATGATCTCGGTATTCGTCGTTTCCATGTCCATCCGCGGCGACAACCCGGCCCCGTGAAAGGCGTCGATCACATGCTGCCGGCCGGCCGAGCCGCGCTCGAACAGGATCAGCGGCAAGTCGGTGAGATCGTGCAGCGTGAGCCGCTTCTTCCGCAACAGCGCATGCCGCGGCCGGGCAATGAAACTCCAGTCCAGTGAGAACAGGTGGCGATATTCCAATTCCGGCGACGATTCATACGCCGCCGCCACGCCGAACGCCAAATCCGGATCGCGTAGCAAGGCCGCTTCGAGCTCCAGCTCCGTGTAATTGCTGAGCCGGACGTGAATATTGGGAAATGCCGCATGAAAGCGGCGCACGGCATCCACGAGCGTGTACAGGATCAGGTATTGCGTTGCGGCCACATGAATTTCGTGCTGCTCCGCAGCGCCGCTAAATAGTTCGGCCAATTGCCGGGCGCGGTCGAGAAAGGCCAGTGCATGCGGCAAAAATTGCTTGCCCTGCTCGGTGAGCGGCGGGCCACGCCGGATGCCGCGCTGCTTGCGATACAACTGCACCCGCAGCCGGCCTTCCAATGAGAGCAGCCGGTTCCGCACGCCCTGCTCGGTGATGTGCAGTCGCTCCGCGGCGGCGCGCAGGCTGCCCTGCTTCGCCAATTGGACGAAAGCTTCAATTTGTTCGGTGGAAAGAGGGAGCATGAACAATTCCCAAATATCGACTCTTCGAACCGCGCACTCGGGGTCGCGCGCGAAGTAAGCGGTGAGATGTCATGCCGCTTACCGCGTGCGTGGCTCTGACCATAATGTATACAACAATAACCTTGATAAAATCAATTATAAACAGTTTCCCATTGGCTATCCAAGGCGGGTAAACTACCCGAGGTAACATTCGCGATATGCGGTCTGTCTTGGGAGGATCGAGTCATGGGAAGTTTGCGACTAAGCGGAATGCTTGCGGCGCTTGTCTGCGGTTTGGCGCTGGCGGCAACAGCAACAGCGAAAGAGCCGAAGGAGTTCGTGGCTCATGAATGGGGCACCTTCAGCACCTTCGCCGGATCGGACGGGCTCTACTTGAAGTTCTACCCGAACGACGGCGACTTGCCGGATTTCATGCACAACCGGCACCGGCAGGTAAAGGGCGGCTTGCCCGATTCGTTCGTGAGCTTGGAAACGCCGGTCCTCTATTTCTACAGCGACCAGAACCGCACCGCTTCGGTTCACGTGGAATTTCCGAAGGGGCTGATGACGGACTGGTATCCGGAAGCAAGCCGGCCGCCGGACAAAAATCTGCGCTGGGACAACATCAAGATTCGAACCAACAGCCTGGAGATTCCCGAACGCGGCGGTAAGGGCCGCTACTTTGCGGCTCGGGAGACCGACTCGCAATTCGTGCAAGCGAGCGGGCCGGGCTGGAAAGAGAACGAAAAGTTCCTCTTCTACCGCGGCGTGGGCGATTTCTTCATGCCGTTTTCCGTGCAAGCTCAGGGCAACGGCAAAGTCGTCATCAAGAATACCGGCAAGGACGCGATTCCCGGCCTGTTCCTGGTGCGCGTGGACAAGGATAAAATCTACTTTGAGCAATCCGGCCACCTGTCGCGAGGCGCCGAGGTGCGCATGCAGGAGCCAAAGATCGCGAGGACCGCTGAGCAGCTTGGCGAGGCGATGGCGAAACTGCTAACGGAGCAGGGGCTATACGAAAAGGAAGCCCGGGCCATGGTGAAGACCTGGAGCAACGACTGGTTCGGCCAGGACGGCATCCGCGTGTTGTACCTGGTTCCGGAATCGCTGACGGGGGAATTGCTGCCACTGCAAATCGAACCGAAGCCGGATAAGCTGGTCCGCGTGCTGGTCGGCCGGCATGATTTCCTGACTCCGGAAACAGAGCGGCAAATCGATGCGCTGGTGCGGCGCTTCCACGGTAACTCGAATCGCGATTCCGAGGCCGCGGATCGCATTTTGAACCAGCTCGGCCGCTATCGCTTCGCCGCCCAGAGTGCTGCTGAGTCGCGGCTGAAGGCTGAAAGTTCCGGTGTCATTCGACGATAGTTTGCACATGAGCCCGCAGCGCCGGTTCTTTTTGTGCGCTGCGGGCTCTTTTGTGCGCTGCGGGCTCCCTTTCACAATTTCTTAATTATTCTGTTGGACCACAGCCCGTGCGCCATATAAAGCATTTCCAGGATTAGCGGAACACTCGCGATCGGGAATGCATTTCATGGGCGAAAAGGACGTGGTGGCCAAGCCGGCGAAGCCGAGCCGGATTGAAGCGGTCGATCTGCTGCGTGGGCTAGTGATGGTCATCATGGCCCTCGACCACGTGCGCGACTTCTTCGGCAATCAGCTCCTGCAGGATCCCACGAATCTGAAAACGACTTCGCCCGAGCTCTTCTTCACGCGCTGGATAACCCATTATTGCGCTCCGACCTTTATCTTCCTGGCGGGGACCGGCGCCTTCCTGCAAGGGGCACGCGGCAAATCGAAGTCGGAATTGTCGTGGTTTCTGTTCACGCGCGGCCTGTGGCTGGCGTTTTTCGAGGTCGTGTGCAACCGTATTTTTTGGATGTTTAATTTCGATTTCATTCACCACGGCGCCGGAGTGTTCTGGGCGATTGGTTGGGCCATGGTCGTGCTTTCGTGGCTCGTTTATCTTCCCACGGCATTGGTGGCAATTATCGGTGTCGAGATCATTGCCTTGCACAATTTGCTGGATGGCTTCAGCGCCTCGCAACTGCACATGCGCGATTGGCTCTGGGTCATCTTGCACAAACCTGGCGATGCGGAGGTGGTGAATGGCATTACGTTCGGCACAGGCTATTGCCTCATCCCTTGGATCGGCGTCATGGCCGCCGGTTACGGATTCGGCGCGCTCTTGCAGCTCAAGCCTAGAATTCGCAGACAGTGTTTGTTGTTCCTGGGCGTGGTGGTGACAACGCTGTTCGTCATCTTGCGGCTAGACAACGTGCAAGATGTTCCCATCGCATCCAACGTGGACCTGTCGCAAGTCGCTACCAAGCGTTTTGCCAATGGCTACGGCGATCCCAGTCCCTGGCAGTTCGAGACCACCGGGCTGCGAACATTCCTATCGTTTCTCAATTGCACCAAGTATCCCGCGTCGTTGCTGTACTTGCTCATGACCCTTGGCCCCGCCATTATCCTGTTGGCGATCTTCGACCGGCCGCTGGGGCCGTTTGCCAAGCCGCTGCTCGTATTTGGGCGCGTGCCGATGTTTTACTACATTCTGCACATTCCATTGATTCACGGCGGCGCGGTACTGCTCGATTTTCAGCGCTTCGGTTGGTCACCGCTCGCCAATCATGGCCCATGGGATTTGAAGAATTTGCCCCCTGGTTACGGCGTCAACCTGGGATACGTGTATCTCATCTGGATTGGCGTGGTCGTGGTGCTGGTTTTGCCGTGTCGCTGGTTCGACGAAGTGAAGCGCCGGTACCGTAGTCCGTGGTTGAGTTATGTGTAGGCAAGGCCAAGCGAAGAATTAATCACGGATGGCACTGATAACCCTGATAAGAAGATGCGTGTGTCAGTTCCTTAATACAATGCCGTGTTTTCGCATTCCTGGTCGCTCTGATCCGTCTCATCCGTGCAATCAGTGATTCTCTGCTTTTCGCAATCGAGAACTACGTTTGTCCAATGCTATCGAAAGTGAGTGAAATGATGTCAAAGTTCCCGGCGCTGAGCGTTTTTGCTTTCCTTGCCTGCGTTACACTCGTTCATCATTTGCTTGCTCAACACCAGCAAGCGGAGGCAAAAAAATCGGCAGAGGAAAAACCCGCCGGCCAGCATTCCGCCGAAGAATCGCTGCAATTCTCGCACGAAATGCTCATTCGCAGACTCGACGAGGAGACGCTGTTTCACCGCCTCGAAGACGTCGCGGAAGTCGATAAAGTCCGCTATACCGGCCCGCCGCCGCGCGTGATCAAGAACCCCACAGGGCAGGGGGCCGGCAATCCGGTGGTCATCAGCGCCTATACATTCCTTCCGAAGAAGCGTGCCGCTGGAGCAAAGTTGCCGTTACTCGTATATGTGCACGGCGGCGTCCACGGGCATTTCGGGGACAAGGAAGTGCATATTCTGCGCGAAATCGTGGTGCAGGGCTATGTCGTGATCGCTCCGGAGTATCGCGGCAGCAGTGGCTATGGCAAGGAATTCTGGCAACTCATCGATTACGGCGGCCTGGAGATTGAGGATGTCTTTGCCGGCAAGCAATGGATGCTGGAAAACCATGAGGAGATTGATCCCGAGCGCGTGGGCATCATCGGCTGGAGCCATGGCGGTTTGATTACGCTCATGAATCTCTTTAACCATCCCAACGATTTCAAGGTCGGATACGCGGGCGTCCCGGTCAGCGATCTCGTGGCGCGCATGGGCTACAAGGATCAGGGCTATCGTGATCTCTTTTCGGCGCCGTATCACATCGGCAAGACGGCCGACGAGAACGTGAATGAATACCGGAGGCGCTCGCCGGCCTGGAATGCCGAGAAGTTGCAAACGCCCTTGTTAATTCACACGACGACCAACGATGAAGATGTCAACGTGCTGGAAGTCGAGCATCTCATCAAGTCATTAAAGGCCGCAGGGAAATCGTTCGACCATAAGGTCTACAAGGACGCC
>DATGHS010000248.1:0-7423 GCA_035307785.1 Gemmataceae bacterium
GATCCATCCGGCCGTCATTATCGAAATCGAAAATGGCGACCCCCGAGCCCACCATTTGCGGCATGAAGAACTTTTCCGGCGGCATCGGGCCGATGTCGTGGACGAAATCGATACCCCATTTCTCAGTGACGTCGGTGAACCATTGGGGGGCATGGGGTTGATCGGATTGGGAGTTCGGCGTGGATCGGTCACCCTGCCGACAAGCTAATCCGAAAACGGCTAACAACAGAAGTGTACCGGCCGCGACGAATAAATGCCGACCTGCTCGGACAACCAACGGGTGATGGGCAAACCGTGAAGAGAACATGAGAGTAGCAAACAAAAAGCACTACGCAAATTGCCCATCCGGTTGATACATCGTCGAACCGGAAGCTCGTGCGGCCGTTACGTTGGCAACGGATGCACGAGCCACCGGTCGGACAGAATCAATCCTTCAAGTCGATGTTGAACTCCGTCGTTGGGCTTTTCACGTCGACGGTCAAACCTGACTTATCGTAGTCGTTGTATTTCTCTGGCGAGGCTATTGTGTTTTTGGGTTTTTCCATGTCTTTGGGAATTCCCCCACCCTTATTCTCGCGCATTTTGGCGGCCAGTTGCTTATTGAATTCGATCGCGGAATCATCGACCCAACCGACTTTTACCTTGGCAGCCCCCGGCGGCACTCCCTTTATCACGTAGGTGCCGTCCGATTGGATCGCGCCATAATGCGTGGTTCCTTTGGCGCTCATGACGGTGACCTCGCCCTTGTCAACGGTCTTGCCGTTGTAGGTCACTTTGCCTTTCACGTCTGCTTTGGAATCGGCGCAGCCCGTGAAAGCCGCCATGGCCATTCCCAGCAAGGCGAGACTGCCGGCGCGGGCCCAGCGTGAACGAATTTGCTCTTTCATCCGAAGCATTTTGATGTTTCCCCCAAGTCGAATCTTTGCAACTTAGAAATGGTTCAACCGGCGCCGCAGGCCCCAAGCCTTGCGACACGATGATTGGTGTTTCAAAAGAAAAACAGGCGGCATTCTATGTTCAGCGAACAATGAATGCCACCTGTTGTCGTCTCAAGCCTTAGTAATTGGGATTGAATACCTCACCGCCAGCCTTGGTGGCCATGGGCACCGTAATTGGTTGCGCTTGCCAGGGGAAAAAGTGCACGGACCCATCGCCGAATAGCCAGTTGGCCCCCACCGAGTGCATGCCATAGAAGTGCTGACTGTGGCAATTCTTGCTGGGGACGCCCGGCCCGAAGATAAATGGCGGGTTCGAGGCACACGGTGGCGGCGGACTGCCCGGAGGCGGATCGTCGTTCCCATAGAACTGAATCCAGTTCTGGACGCTGAGCAAGCAGTCGTAATCGCTCACGCTCCACCAGCCCCAGTACAGGTCAGCAGCCGGCGGCCGTTCGCCGACCATCAGCGTGTTCGAGGTGCCATCCACGATATCGGTCAGCCGAACGCCCGTGGAGGAGATGTCGAAAATACCATTGGTGGGACCAAAGAACTGAGCGGTCTGGTTGTTATCGGCGCCCGTAACGCCCAGGTAGGAAGTCATACCGCCATTCCCATTCAAGCCGCCATTGGTAATGATGCGCGGGTCGGAGGGACAGGTGAAAATAGGCACAGGTCGCGTGTAGTTGTTAAAGAACGCACCGACGTTAAAGCTCGGATATGCGGTAAGCGCTTTCTTCAAATTGTCCTGCTCGATAAACGGCAGGAGATCGCACATCCAGCCACCGTACACCGTGAATACTTGGCTCTGCTGTTGCGCAGGAACCTGTAGGTCACCACGAGGACACGGCAGCTTGCCGAATGTATCGTGGTAATTGTGCAACCCGAGGCCAATCTGCTTGAGATTGTTCTGGCATTTGGTCCGAGCCGCCGCCTCGCGCACTTTTTGCACCGCGGGCAACAACAAGCCGATCAGGATGGCGATGATTGCTATCACCACCAGCAGTTCCACCAGGGTGAAACCCTTTCGCCGAAACAACATAACGAACCTCCAGGAGACGAAAATGAGAATACGATCAAGCCATCACCGCGCAAGGGGCAAACGACGACCAGGCAAAAACATAATAACGACGAAACTTTGCGAGGAGAGGGTTGGGAAAATGAGAAACCTGAATTCCCTTGATGGAACATCTGACCGGTTAACGGGCGAGTCAATCAGGTTTGATTCAGGCACCTACTGATTTCCCCAACTTATCATACATTTCTAAGGAATCGGGCTGATGATTGCAAGAAAAATCGGAATTATTTTCAGCATTTGCTGAACGGACGTCCCGGCAGCTCACAATTTCACATTTCTACCGGTTGCCCCGTTAGAATCCTCAAGCCAGCAATTCCCGAACCACGCGCGCGCTTTCCACGCCCGTAAGCTTAAAATCCAACCCCTGGTACCGGAAGGAGAAGCGCTCGTGATCGAAGCCTAGCAGGTGGAGCACCGTGGCATGGAAGTCGCGAATGTGCACGGGGTCGCGGATGATGTTGTAGGAAAAGTCGTCGGTCTCGCCGTAGATCGTGCCGCCTTTCGCGCCGCCGCCAGCCATCCACATGGTGAAGCAGCGCGGATGGTGATCGCGGCCGTAATTCGTGTGGCTCAGCCCGCCCTGCGAATAAATGGTGCGGCCGAATTCCCCGCCCCAAATGACCAGCGTATTTTCCAGCATGCCGCGTTGCTTCAGGTCCTGGATCAAACCATAGCAGGCCTGGTCCACGTCGCGGCACTGGTCGGGCAGCCGGCCGGCGGCATTGGCATGCGTGTCCCAGTTGTTGTGGTAAATCTGCACAAAGCGCACGCCGCGCTCCACCAGCCGCCGCGCGAGCAGCACCGAATTCGCGAAGGACCCTGGGCTCTTCGCCGCTTCACCATAAAGCTTGAACGTCTGCTGCGGTTCGGTTTGGATGTTCGTCAACTCCGGCACGCTGGCCTGCATGCGGAAGGCAAGTTCATACTGCTCGATACGGGTGTGCGTCTCTGGGTCGCCGGCCAGTTGATATTGCATTTCGTTCAGTTTTCTCAGGCCATCTAGGGTCTTGCGGCGGGTATCGGCATTTACGCCCGGCGGATTGTTGATGTACAGGATCGGATCGCCCGCCGAGCGGAACGAGACACCGGCATGCTCGCCGGAAAGGAAGCCCGCCGACCAGAGCCGGGCCGAGATCGCCTGCACCTGCTCGGTATTGGTCGAGCGGGCGAACAGCACCACAAACGTGGGCAAATTGTTATTGAGCGAGCCGAGGCCGTACGAGGCCCAGGCGCCGAGGCAGGGCCGCCCAGTGACCTGGTTGCCGGTTTGCATCGCGGTGATCGCCGGCTCGTGGTTGATGGCTTCGGTGTGCATACTTCGGATAAAGCACATGTCATCGACCATCTTCGCGGTCCAGGGCAGCAGTTCGCTCACCCACATGCCGCTCTTGCCGTGTTGCTTGAACTTAAACTTTGAGGGGGCAATCGGAAAGCGCGCCTGGCCGGAAGTCATGGTCGTGAGCCGCTGGCCCATGCGCACCGAATCGGGCAAATCCTTGTCGTACCATTTTTCCATGACCGGTTTGTAGTCGTACAGGTCCATCTGCCCCGGCCCGCCGACCATGTGCAAGTAAATGACATGCTGTGCCTTGGCCGGGAAATGCGGCCGGTGGGCCGTGGACGATGGCAGCAATTCGGAGCCGCAGGCGCGCTCGCCGAACAGCGAGGCCAACGCCGCGCCGCCGAGAACGTGGGAGCCGGCCTGGAAGAAGTAGCGCCGCGTCATGTTGCGGCGGAAGTCGTCGAAGAGATTCATGGAGTTTATCCTCGAATAAATGACTCACATATTTTTTTCCGGTGCCCGGGCCGCCGACTGCCGTGGGTTATGGCATGTACGCGTACGAATGCTGGTGTGATTCGGTAATAAATTACAAATGAAAACTGTCGCGCCACAACAAATCGATAACGCGATCGCCCATACCTTCCGCCTGTTTCTGCAAATTCGGAAATCAATTGCAACAAGCGATCAATTTCCTGTTCAAAGTCACTGCCGAGACCTGGTCGTTGTTCTTCCAGATAAGCATAAGCCCGGATTAATTTGATTTCCGCTTTATGTGTGAGGACGACGACTTTCATTCCGGCGTCTCCGGCGAAGGTCCGCCAACACTTCCTTGGCCGGTTTTTCGCCCATGCGGCCGGCTTCGACTTCCGCGTCACGCCGCTCCAGTTCCGCAAGCCACTCATCGCCCTCAACAGGTCTCAACGTGAATTCCTGCAGATCAAGCAAGAAGCGGAGAATCTCCTGGCGATCCTCGTGATCAAGCGCTATAATCTGCTTCTTCAATTTCTGCGCGCTTTTGGTCATAAAACCCTATTCTCCGTATTGCTTGCATTTCGCGTCCGTCGACGTCCGACGGCGGGCGCGAAACGCAAGCCGTCGTTGACTCCTAACCCCTGCTTCCTGATCCTTGACTCCAGACTCCTACTTATTCAGCACTTCATCCAGATTCATCAACTCGTTCGCCAGCATCGTCCATGCGGCCAGTTCCGAAGGATCAAGTGTCGCATCGGCTTTGCGCTCGCCGACTGCAATTAATGCCTTTGCATCGGCCGGTTTCGCCTTGTACGTTTGCTGCAACTGCGCCAGAGATTCCTTCACCACGGCGATCTCCTCCGCCCGGAACGGCCGGGCCAGCAGCCGTTTGGAAAGCGCATCAATTCGCGCATCCGTTGATTTCGCCTCCTTCAGCACGGTCTCGGCCAGCACGCGGGCGGCTTCCACGAACTGCGGATCGTTCAAGGTTACCAGCGCCTGGAGCGGGGTGTCGGTGCGTTCGCGGCGGACTGTGCAGGTTTCGCGCGTGGGGGCGTTGAAGATTTCCATTGAGGCCGGCGGAGCGGCTCGCTTCCAGAATGTGTACATGCTGCGACGGTAGAGGTTCTCGCCGTTGTCGCGACGATAGTCGCGTGTGTTGCTGCCAATCATCGCCACCGCTTCCCAAACCCCATCGGGCTGGTATGGCTTCACGCTCGGCCCGCCGATCTTCTTTACCAGCAGTCCGCTAGCTGCCAGGGCATTATCGCGCACCATCTCGCCGTCCATGCGGTAGCGCGGGCCGCGCGACAGCAAGCGGTTTGCCGGATCTTTTTCCAACTTCTCCGGCGTGGTCACGGCCGCTTGCCGATACGTGGACGACATCACGATCATCTTGAAGAGCTGTTTGACGTTCCAACCGGATTCGCGAAATTCCACGGCCAACCAATCGAGCAGTTCCTGGTTCGACGGCGATTCGCCGGCGATGCCGAAGTCGCCGCTCGTGCGCACAATGCCGGTGCCGAAGATTTCCTGCCAGAAGCGGTTAACCGTCACGCGGGCCGTGAGCGGCTGATCGGGCCGCAGCAGCCACTTGGCATAGCCCAGCCGATTCTTCGGATAGTCCGGCGCGAATGCCGGCAAAATGGACGGCGTGCCCGGCTCTACCTTATCCCGGCGTTTGTCGTACTCGCCACGGAAGAGAACGTAGGCCTCCGGTGCTTGCGGCTTCTCCTGCATCACGTAAGCGACCGTGCCTTTCGAGCGCATGGCCGCTTCTTCTTGCTGCAAATCGCTCAAGCGTTTGGCGATGTCCTGATACTGTTTGTCGAACGAAGCCAGCCACCAGTCGAAGAGGTCGTTCTTCTCAGCATCCGTGCGTTTATCGGCCGGCTTTTTCAACAACTCCACGGCCTTCGAAGAGCGCGCCAGCGCCTCGACCTCACGTGGTGTGAGGGCCCGGCCGTAGATACGCAGATCCTGCAAGGCCACATTGTCGATGCGCGATGTGTTATTGCGCTGCGCGAGCTTGAACGGCGCCTGCGTGCGGATCGTGTTTTTGAGGGCGCTCGCCTCTACCGTGGTCGATTGCACCTGGCCGTTGATATAAATCTTCACGCCGTCGGGGCGACCGTTGCCGTTGTACGTTACGAACAGGTGATACCACTCGCGAGGCTTCAGCGGCGTGGTGGCCACGACTTTCACCGCGTCCGTTGGCCACTTGTGAATAATGTGCGTGCCGACCAGATTGCCTTGCAGCCACAGATCCCAGCCGCGAAAATCATTGCCCTCATCCATGCGGCTAAAAATGGCGCCGCTCAGCCCGCCGCGCGGCAAATAGACCCAGGCGCCGTACGAGAACGATTGGCCGTAATCGAAATCGCCCACGTCGGGAATGGCGACCACCTGCCCCGGCTGGCCGCGAAACGCTTTTGCCGCGAGATGGCCTTTTTCCCATGTCACATCGTTGGCCAGAGCGATTGCGCGCGGCTTGCCGTCAATGGTGAAGTTCAAAGTCTTGCCAGTGCCTTCATTGAGGGGCGCGAGCACTTTCAACCCTTCGGTGGGAATCGGCGACGAGAGCGATTCCGGCTTCACGGTGGCTGCCCACTTGTCGAAATCAGCTCGGGCGGCTTTCTTGCGCTCATCAGCCTGCCGGCGCGCTGCGCCAAGGTCGCGGCTAATCGTGTCCCAGCGCGATTGATCTTCCGGCCGCGGCACCTGCATGATCGGCGGCGTGTCTTTGATGTTGCCGTCCATCGCCGCTTGCGTGGTGTTGTTGAAGAAGGCCGACATGCGGTAGAACTCGCGCTGTGTCACCGGGTCATACTTGTGATCGTGGCAAACGCAGCAGCCCAGCGTCATGCCGAGCCAGACTTGCGATACGGTCTCCGTCCGATCGCGGGTGTACAGCACCAGGTACTCTTCGGAAATCGCTCCGCCTTCGTTCGTGGTGATGTTGCAGCGGTTGAAGCCGGAAGCGACCTTTTGCTCCAGCGTGGCATTCGGCAGTAAGTCGCCGGCCAGCTGTTCAATGGTGAATTGATCGAACGGCATGTTCTTGTTGAAGGCATGGATCACCCAATCGCGGTAAGTCCAGATTTCGCGATAGTTGTCGAAGTGGATGCCGTGCGTATCAGCATAGCGGGCGGCATCAAGCCAATAGCGGCCACGATGTTCGCCCCATTGTTCCGAGGCGAGCAGGCGATCGACCACCTTCTCGTATGCCTTCGGGTCACGGTCGTGAACGAAGGCTTCGACATCGGCCGGCGCCGGCGGCAGGCCGGTGAGATCAAGACTCAGCCGGCGGATGAGCGCCCGGCGATCCGCTTCGGGGGCCGGTTGCAAGCCAATCTCTTCCAGCTTCGCCAGAATGAAATCGTCAATCGGGTTGCTGACCCAGGTTTTGTTCTTGACGGCGGGCGGCGTTGGCCGCTGCGGCGCGATAAAGGCCCAGTGCGGTTCATACTTCGCCCCAGCCGCGATCCATTGTCTCAGTAATTGCTTCTGCGCCTCGGTCAGCTTCTTGTGGCTGTCGCGGTGCGGCATGCGTACGGCCGGGTCATTGGAAAAAATGCGCCGGATCATTTCACTTTTGTCCGGCTGCCCGGGAACGATGGCGCCGGCCTCAATGGCTACTTCGCGCTTGTCGAGCCG
>DATGHS010000249.1:0-3599 GCA_035307785.1 Gemmataceae bacterium
GCCATGCCGCGAAATAGCCGGCCTTCACGGCAACGCGGGCAGCGCAGTCGAAGTAGGGCGGCAAGTAGAGAACGGCGAGGATTGCGCGTGTTTCGTACGGGTGACACTTCCGTTCGATGATCCACTTCAATGGCTTGGTGATTCACGACGGGCGCCCTCGCATGCATCATTCCTATTCTACGCTGTGCGGGGCCGCTGGTGCTTCGATGGTGCCTTGCGAACGCTAATCGGTTCGTAAGTACTTCAGCGCAATCGGCGCAAGCCGCTCGCGCTCTTCCAGTCTGAGTTCGCTCCACGAACGCACCACGCCCCGGCAGCGCGGCGAGCCGCAGCAACACTCCAGGCTCCAACCCGCCTCGGAAATAGACGTCGAATAATCCCAGCATATTTCCTCGCCGGCCGGAATGTCGCGAAGTGCATACAAGTTTGTTTCGCCGGTGGTAAAACCCGTGTTCGGATCGCAGGAATGATTCACGCAATCATCGAGCAGCGAGCCGTCGGAGCAGAGCCAGAGATCGGGGCCAATTTGGAGGGCAAGCAGGTCATCGGTCAGCGCGTCCGACGGAAGCACTCGGCCTTCGAGCGCCAATACACGCTGGCCTTGGGCAATGGGCGCCAGCGCGAAGACGCCGCGCCCCTTGGCGCCGGCGGGTCGGATTTCGAGTTTTGGATCGGGCATGTTATTGTTTGTAGTGACCCGCTTGAGCGGGTCGGCCGGACCGCCTGCAGGCGGTCACTACGAACCAAGTCGCCGTCGTCTAATATAGGTCTATGCCGTTCACTTCAATCGTCGGAGATTAAACGTGACGACCGTCCTATTCCTGGCGGCTATTCTTGCTCCGGCTCAACCGCCCGCCGAGTGGCCGTGTTTTGGTGGCTCGCCGGCGCGGAACATGGTCGCCGAGCAAGCCCGCAATCTTCCCGACACTTGGGACGTGCGGCCCGGCAAGGAGCGCAACGTGCTCTGGTCGGCGAAGGTCGGCAGCCATTCGTTCGGGGGGCCCGTAGTATCCGGCGGCAAGGTTTTCGTGGGCACCAACAACGAGTCGCCGCGAAATCTGCGGGATACCAAGAATGGCAAGCCAATTAATAAGAGCGTTTTGATGTGCTTTCGCGCTGCCGACGGCAAGTTCTTATGGCAGCACGTGAATGACAAGCTGCCCGAGCCGCATTCTTATGACTGGCCGAAGTTCGGCATTTGCTCCACGCCGTTTGTCGATGGCGAGCTGCTATATTACGTTACCAATCGCTGCGAGGTAGTTTGCCTGGATGTCGAGGGTTTCGCCAATGGCAACCAGGGCGTGCAGGATGAACAATATCGCGATCCTACCGATGCCGACGTGATCTGGCGTTTCGATATGCGGAAGGAGTTGGGCGTGGCGCCATGCCGGATGTCGGCCAGTTCGCCGCTCGTTGTCGGCGATCTGGTTTACGTCATCACGGGCAATGGCGTGGACGTGGAAACTGGCCAGGTGGCGGCTCCGGATGCGCCGAGCTTTTTGGCCCTCGACAAAAAGACCGGCCGCGTGGTGTGGAAAGATTCCTCGCCTGGCAAGGGCATTCTGCACGGTCAATGGTCAAGCCCGGCCTATGGCCTCATCAACGGCAAGCTGCTACTGGTCTTCGCCGGCGGCGATGGCAAGCTGCGCGGCTTCGAGCCGAAGACAGGCCGGCGGCTATGGGAGATCGACGGTAACCCGCCCAAGACCGAAGCGAAGTTTCTCAACCACTTCGTGGCCACGCCCATGATTGCCAACAACTGCATTTTCATCGGCACCGGCCGGAATCCGGAATATGACAACGGGCCCGGCACCCTTTGGGCCTTTTCCTTTGCCAAGGGAATGCCCATGGTCGAATGGGCCAAGGACAATGAATTCCGCAATTCGAACGACAGGCACTTTCAGCCGGGCCGAACGATCAGCACGTGTGCTGCGCAAGGAGAGTTCGTGTACTTCGCCCAATTGAACGGCATCGTCTGGTGCCTTGAAGCCGACACCGGTTTCTGGGCCTGGGAACACAACTTGAAGTCGCCGGTCTGGAGCTCTCCGTTGTGCGCCGACGGAAAGGTCTATTTCGCCACGCGCGACGGCGATGTGTATGTGTTCGCCGCCGGCCGAGAAAAGAAATTGCTCGGCAAGATAGAAATGGGCACGCCGATTGTCGCTACGCCCTGCGCAGTGGACGAGGTGCTTTATGTGCTTACCGACACCCAGTTGTACGCGCTGAAGCGCGACGCCAAGAAGTAGGGCGTAGCTTTAGCTCCTGCCATCGTCCACTGGGCCGGCAAAGCCGGGGCCGCCGGCAGCGACGTAACCATGGCTGGCGCCCGATTCTTCCGGGCTGATCCAAAAGGAATACAGTCGACCGTTCTTGAGGTAGAACCGAATCTGCACCGGCCGGCCTGCCAACGTACCCAGGTTTTCGACGCCTCGCCAGCGCACGTGCTGTGCCGTTTCGTTCGCTCGCACTGGATCGCATTTCTCCGCGGTGAACGGAGGAATTATTTTCCCTTGCCCATCCAGGATTTCTGCTCGCAACTCGCCCCCAGTCGCATTGGCATTGACGAATAGATGCTTCCCTTGAAACGTCACCCGCCGCGTGGTCACCGTTCCTTCTTTTTTATCAGCGTCCATGGAGGCGAACCCGTCCCGGCGCAGGACGGCCAAACCGGTCGTGCAAACTCCAGACGCAGGCGAGCCGCGCACACCCGCTCGACCGCTTACGTAGAAGTACAATTTTTCGCCGACCACCAGGCAACATCCGCCGGCCGATTGCACGTTCCCCCAGTTCCAGTCGCCGTATTTCTCCGAAACCGGAATGAATGCCTGCCGTTCCGGGCGATGCCAGTGGAATCCATCGCGGCTATAACCCAGCACAATCTCATTCGGCTTGGCCCGGTCGGTTGGCTGACCACGCCAGATCGAAAACAGACCAAGCAAAATGCTCTCGTAGGCCACGCAATCGAGGTTGTAAAGCTGCGGCTGAGTCTTCAGGTCCTGTCGGGCAGGATCCAATTTGTCGGCCCCTACCCACGGGATCGGTTCGCGCTCCTGCCATTTCGAACCTTCCACAACGTCGGCATGCTCACGATATTCCCGGCTCCGCGTCAGCGGAGCCGAGCGCAGGCTGTACACCCAGACTTTGCGGAAAGGGTTGTAGTAGGCGGTTGTGCGATCACCGGCCGGCCCGCTGATGATTCCCGGTTCGGTCCAGTGAATGCCGTCGGGCGAGAAATGGAGCGACAGGGCCCAGCTTTTCTGGTGCCGGATCGAACGAAAGAGCTTGAACCGGCGCTTCGAGTCCTTCTCTTCATGATCGAGCCAAACGGTCGTCGAATCCCGAAAGCCGGGATGCACGATATTCGTGTCCTTCACCACGTCGAGCTTCGGCTTCTCCCAGCGAATGCCGTCTTGCGAAACCGCGTAGCAGGTGGAGCGAGTGATGCCGCCCATGTACCACATCTTGAAGAGCTTGTCGGCAGGTTCGTACCAGACGCCGTCGCTGAAGACCATCGCGCAGGGATCTTTGGTTTGCTCCCATTTCTGATCCGGCTTCAAGACCGGTGTGGCCGGATGATATTCCGCCTTGTGGTAAGTGCG
>DATGHS010000250.1:0-7396 GCA_035307785.1 Gemmataceae bacterium
GGACCCCCGCTAGCCATCTTCTCTGTTCCACAGCACAGAAGCGAAGCGTTTCGAGCCGCCGGAAGACTCACACAAAACCGGGCTCCGCGATTCCACTTGAACCTTGTGCCAAGACAACATCGCCCGCAAACGTATAAAGGACGAGCGAATTCCAACTTTTTTGCATCAGCAGAGTCGGCCGACGTTCTTCACGCGCGATGCGGATTTCTACGACCATACTTTATGTCACGAGCGGTATTGTTTGGTATTTCTCGATCTACCGCAAAAGCTAGTTGCTGTATACATTCGTCGCGTATTGCGCCATCCAGCCATTAACTCGAAGGCCAAGCGGATGGGATTGGTCATTCGAGTGGAGGAATCAGGGTTGACTGTTTGGCGAATCCATAGGGCACATGAGATTCGGCTCGCTTGGAAGTGAATTGGACCCGCGCCAGTCAATTTAGTCAACGTGCTGGCGCGTAAACCCGCGCCTTGACATCCCGCAACGGGATCGTATCTTTCCGCGGCGTCGGGTGCGCTAAATTGTGGCCGAGGGTTACACAATGTTACACAATGTTACACAACTGCAACAGAATGTTACACCCGTAAAGAATTTCGGCTTTGGAGGCAAATCGGCCATCTTCGCGATCAGCAACGTTTTTACACCGTCTCGTCCGTTTCCGGGGGAAGGGAATGACTTCCCCCCACAAGCGTCTATATCATGGAGTCTGCCACCTCAACATTTGGCTGAATTGCTAAGGTATGGTCATGCGTCGTGCATCTATCACTTTCGCAGATTGTAGGGCGGCCCGAATCTTCGAGGCCCGCCGAAGGGCGCCGTGCCGAACGGGCAGGCTCCAAGACCCGGACCTTTCCGTTTACACACCAGCGCGCGTACAAGCACTAGCGCGCGCACAAGTCCTAGCACCGCTCAAGGTACCGCCCCAGGCACCGCTCAACGCTCAATTAGCTCAAGTTGTGCGAAGGCGCGAGGCGCACTGCCGCAACATCTTGTCCAATAAGGGCGATACGGAGAACGCGCTTAGCCCCAGCAAGCGCAGTTTGAGCGGACTTGAGCGCTTGGATCAGCACCGCCGAAACCTGTGCGACTGGCCAACCGGCGATTATGCTAGTCCAGCATCGCTATTGAAAAGCCGATTCGCATTGTCAGACTTCCGAGGTACAATCATGCGACCATCCGTTTTCGCCTTCATGGTCTTATTCCTGTTTGTTGTGAACGCTTTCGCCGAGCCGCCGGCCACGCTGAAACCCGTGGCTCAGGATGAGCAGGAACTCGTCTTCCTGCAATCCTCGCGGCCTTATCGGCTGCGGCTGCATTTGCAAATCCAGGGCGAATCGTTTCAAACGCAATGGAATCGCATCGTCGAAGCGCTGTTTCAGTATCTCGACGTAGATGGCAATGGCGTCTTGAGCGCAGCGGAACTCGAGCACGCGCCCAGCCCCGAGCAGCTGCGAGGGCTTATCCAAGGGTCAACGGAACTCGAGGCGGCCGGGCCGCCGGAGATGGCGGAGGTTACCGATAACTCGAAGGCCGGCGTGACTCTGGAGCAGTTGAAGTCGTATTACCGCCGGGCCGGTATCGCTCCGTGGCAGGCCGAATGGGCCACACGCGGCAGCCCGCCCGGGTATCTCGATACGGCGATTCTGAAGCACTGGAAGCTGGCCGAGGGCGACAAGTGGCCGAAGCGTGTCCTACAGAATGCCGTCAATAGTCTCTTCGAACTCGACAAGGATGGCGACGAGTTGATTACGTTTCAAGAACTCGCCCCCAACAACGGCTTTCCCGCTTTTGGAATACAACTGCTGCCGCAGGCGAAGGATTGCCCGTTTCTGCTGCCCGACAACACGAAAATGGGCCGCAAGCAACTGGCCGCCAGGCTGTTGGAGAAATACGACCGCAAGAAGCACGGCAAGGTGACGCGGGAAGAAATCGGCTTGCCGGCCGAGCTATTCCAGGCACTCGACCACAACAAGGACGGCGCGCTCGATGCCGACGAGCTTGCCGCCTGGCTCGATTTGCCGCCGGACTTGGATTTGTTGGTGCGGCTGGACTCACCGGAAAACGAAGGTGTTCACGTTCTGCCCGGCTCGGACGGCAAGCCATCGCCGCTGGCAGCGCGCAGCAAATCCTCCCGCGTCGGTTCGGTGCTGATGCAGTTGCCGGAGGAGCAACTGGAAGTCATCCGCGTGGCCGGCTCGCCGGCCGAGCGACAACAGGCCATGCCGCTGGCGCCATTGCAGGGCTTTAAGGACGACTACGAGATCGACAGCAAGCAAATCTTCCAGCCGCCATTCACCATGGTGGCGTACTTCCGCCTGGCCGACCGTAACGGCGACAACAAACTCACCGGCAAGGAAATTCGCGCCTTCGTGGAGTTGCAGAAGAAGCTAGTCACGCGTTCGACGGTGCTGACGATTGTCGATCGCGGGCAAAACTTGTTCGAATTCATTGATGCCGACCACGACCGACGGTTGAGCCGGCGCGAACTCATGACGCTTTGGGACCGGCTGGCCCCATGGGCCAAACCGGGGACCGACTCCTTCGACCCCAAGGACCTGCCACGTCAATTCCAAATCATCCTCAGCCATGGCGAACTGCGTTCGCCGGAAGGCGACCCTGGTTCCGGTAGCGTGATTCGCGCCGCCAACCGCCTGCGCGGCCCGCTCTGGTTCCGCAAGATGGACCGCAACGCCGATGGCGACGTATCGCGCCAGGAGTTCCTCGGCACGCCGGAGCAATTCAAGCTCATTGACAAGGACGGCGACGGGCTGATTGATTTGCAGGAAGCGGTGCAAGCGGGGGAGATATTGAAGCCGAAGAAATGAACCACAAAGGACATGAAGAACAAAGAATTCCTTATTTGTGTGCTTCATGTCCTTTGTGGTTCGTTCTGAGAGAGCAAATATGCGTGTTGGCATCATTGCTTTTCTGCACGAATCGAACACGTTTATCCAGCAGCCGACGTCGTTCGAGAATTTCAAACAGGACCTGCTCCTGCGCGGCGAAGAAGTCCGACAACTGGAATCGACTCATCACGAAGTTGGCGGCTTCTTTGCAGGTCTGGCCGAAGCCGGAATCGAAGCGGTACCGCTATTCGCGGCCAGGTCAATGCCGTATGGCCCCGTAGCGGCGGTCGTGTTCGACTGGATGCTAGCCGTGATAATGCGCCAACTCGTCGACAATGAAGAGTTCTTGGACGGCTTGCTCGTGGCTGTGCACGGGGCCATGGTCGCCGAAGGCGTGGACGATGCCGATGGGTTCTGGCTCACGAAATGCCGCCAGACGCTAGGAGCGACCAAGCCGATCATCGGCACGCTCGATCCGCACGGCAATCTCTCCGAGCGCATGGTCGCGGCTACCGATGCCTTGATCTCCTATCGCACCAACCCGCATCTCGACCAGCGTGAGCGCGGGCAAGAAGCGGCCACGCTCATGGCCCGCACGCTCCGCGGCGAAGTGAAGCCGACACAGGCCGCCGCGTTTCCGCCGCTGATCATCAACATCGAGCGGCAACGGACGAGCGATTTCCCTTGCCGTGAATTACACCGCGTGGCCGAGGTGCATCGGCGGCACCCGGGCGTGCTTGCCACCAGCGTGATGCTCGGCTTCCCTTATGCAGACGTGCCGGAAATGGGCTCTGCGCTTATCGTGGTAACGGATAATGATCGCGCACTGGCGCAGCAGATCGTGAATTCCTGGGCCCATCGTCAGCTATGGTCGAACCGGCATCAATTTGTGGGGCACCTCATTGGGATTTCACAAGCGTTAAAGAGCGCATCTGAATTAGAAGGCCCGATTTGTCTGCTCGATATGGGCGACAATGTGGGCGGCGGTTCGCCGGGCGACGGCACGTTGCTGGGGCATGCATTGCTCATCGCCAATTTGAAGGATTCATTCGTTTGCCTTTGCGATCCGGAGTCGGTGCAGCAATGCTTCGCTGCCGGCATCGGCAAGACGCCGCATCTCTGGGCCGGTGGCAAGAATGACAAGCGACATGGCCCGCCGCTGGAAGGCGATTTCGCCGTACTGAATCTGTGCGATGGCCGCTTCGAGGAAACCCAGGTCCGGCATGGCGGTATCCGCTCCTTCGACCAGGGGCCAACCGCGGTGGTGCGTAGCCGCCACGGGCTCACGCTGTTGCTGAATTCGCGCCGCGTGGCCCCATTTAGCCTTTGCCAGCTAACTTCGTGCGGCATCCAGCCGGAAAAGTTCCGCATCCTGGTCGCCAAAGGCGTGCACGCGCCGGTCGCGGCCTATGAGCCGGTGTGCAAGCACTTCATCCGCGTGAACACGCCCGGCGTGACCACGGCGGACCTATCGGAACTTTATTTCAAGCATCGCCGCCAGCCGATGTTCCCGTTCGAGCCGGACATGGAGTGGGGCGGCGGTGGAGCGACGCCGTTGTAAGCGCCGGCGCTCGCGAGGCAAAATGCAGAAAATCCAGTAGGGGAGGCACGGATTTTGCGGAAATGAAGAGTCTACTTTCCCCTAACTGGAGAAACACTATGAAAACAACCCTCATTGCCATTGCGATTGGCTTGCTGCTGGCTGGGACCGCTTTGGCCGACGATAATGACCCGCAAAAGCTACAAGGTAACTGGTCGGTGGTTTCCGCCGAACACCATGGCCGTAAAGTGGTAGAGGACGAACTATCGCGGCCCAAGGTGATATTCAAGGGCAATGAAATGTCCTACGAAGAAAATGGGAAAGTCCGAAAAGGCACTTTCAAGGTGGATGATCGCACGAAGCCGGCCTGCATCAATATCAGTCCCGCCGACGGCGCGGAAGCAGGTCAGACATTCCCCGGCATTTACGAAATCGATGGCGACACGTTGAAGCTTTGCGTCCGCGAAAAGGGCCAAGGTCGGCCGACCACGTTCAAAGGTGGCGAGGGCCTACTCTTCGTCGTGATGAAACGCGGCAAATAGCAAGCCTGGATTGACTTGGCAGGAATGCTTCGGGTAGGAATAAGGCAAGCCGAGTCGCGTCGTTTTGGGGCTCGGCTCGCCTTATTCGCAATTTCAGGAGAAAGGCATGAAGCCTTTGCTGGTTTTGTCAATCGCGTGGTGCTTGTTTGTTTCGCTGCCCGCGGATACCAAGGAGGCCGAAGGCTTGGAAGGCGAGTGGATCGTCATCTCGGAAGAGTCTTTCGGCAACAAGACTCCCGAACAAGAAACCTCGAAGATGAGGATTGCGGTTAAGGATGGCAAGATAATCGCTACGTTAGACAAGGAAAGCCACACGGCGACGTTCAAGATAGATGCCGATAAAAAGCCGGCGGAGATCGACATCACGCACCAGGATGGCCCCGACGCCGGGCGCACCGAACGTGGAATCTACGAATTCACTGGCGAGACTCTGAAACTATGCGTCAATGAAAACAGCACAGACCGGCCCAAGGAATTCAGTTCGAAGAATGGCACCCTGATGGTCTTGAAGCGCGTTAAACCCTGAGGCACATCGAGTATGCACGATCTTTGGCAGCAGCTTCAGAACATTGCCCTGGTGCTGTTCAATAGCGAACAGTTGCTGGAAATGCTCAGCAAGCCTGAGTATATTCTGGCCGCGTTCATTATGCTGAACGTGATTGTGTTCACCGAGACCGGGTTGCTAGTCGGGTTCTGCCTGCCGGGCGATTCGCTGCTCGTGACGGCGGGGATCGTCTTCCACAATCTCGTACACGTGCACGATTGCTCGGGCTGGCTGTTGCCGCTTCTCTTGGCCACCCTGTCGGTCTCAGCCATAGTTGGCGATTCGGTAGGTTACGCTATTGGCTATCGGGCGGGGCCGCGCATCTTCACGCGCGAGAAGTCGTTTTTCTTCCGCAAGGATCACCTCGTGGCCGCGCAACAGTTCTACGAAAAGCGCGGCAGCATCACGATTGTGCTGGCCCGATTCATGCCGTTCCTGCGAACCTTTGCGCCAGTGGTGGCCGGGGTCGGCAAGATGAACTACGGCCGGTTCCTGTTCTACAACGTCTTCGGCGGCGTTGGCTGGGTGTGCGGTATGATTCTGTTCGGCTACTTCCTCACGCCGCTGCTCGATCCGTTGTTGAAGCCAATCTTCGGCGAGCAGTTTCGCATTCAAAAGCACGTCGAAGTATTGATTGTGCTGGTGGTTATCGTTTCCGTGGCGCCGGTGTTCATCGCGTGGCTGCGGAGACGCATGCAGAAAAAGCCGACCATTCCAGTTGCCGCCATGTAACGGCACCGGCAATGCCGCCAGCGACAGCGGTGCTTTGACATCGTGCTTTGGCGTGCGTATAGTTTCAATAGCACGCTGATCTGGACCTGCACCCTGCCGCACCACCCATGAAGGCCATCCATCAGATCATCTCTTATCTGAACGAATACGGCCTGCTCACCCGCGAAGAACTGATCGCGCTATCGGCTCGCGGGTTTTACTCCGTCGAATCAGTCTTTCCCACCGGCGAAGAAAGTGGCGAAAAAGAAACGACTTCCGCCCGGGAGTTGGAACTCGATAATCTCACGGAGCAAATCGGCGAACAGCAAGGCCGGCTGGGCCGGCGGCGGGGCGGAGGGGGCGGGGCAAGGCGACTCGCGGTCGTCGAAGCCGAGGATTTCTGTGAATGTCTTGCCGGCCACATGGAAGCCTGGCGGCCGGCGCTCAGCGCGATTACCCGTCTTGGCCATCGTTTAATCGGCGCCAAGACCTGGGAAGAGGCCGCCGTGGCGGTGCGCAACGCACCGGTCGAAACACTGGCCCGCGTGGTCATGAAAGGCTGGGAACTGGGGAATCCCTCGCTCAGCGCGATCTGGGAGGCGCTGAATCTGGATTCCTATAAATTTGTGCTGGAAGAAGCGAGACTTTCCGGCCCGGCAGCGGTCGTTTACGGCATGATGCTGAAGGCCAACGTGCATTCCGACCTCGGCAGCTATGGTACGCTGCTGAGTCACCGGGAAGTAGCGGCCATTTTCAATCTTCGTCTGGCGCAGCGGCAACTCGCGGTCGCTTGTGGCCTGGCCCCGCGCCGCAACCCCGAGAAATTCGCCGCCATCTTGCGGCGCGAGTATCACGAGCCGGCTTATTGGTCGTTCGTGCTGCTGTATAATGCCCGCCGCGGCCGACCGGGCAAGCGCCCCTGGCCGCGAACTTACGAGCGCCGGCCGCCGCAACTGCCGCCGGCCTATATGGAATGGCCCAAGTTTTGGGCGCACGCGGCCGGCATGGATCATCCGGCTGTGGCTCCCTACCTAATGGAACGTGCCGACACGGAAAAACGCCGCCGCGATGCGCTCGAAACCGCGATCCCGATGGCGCTGAGCAGCATCGCCCCGCAGCACCAGACTCTGGTGAATGATTACTACGTCAACCCAATGTCGCCAGCGGAGATGGCCCGTCGTCATCAGCGCACGGAAACCGAGATTCTGGAGG
>DATGHS010000251.1:0-9251 GCA_035307785.1 Gemmataceae bacterium
ATGGCGACACCTTCGGCGCCATGGCCGTGAGCCGCGATCCGGTATTCTTCGGCCGCTTTGAGCCGCTACTCTTTAGAGCGGAAGTCGTGCCGCTCGATGTGAATCGGCTCGCCGAAGTCCTGACAAGGAACAAGGGAAAAATCGCCGCCGTGATCCTCGAGCCTCTTCTGCAAGCGGCCGGCGGCATGCGCATGCACGCGCCGGAGAGGCTACGGCAGATCTTCGAAGTAGCACGGCAACACGACGTGCTCTTCATCGCCGACGAGGTAATGACCGGCTGTGGCCGGACGGGAACTTTCTGGGCGCACGAAGCGGCGGACATTGCACCGGACTTGATTTGCTCTTCGAAAACATTGGCCGGCGGCTTGTTACCATTGGCAGCGACTCTCGTTTCACCGGACATCGTTAGCGCATTCGACACCGCCGACCGCCGGCAGACCTTTTTCCACGGTCATTCGTTCACGGCACATCCGCTGGCGTGCGCGGTAGCATGCGAAAGTCTGCGAATGCTTGGCGAAGCGACAGGCCGAGCCATGCAAAATACGCCGGCCCACCAGCATACCCACGACGGATGCTGTCGACCGAGACATCCAAGTGTGCCCATCGCCAAGCGCATGGAAGCATTTTGGAACGTCGCACTGGCGCCGCTACAACAGTTGCCGCAAGTCCGCGATGTTCGCTGCCTCGGAACGGTGGCCGCGGTGGAATTGATGGTTCCGGGCGGATACCTGGCCGATGTCGGCCGGCAGATGCGGCAGAAGTGCTTGGAATACGGCGTTATGCTGCGGCCGCTGGGAAATGTGCTCTACGCGATGCCGCCTTTTTGCACGAGTGAACCCTCGTTGCAGCAAATCGCCCAAGCCATCACGCAGGCGGCGCACACCGTGCCATCGTAGACCGGAATCTATTCCGGTCGCGCAATCGACCGGAATAAATTCCGGTCTACTTCAAACTCATCAAATACGCGATCACATCCGCGATATCCTGCTTGCTCAGATCCTTCTCCAAACCATCCGGCATGAGCGACTTCCCAGTGTCGGTCATCGTTTCGATCTGAGCGCGAAGTATCGCATCCTCCGCCTTCTCGGCACGACGTAACACCACGCTCGTGGCGCTCTCCACGGCCACAATGCCAGATATTTGCCGGCCCGACTTCGTTTCAATCAAGTAAACCGTATAGCGCCGATCTACTTCCCGGCTCGGGTCGAGAATCGAAATCAGCAATTGCTCCGAAGTCTTGTCGCGAACTGCTGCGCGTAAGTCCGGGCCAACCTCGAAGCCGACATTGTCCACACGATGGCAAGTGACACAAGTCTTGCCGAAGAGCACTCGGCCTTTTTTGGGATCGCCCTTCAGATCGAGTGCCGGCTTATAGCTAGCAACGACTTTTTGCCGATCCGCATCAAGCGCTCCGGCTAGTAGTTTCGTGGCTCGCTCTTTGACTTTCGCGTCGCCATGATTGCGCAGCTGGTTCACGCGCAGCGAATCCAGCTGATTGGGGAGAATGTGCTTCGCCTCCAGCGCATCGAGCAGTGCGGGCAACCGCTCCGGCCGGGCGAAGAGGGCCTCCTGAATTTCTCGCCGCACGGCAGGGCCAGCGCCGCTCCAGGCTTCGATCAACATGGTCGGCACGTCTTTGTCCTCGTGCATCGCCAGCGAGCGCACGGCAGCCATTTGCAATTCCGGAGGTTGCTGCGGCGCGAGCAGCGATTTCAGCACCGGCCCAGCGAGTTCGTATGGCCCTTGGGCAAGCAAGCGTGCCGCCGTCAGCCGGCCAGAAAGTGCCAGCTTCCCGTTGCCGGCATTGCGGGCGGCTTGCTCGAATTGCGGCCGCAACTGGGCCAGCGCTTTCTTGATATTCTCCGGCGGCGATTGCCACATGCGGCTAAGGGGCCGATTCGTATTTTGTAAGCCCTGGCTAAGGCCCTGGAGCAATTCCGATTGCCATGCTGATTGGGCCGAGTCCGACAGAAACTGAAGGAGCTTGGCCACGTCGGCGTGCGATCCAGTAGCGCCGATTTGCGATGCGAGCTTCACGACAATCTGCCGTTGCGTTGGCGTCGCCGACTTGGCGAAGTCGCCGTCTTTCAGCAAAGAATCGAGCAATTCGGCCGCACAATGATAGGAAGAACTCAACACCGCGGCCGCGATCCAAGGGTCGTTGCCGTCGTGGCGAATAAGACGGCCCAGCGCCCAGATAATTGCCGGTGAGTGGCCGGCACCCAGTGAGAATGCTAGTTGTAACCGCAACTGAGCTGACGAATCATTAACCGATTCAGTAACCAACTTCTGAATCATCGGGAAATCCATCCATTTTTCCGCTAGCCGCAATGCCTGCTCGCGAACTCCCGGAGATTCATCTGCAAGCGCGCGAATTACGTTGTCGATCTGCAACGAATGTAATCCATTCAGTGACCATAGCGCATGGGCCCGACCTGGTGCGAATTCACAATCGCGCACCAATTTCCGCAACTCCGGCACGACGCTTTTATCTTGCCTCTCCACCAATACCCGCTGTGCGTTGAGCCGCCACCAGATGTTTGGGTCGCCCAGCAGCGGCACGAGTTCCGCACTGGTCATCTTGCTCATCTGGGGCTTGCGGGCCTTGTACTCGCCTTCCGGCACAATGCGCCAGATGCGGCCGCGTTCTTGTGACTTCAGCACGAGCTTCGGCTTCATATCATCCGGCAGCGAGCGCGGCGTCTCGATCACTTCGCGGTAGAAATCGACCATGTAAATGCAGCCATCCGGCCCCAGGCTCACATGCACCGGCCGGCACCAGTTGTCGGAGGAAGCGAAGAACTCCTTCTCCTTGTCCGGCCGCTTGGCCGTGAAGATTGAGCCCTTCTCTTCGAGCGAATCGCGCATGACCAGGTTGTTGGCTGGCTCGCAGACGTAGACGTTGTGCTGATACTCCCTGGGGAACCGATCCGCTTCGTACACGAGAGGACTGCACGCCGAGGTAATGTAGCCGCCGGGCACGAGCTCCGTGCTTGGGAAGCGCGCCGAATCGGGTCCCGACTTGCGCCGGCTGGTTCGCTCAACGCGCCACTGTTCAAACGGGCTGATGCGGTAGACCTTGCAAGCCGGGCCGTGCTCGGGAATGTCGAACGTTGTCGCGCTTACAGTCATGCCAGGGTTTCGTCGCAAGTAATGATCGGGGAGAATGATTTGCCGCAGGTGCTGCGTGTTGGTGTTCACGAACCAGTTCTGCCACGCATCGGGGCTGAGGCCATATTGCCCGCCACCCGACATCGGCTCCAGGCTGCCCGGCACTTCCGGATGGAAGCGAATGCCGCGGTTGCCCAGCACCACAGGCGGCGCGTCGGGCTTCTCCAGGCTGCGGATCGTTCCGCCGCTGGCGCCGTTGCAGCCGTACACCCAATTGTCCATGCCCCATTGCAGGCTGTTGAGCAGTTGCTGAATGTTGTCGAGCCCGAAGCCCGTGTAGAGCACCTTCTTCACGTCGGCCTTGCCGGTGCCCTTGGTGTCTTCGAAGTAGATGATGTCCGGCGCGACGGAAACCAAGATGCCTTTGCCCCACGGCTGAATCGACATGGGGAAGCGCAAGCCATCGGCAAACACTGTGCTCGTTTCGTAAACTCCATCGCCATCGCGGTCTTCGAGCAACTTGATGCAACCGGAGCTGATGTTGCCGGTGCCGTAGCCCTCATTCGGGTAGCCGCGCATCTCGGCCACATAGAGCTTTCCGTCCTGATCGAACGTCATCGCCACCGGATCCATGATCTGCGGCTCGGAGGCCACGAGTTCAATGCGAAAGCCGGGATGGAGCTGGAAGGTCTTCTGCTCTTCCTGCGGCGTGCGTGCCGGGATGGGCTTGTTGTCGAAGGGCTCCGCTCCCCAAGCAAGCAGAAGCATAAGGGGCAAAAGCACCGAAACAATCGCCGCTCGAAGCAAATTGATTTTCATGGCGAAGTCAGAATTCAAAGGTGTGATGCCGCAGCGCCAAGAACGCGCTGTTTTCGGACAGATAGTGTAATCCGCACGAGCAAAAGATGCAATTGTCGAAATCGAGAAACGCTGGTGGGAGTTGAACCCACTTTCACCGCTTTGCAGGCGGCTGCCTGGCCGTCCGGCCCCAGCGTCATCTTAATTCGAAATGTGGAATGCGGAATTGAGCAGTGACTTCATTCCGCATTCCGAATTCCACAATCCGCATTGGAAAGAGCCGATGGCGGGGTTTGCGCCCGCATGGGCCGGTTTACGAAACCGGTGCCTTGCTAGATCGAGCCACATCGGCATTTTTTCGCAAATGCTTCGGCCAGGACTTGAACCCGGAACTCCCAGTTAGAAGCAGGGGATGATGTCCGTTTCACCACCGAAGCGCGATCAACTCGCGGAGCGAGTTGACTACTTTCAGTTGGGGATGGCAGAGTCGAACTGCCGCCCTATGCGCCCAAAGCATAGATGCTGCCGTAACACTTATCCCCAGTGGACTACTTTGTAATGACCCGCTTATGATGTTTGAGAAAATACTTGGAGCTATGGTGCTAAGGAGCGGCGACTGAACCCCAACGGGGTTCCATATCACAGCCCAGGGTTGCCGCGCTAGCGGCTACCCTGGGAAGCGACCGCCGCCCCAAACCGTACCCCGAAGGGGTTGCATAAAGGGTTGCTTGCCCAACGCTGGAACCCTTTCCGGGTTCGTGGATGAAGGGCGGGTTTCTCAATCCAGGGTAGCCGCTGCGCGGCAACCCTGGGCTATGTTATGTAACGCCTTCGGCGTAAAAACCATGCGCGAAAGTCCAGGTATTTTGTCAAACTTCATTAGCGGGTCCGGCTGGACCGCCGAAAGGCGGTCGCTACAAACCAATTCCCAATGGAACCCCTCGGAGTTGAACCGAATCCTCTTGCTCTTCAGGCAAGCGTGACCACCCCTTACACCAGAGTTCCTTCTTCAGAGGTCAGAAGTCAGAGGTCAGAAGTCAGAAAACTCGTGGCCTTTTTTCTGATCTCTGACTTCTGACTTCTGACTTCTGGAATGATCCCGGATGGACTCGAACCATCGTTACCTGCTTGTAAGGCAGGGGTCGTTGCCACTGGACCACGGGACCTTCTTCAGACGTCAGAAATCAGAGGTCAGAGATCAGAAAGAAATCCTGATCGCCAGTCCTATTTTTCTGACTTCTGACCTCTGACTTCTGATCTCTGGATTGCAGGCTCCAGAGTCGAACTGGATGCTCCGGCCTTATGAGGGCCAGCCGGATGCCTTACCGCCTGCAGCGACCCGTAAGGGAATCGAACCCTTCTTTCCAGGATGAGAGCCTGGTGTCCTTCGCCGATAGACGAACGGGCCCTCTTGAATGCGGAATTCGGAACTCGGAATGCGGAATGAAAGGCATTTCAAATTCCGCAATTCGAATTCGGCATTCCGCATTTCTTTTTGGCTCGGGTGGGAGTTGAACCCACAGCATGCCGAATTTTAAGTCCGGCTGGTCTGCCAATTGCCTACCGAGCCAGACCGAATGCGGAATTCGGAACTCGGAATGCGGAATAAATGGCATTTGCTCAATTCCGCATTCCGCATTCTCAATTCCGCATTTCTTCAAATGGCTCAGGTGGGAGTCGAACCCACAGCATCTCTCCTTCTGAGGGAGAGTGGTCGCCCAGTTGCCTACCGAGCCGGCTGAATGCGGAATTCGGAACTCGGAATGCGGAATAAGCTCTTTCTTTTCATTCCGCGTTCCGCATTCCACATTCCGCATTCGAAAGGCTCCGGGGGTTGGAATCGAACCAACGATTTCCTGGTTCAGAGCCAGGCGTAGCTACCAGCAGCTACCGCCCCGGAATAACACCGCTTCTCCCCCTTCCCTCCTAGGGGTGGGGGTCGGGGGGTTAGGTTGAGAGTCCTTCACCGAACCCCCTTCCCTAAGAGGGAAGGGGGAATGGATTCAGGGAGAAGGAGTCGAACCTTCACTACCTGGTTCAAAGCCAGGCGGCCTACCAGTTAGCCGATCCCCGAGCGGAAGGAGTGGGAGTTGAACCCACAAGGCCTCTTCGGCTCGCCCGCTTTCGAGGCGGGTGCCATCGCCCATTGGCTTGCCCTTCCAAGAAAGCCCAGGGACGGAAGTCCCTGGGCACCAGCTGGGGCGGCAGGAATCGAACCTGCAACCTCCTGCTTAACAGGCAGGCGCATCTACCAGTTGAGCTACACCCCAATCCCAGGTGTCAGGAGTCACGAATCAGGGGTCAGCATTGCAACTGCTTGCTGACTCCTGACTCCTGATTCCTGACTCCTGGCTCAAAGCGTCCACCGGGAATTGAACCCGGACCTCCGGCGTGGCGGGCCAGCGGGCAAGCCGTTACACCATGGACGCATAAAGCCCGGCGAGCCGAACCGGACCTCAGTGCCGCTCGGCTCGCGGCACTTACCTCGCTTGCAATTTCCGTTTTTCCCTCGCCCTTGATGGGGGAGGGCTAGGGTGGGCGTGACGCTCTGTGCTTATCCCCCACCCCAACCCTCCCCCACAAGGGGGGAGGGGACCGAACATTCTGAAGCAGGGCCGCGAGGAATCGAACCCCGTAGGACAACGCCGCCGGTTTTGGAGGCCGGCCGAACTCCCAGGTTCAACAGCCCTGTAAATGAAAAAGGCCGGATGTCGCGGTGACACCCGGCCTTGTTGTGGCCGCCTGAAATCAGGAAGGTGTCACCAGACCAGGACCTGCAGCATCCACTGCGAGCCTAAACCGACGCGCGGTTGCTCCGTGGATTGCTGGAAAAACATCGAATTTGGTAGTGATCTCAACATTGTTCGCCCCGTTTGGTGGAAAGCGGGAATCGGTCTTACAAAGGAATAGACGCGGAAGTTCGAAGTTGGTTCGCGGAAAACCAAAAGATTTTTCAGAATCCGTTTACGTTTCGCGCACGCTCCCAACGATCGGAATCGCTGATTTTTGCCAGTGTGCGCGAAACGTAAACGGTCACTTCACAAACGTCAATTCCCCCCAATCCTCATGCCGGTGGAAATCCGGCTTCGTCAGTGGTGCGGTGGACATCAATTCCGGTTGCTCAAGCGTCCACGAATAATCGTAGCGGCACAGCGCGAACTTCCATTTCGCGCCCACCTCGGGCCGGCCGCCGGTTTGTTTGAAGGCCGACCAGGGGATACGACCTTCCACGGTCCAGCCGCCGTCTTTGTCGGTGAACTTGTTGAGGGTTCCCCGCAGCTTGACGGCGGACTCCAGGCCCAGCTTCGATTGCCTGGCGAACCGCTGGTAGCCCCCCGCCCCGCGCGAAGGCAGGAACAGCTCCAACGGCGTGTTCGCCGCGTTGACCTGGAACTCGTAATACGGCGGCTTGCCGGCGGACGGCTTCAGAAAAATCTCGAAGACGTCGTTCAGCCAGGTCATACCGTTACGTTCGGTCACGTCGGCGTAAAGGTCGTAGTCCTCCATGTCGGCCATGAAGTAGAAGTACTGCTCGTCCCACAGCAGCTTGGCCGTGGTCACCGTGCTTGGTACTCTCTTCTCCCAGTAGATGCTGAACGCGGTGAGTTCTTGCGCATTATTCCAGGCCGGTTCGTCGATTCGGCCGTCAATTTTGATGGGGCCGGTCGCCCAGCGGCATTCGGCAGCGCGAACAACCGGCGGCTCCGCTTGCGGCTTCGCCGGCGGAGGCGGGTCGGAGCAGGCAAGCGGGAGAAGCGGGAGAAGGAAGAGAAAACGGCGGAACATGACTGCGCCTCTTCCAAAAAAACGAAAGCCCACGGACGGAAGTCCGTGGGCCCTCCGTTGACTCTACTTCACCTGCAAATGCACGAACGTCCCCTTTTTATTCGACGTCACAATATCCAGCTTCCCATCGCCGTCGAAATCGATGACCTGGAACTGCGTGCCCACGCCGGAATCCTCGTCGATGACATGCGGGATGAACGAGATCGTTCCGTCGCTGCTCTTCTTGGCCTGGAACCAATAGAGGTACGCCGGCTTGTCGGAGCCCGGCTCATTCTTGCCGTGCGACCAGAAGCGCTTGCCGGTGACCAGATCTTTCAGCCCGTCACCGTCGAGATCGACGCACCACATCGAGTGGGTTTCCGAAACCAGTTGCGGAAAGAGATCGACCTTCACGAAATTCGGATGATCCTTGCCCGGTTTCTGCCGATAACTCCAGATGCCGAATTTGTGCGCCGAGCTGCTAATGATGTCGGCCTTGCCGTCGCCGTCGATGTCGTACGCAAACATGTCGGCACACGCTTCGCCGAGATTCGCGGGGTGGAATTTCCACGGCTCATCGCTGACTTTCGCCGGTTGCTCCCACCAGCCGCCGGTGCAGATCACATCGAGCCGGCCATCGCCGTTGACGTCACCGATGCCGAGGCCGTGCGAGAAGCGACGGGTGCCGGGGATTTCTTTGCCCGGAGCGCTTGGCTCGCTGATCGGGTGCATTTCCCAAAGCGCCGTCGGGTCCTTGCCGGGAGCAAACCACGCCATCTGCCCCTGGTCTTCTTTCCCCTTCGTCTGCCAGCCCATGACAAGCACTTTCTTGCCGGTGCCGAAGAGATCGACGTACGTCGGCGTCTCGTTGCAGGCGCTGTGCCAGATCATGTGCTCTTTCCAGTGCCCGTCTTTGCCCTGTGGGTTCTCGTACCAGTAGGCCGGCTTGCCGGGGAAGCCGATCACGATCTGGTCGGGCCAACCGTCTTTGTTGATGTCATCCGCCCAGCAGCACATGCACTCGCTATAGCTGCCCAGGCCTTTGTCTTTGATGTTCACCGGCTTGCGGATTTCGTGCTTTTCCCAGCTCGGGTTTTCGTACCAGTAGTCGCCGATGAGAATATCGAGCTTGCCATCCTTGTTGACGTCGGCAACGGCCACGCCTTCGGAGCGAAACACCGGCTCGACCACGATCTTTTTCCACTTGATCGGCCCATCCGCTTTGGGCGGTTCGTCGGCGGGCAAGAAGCTCAATAGCGCCGGCAACGCGAACAGCGCCAGCCAGCATCGGGAAAGACGCATGGGTATGATCCTCGAAGAGAATTTCGGTGAGAGTCGATGGGGTGATTATCTTCCGGGCTGCAAAAAAGAAAACCCCCGTTTAGGTTTCCGTACAATGCCCACGCGGCGAGGAAGACTCAGTTCCACCGTAACCCCATCAAGCAAGAGGCCGGCCATGAGAGCGATTATTAGCGTGTTGGTGGCACTGGCAGTCGTGGACTTGTTCGGGCCCTTCGCTCAAGCCGACGAAAAGAAGATCGATGCCGCCAAGCTGATCGGAAAATGGGAAACGACCA
>DATGHS010000252.1:0-7043 GCA_035307785.1 Gemmataceae bacterium
TGGAACTGCAAATTCAAATAGGTTTCCAGTTCGCGCACCGTAAACTTGCCGTCGCGATTGCGATCGCCAACATCCAGCGCCACTTCCAGATAAGGGTTTCTCACGCCGAGCAAATCCTTCTCATCGATGAAATCCTTTCCCTTGGCCAATTGCTGAAACATTTGCCGGATCGACTGGCCAAACAGATTATTGGCGAGCGGACTGTAAATGGCATCGGATCCTCCGCCGATTTCCAGCGTCACTTCCCCCAACCGGGCCCGGATCAGCCCGTTCGGCCGTTCGACGATTTTCACCCCAGGTTTTCGAAACGTCTGTACCTCGGCCCAACCGGTGGCGCTGGTCCGGTGAAACGAAACGCGCAGTTCCAAATCGGGGCGGCCGTTGGCGAACCAGTCGGCCAGTTCCGGCACATCGAGTTTGCCGTTGCCATCGCGGTCGAGCCTGGCAAAGGCTTCGGCATCCAGCCCCGACTCTTCGCGCGTGAGATGGAAATCCTTGTCTCGGTCGTAGTAATGCAGGACCGTATGGGCCAGATAGGAAACCGGTTGCGACGGCCTGGCCACGATGAACCGACGGGCCACTTCGTTTTGGTCCACCGTGACCGGCGGGCGATAATCTTGCAGGGTCACCTCCGGAGCGATCTCGCTGACGGAAAGCAATTCATCGTCGTTTAAATCGAGCTTGTCGAGAAGCGTTTCGGCTTGTTGCACCTCTTCTTTCGTCAGCCGGCCGTCGCCGTTTTTATCCAGATGCCGGAAAATGACTTTGGACAGAACCTCGGCAAACGGATCGACATTAAAGCCGGGAAGCAGGCGCGTCAGCGACACGCCATTTCGCAAGTAGTATTGTTCCAGCTCGTCACGCGAGATGCGGCCATCGTGGTTCGTATCTAACTCATCGAAATCAGGCCGCGATTCCAGGCGCATGTTCATCGCATTGGATGACACGAGCTGCTTGAGACTGCCGGCCGTGAGCACGCGGCGCAATTCCTTTCGATCAATGTACCCATCACCGTTCACGTCGAGATCGGCGAAGAGCGCATCGATGTAGCGCGTCCACAGTTCGCCGTACGGCTTGTCGTTCATAAAGACGTGTAGGCGAATGAAATAGGGACGTGCTTTGCCCATGTAGAGCAGGTCGTAAACGTCGGCCTGATTCTTGGGCTTCGGCTTGTCTTGCGAATAGGCAGGCAGAGGTGAAAGAAGTAACAACCACGAAAGACACAAAAGACACGAAGAAAAGTTCAATCCTGTTTTCGTGTCTTTCGTGGTTCTAATTCTCATGTCAGGATCTCGTTGATCGGCTTGGCGGCCTTATCCACGATGCGGATGGGCCGGCCGACGTTGGATTGGTTCTGCTTCATGTGGTCGATGCCAAGCCCCTTGCACACAGTGGCGAGCAGGTCGATGGTGCTGACGGGCCGGTTCTCCACACTCATGCCATCGTTGCTGGTCTTGCCGACCACCTGGCCGCCCTGGATGCCGCCGCCGCCGAGCACCACGCTCCAGGCATTGGGGAAGTGGTCGCGGCCATTGCCCCGGATTTGCGGCGTGCGGCCGAACTCACCCATCCAGACGATCATCGTGGTATCCAATAACCCGCGTTGTTCGAGATCATCCATCAGGCTGGCCCAGGCTGGGTCGAGCATTCCGCCCAGCCGCTTGATCTGGTCGAAGTTGTTCTGGTGCGTGTCCCAGCCGCCCGGCGCCCCATCGACCGGTCCGAGCGTGACCTCCACAAACGGCACGCCGCGCTCGACGAGCCGGCGGGCCAACAAGCAGCCCTGGCCGAACAGGTTGCGGCCATACTTGTCGCGCACGCGGTCGGGTTCCTCTTCGAGCTTGAATGCGCGCGCAGCTTGCGACTTCATCATCCGCACGGCGCGCTCGTAGGCGGAAAAGTGGCTTTGACCAGGAACATCGGGCCGGCCGTTCAAGAAGTTCTTTTCCAGGCCTTCGAGCAGATCGACACGGGCATCGTGATGATCGGCAGACACTTCCTGAGGCCGGTCCATATCGGCCACTTTCAGGAATTGCTCGTAATCGTTGCCGTTGTTGTTGCCGCCGCGGTTGAACGCGTTCTCGGCAATGATCAGCGGCGCGTACTTCGGTCCCAGAAAGCCGGAGCTGTACGCCCCGAGATTGAAAAAGCGGACCGGGGCGACGGCCACCACGTCGGGCAGCTCGGCATCCGGAGGGCTGAGTTCCTTGCCGATGAGCGAGCCGATGTAAGGGTACTGAATCGCGCCGAACGGCAACACGCCGGTGCGCATCAGGTACGTTGCTCGGCCATGGTCGCCTTCCTTCGTCTGCATGGAGCGAATGACGGCCAGGTTCTTCGCATGCTTCGCAAGGAGCGGGAACGGCTCATTGAATTGAATGCCCGGCACGGCAGTCTGCACCGGCTTGAACGGGCCGCCATTCGCGTGGCCCGGCTTTGGGTCGAAGGTGTCGATCTGGCTGGGGCCGCCGTTCATCCAGAGCAGAATGCACGACCGCTTCCGTTGCGGATTGGTCGCCACCTGATCGGCCAAAGCCGACAGCCAGCCGGAAACCGACACGCCCACCGCCGAGCAGGCGCTAACTCGAAAGAAATGACGACGATCCATGGGGTGCTCCTAATGTAAATGATTCTGCAATGGCATGTACAATTTCGAAATTCCAATTCGGAATGAGGAATTCGGATTGCGGAATCAAAACCGATTAAAAAAGGCAGGCTTACTTTAATTCCGCATTCCGAAGTCCCAATTCCGCATTTCAATGGTTGAACCCAAATTCGCTGCTGTTGAGGAGCGCCCAGTAAACATCGGCGAATGCTTTTTTCTTGTCACCGCTGGGGCCGCCCTTTTCGACGTACTCGGTGAGCTTCTTCATCTCTTCGGGCCTCGGGAATCGGCCCACCGTGGCCAAATAGACCGCTTCAATGCGTCCCGGCGTGCTCATGAATGGAGTGTCGAGCAAGCTTAACAGCAAGTTGCTCTGATCATCCGGCGTCTTCCCCGGTTCGGTGCTGGTGCGCTCGCCAATGAATCGGCCATTCATCATCGTGAGCGCTTGCAGAATCGACGTTTGCAGCTCGGCCGGCCTCTCGGTGCTGGAAAACTTGGCGATGAACTCGGCACGAGGTTGGCTAAATCGGTTCTGATTGTCGCCCACCGGCTCGCGGAAATAAGTGGCCTGTTCCAGGCTGTCGAACAGTTGCTCCGGCGTGAGGCCGCGCACTTTCATGCGGGCAAAAGTTCGCTCGCTGCTCGCGCTTGCTCCCGGCGCGGCGCTGGAGCGCTGGTAGGTCTGGCTATTGACGATGGCCTTGATCAGGAATTTCAGGTCGTAGCCGCTATCCACGAACGCTTTCGTTAGCTCTTCCAACAATTCCGGATGGCTGGGCGGGTTTTGGTCGCCCGGCTCATCAATGGGATCAATCAAGCCGGCGCCGAATAGCTGGTTCCAGACGCGGTTGACCGCATTGCGGGCAAAGTAAGGATTGTCTTTCGCGGTCATCCAGTCCACGAGCGTCACGCGGGAGCTAACGTCTTCTTTGAACTTGGGCTCCTTGCCATCGAGGAACTTCGCCGAAACCTTCTTGTTCAGGTCGGGAATTGAGAGCGTACGGATTTCAATGAGCTCGGCCGGCGCCCGGCGTTGAAACTGGCCAATCGGTTGAAAGCCGGCGAAGAACGAGGCGAATTCCCAAAACTGTTCGCGTTTCCATTTATCCAGCGGATGATTATGGCACTGGGCGCATTCGATCTTGATTCCCAGAAACAATCGTGAAGCCGCAGCCCCCAGGTTTTCCGGCTTCATCTCGTTGACGTAAAGGAAGCTTGAGGCTGCGAAGCCGTAGGGATCATATGCCCCATTCGGCGATGGATTGACTGGGGCCGTGAGGAGGGCCCGAACCATTTGATCGTATGGCGTATTGGTCCGGAGCTTTTGTTGCAGCCAGGTTTCGAACTGCGGCCCGTAGAACTGAAATTGCGGATTGTTCAGCGTTTGCGGCAACCATTCGCGGCGCCAGACGTTGCTGAAATGGCGGACATAGCCAGTCGGCCCGGCTCTGGTGCCATCGTCTTTCAATTCGCCTTCCAGCAACTTCTCGATAACGCGTTGGCGCTTGTCGGGCCGCTTGTCGGCCAGGAACGCGCGCACATCCCAGACGCTGGGAATCTTCCCCGCAATGTCCAAATGCACGCGCCGAAAGAATTCGGCATCGTCGGCCAGGGGCGCAGGCGTTACGTCCTGAGCCTTCCACCCAGCGGCGATGTGTTCATCGATGCGCTTAGACAGCGCCAGGGCGGATTTCGTCTTGTCGGTGTTGGCAGGCGGATCGGCCAAAAGTGCGGGGGCCAGGAACAGGCAGAACCCCACAACGCCGCATGCGGTCGGGCAGATGCGTCTCATGCGAGCCTCTCTGAAAGCGCGACAGCAGGTGTTTGTGATTAAGACGCCGCAGAGTTCGACGTATAACGTAAATCTGCGGATGTGTCACAGGCCCATAGTACACTGTGACGGATGTGAAGTCAATCCAATTTTGATTGCGGAATTGGGAATTTGGAATCGTCCAAACATATGCAAGTGGCAAAGAGGAAAAACCACTGATTACACGGATGGCACAGATAAGATCATCGTTGAATACGGGCGACATGGAAAAGGACCGATAATCTAATGTAGATTTTCTTATGCGTGCCATCCGAGTGATCAGTGGTTATCTTTTGATTGGCGCTAATAATTCCACGCCAGGCGCGCTTTGACGCCCGGCGTGAGGAGGCCGGCGATGCCGAAGCCGGCGGCTTCGTTGAATGCGCTTGCCGAGAGCGACAGCCCCGGCACTTGGAGCGGCCGCCACGAGAACCCGACTTCGCCGCGCAAATCGACGATTGGAATGCCGAGGAATAAAGACGGCAGCACGCCGACATCGGGCCAGGCGAATAGCGACAGGCCGGGTCGCAACGGCCATTCGAAGCGCAGGCCAACATGGGGGCCAAGCGCGAACGGGATCGGCACGGCATCCACGCCGATGCCAACGATCCGCAGGCCGATTTGCCAGCGCATGTCCAGGCCAGGCCAAGCCGAGTGGTTGGTCGAGATGCGATCGACGTCGAGCCCCACCGTGCTCACGCCATATGGGCGGCCGAAGATCGTGCCGTTCGCATCGTAGAGCGGCACCAGCAGGAACGACGTTTGCCAGGAAACATCATTATCGCGGCGAAAGCCAATGGTGGCCCACGGCGACGGCAACGGCGGCAACACCGCGCTCTGAAAATTAAATAGCGAAGAGCTGCCGGCGAAGAGAATAGGCGGCGCGACCAGCACTCCGCCGGCCGCATACCAGCCGGGCTGATGGATGAGGCGCTCGCTGGGCTGGTCCAAGTTCCAGTCGGGGCTTGGCGGCAGCAGAACCTCGGCAGGTGCGGCGAGCGGCGAGGCGGTTTCGGGAATTTGGGCGATGGCGCGCGTGGTGAAGAGCGCGAAGGCGAACAGAGTGAGCGGAATGCAACGATGGGCCATGAAGGATTCTCTCCTCATCGGCCCATAACTGAGCCACGCCAGTTATGCAAGCGATAAGAGCAGAAGATAGCGCCTCCGTTTGCAGTCGCTTGGGAGGGCGAGGCGCCTCGCCCTCCCAAATTGAGGCACTGCCGAGCGGCCGAGCGGCTGATCTTGTTCGCATTCTCGGAGTTAGCTACATTTCCATGCCATCGGCAAGGCCGGTAACTCGCGCCGGCGGTGTGTCCATGCGGAGGGTACGGGCAATGAAAGCGCGCTTTTTCGTAGTTCTCGGTTTGGCGGTGTCATTCGTTGTTGGGGGAAACACCTGCTCGTTGGCCCAAGAGAAATCGTGGATGGGCGAAAATGTGTTGCCCAAGAGGCCGGTCGAAGACATCATCTTCTACATCAGCACAGACAAGGCGCTGTTCGCATCCTCGCTTTGCGACCAAATGCCGTTCCACGTGCGCCAGGACCGGAATGGTCAGCTTCGCATCCATGATGGACATCACGAAGGTTGGGTGAACAAGGCTGACTTCGTGCTGGCCAAGGAAGCCACGGCCTATTTTGACGAGCATATCAAGGCTGATCCGAAAAACACGTTCGCTCTGCACATGCGCGGCCTCGGCTGGTTGGAGCAACGAGAGTACGACAGGGCCCTAAAGGACTTGGATGAATGCATTCGGTTGAATCCTAACGATCCGACGATATTTGTCAGCCGGGGAGAGGCGTGGGATGAACAGCGAGACTACGACAAAGCGATTAGGGAATACTCTGAAGCCATCCGGCTTGATCCGAAAAACGTTCGGGCCTTGTACATGCGCGGTTACGCTTGGGCCGACAAACACGAGTTCGACAAAGCATGCAAGGACCTTGATGAAGCCATCAGCCTCGATCCCGGAAACGCTTTCGCGCTTAATTGCCTGGGTTACGTTGGCATTGAACAAAAGGAATTCGATAAGGCACTAAAGGCGCTCAACGAATCGATTCGCCTCGATCCGAATAATCCCGACGCTTTCGTTGAGCGCAGCCGAGTCTGGACTGCAAAGGACGAATTTGACAAAGCGCTTGAGGACACTGACCATGCTGTGTCTCTTGATCCGGCCTACTCGCGTGCGTTGGCAGCCCGGAGCAGCGCCTGGCAAGACAAAAAGGAGTTCGATAAAGCGATGCGCGACGCCGATGAGGCGATTCGTTTGGATTCCAAATATGCCGAGGCATTTAATGTTCGAGCCGCAGTGTGGGCTGCGAAACAGGATTATGATAAGGCGCTTGCCGACATGGGCATCGCGATCAGCCTGGCGCCAAGAGATGCCATTTTCCTTTGCAACCGCAGCCTCATCTGGAGCGCGAGGGAAGATTACGATAGGGCAATTGAAGACTTGGATCAGGCGATACGGTTAGACCCCAGGGAACCTGCTGCATTTCTGTATCGGGGCGCCGTGTGGGCGACCAAGGGGCGGTACGATAAAGCCTTTGTCGACTTCGATGATGCGATTAAGCTCGATCCAAAGTCCGCAGAAGCGTTCGCTGCGCGCGGTGAAACTTGGAGCGAAT
>DATGHS010000253.1:0-9279 GCA_035307785.1 Gemmataceae bacterium
CCCGCTGCCACGATCACAAATTCGATCCGGTAAGCCAAAAGGACTATTACTCTCTGAAAGCGATCTTTTCGGGAGTTCAGCACGGTGACCGGCCATTGGCGAACCAGCCCGATGCGGCCAGAAAACGCGATTTGGCTGCACAACTGCGACGAGAGATAGAGAAGCTGGAGCGAGACCTGACAGCACTCGAACCGCTGGCCGATCCATTAGCAACCACACCACGCCGCCTGCCGGTGAACCCGAGGCAAAATGTGGAGCGCTTTTCGCCCGTGCGCGTGAAATTCGTGCGCTTCACCGTGCTCGCCACCAACAATCTTGAGCCGTGCATCGATGAGTTGGAAGTCTTCACCAGCGAGAATTCAGCGCGCAATGTTGCCTTGGCTTCGGCAGGCGCCAAAGTCTCGTCATCCGGCAATTTCAATGGTCCGCCGCACAAACTCGAATACGTGAATGACGGCCAGTACGGCAATGGCCGCAGCTGGATATCCAACGAAACGGGCAAGGGCTGGGTGCAGATCGAGTTCGCGCGGCCGGCGGAGATTGACCGCATCGTCTGGGGCCGCGACCGCGAAGGGAAATACCAGGACCGTTTGAGCGTACGCTACAAGATCGAAACCGCGTTGGAGCCGGGCCATTGGCAGGTGGTTGCTTCTTCCGATGATCGGGTAGCATTCGGCAGCGCCGGCGCGGCCGAACCGCCAGGATTATCGCCGCCCGAGCGCAGCCGATTTCGAGACTTGCAAGCGCGTCGCACCGAGTTGGAGAAGCAGCTTCGTGACGCGGAACAAATGACCGCCGCGTATGCCGGCAAGTTCACGACTCCGGAGCCGGTCCGGCTGCTCAATCGCGGCGACCCCATGCAGCCAAAGGAGTCGGTGCCGCCGGGCATGTTGTCTGCGGTGGCGCCGAAATGGTCGCTCTCTGAAAGCGCCGCCGATTCGCAACGCCGCCTGGAACTGGCAAAATGGCTCACCGATCTGCGCAATCCACTGCCCGCGCGCGTCATTGTCAATCGTCTTTGGCACTACCATTTCGGCACCGGCCTGGTGGATACACCCAGCGACCTCGGCCGCAACGGGAGCAAGCCATCGCAACCGGAGTTGCTGGACTGGTTGGCCAGCGAACTTGCCGCTTGCGGCTTAGCGGGCGATGCGGCGCCGCCGCAGGCGGCATGGCGTCTGAAGAATATCCATCGCCTGATCGTGACCTCCGCCACATACCGGCAATCCTCTTCAAATCCGAAATCCGAAATCCGAAATCCGAAATTGGTGGACTCACAGAATCGCCTCTATTGGCGCTTCAGTCCGCGAAGGTTAGAGGCCGAGGTCCTTCGCGATTCCATTCTTTTCGTCAGCGGCAGGCTGGATCCGAAAATGGGCGGGCCGGGTTTTGATCTGTTCGAGCCGAATACGAATTACGTGAAGGTCTACACGCCGAAGAAGGAATTTGGGCCGGCAGAGTTTCGCCGCATGATTTATTGGAGCAAGCCGAGGATGCAGCTTGACGACACCTTCGGCGTCTTCGATTGCCCGGACGCCGGTCAAATCGCCCCACGCCGCAACCGTTCGACCACGCCGTTGCAAGCGCTGAATCTGCTGAACAGCCCGTTTATGTTGCAGCAAGCGGACTTCTTCGCCGAGCGGTTACGCCGGGAAGCGGGTGACGATGCGGCGGCGCAGGTGCGACGAGGGTTTGTATTGGCGTTCCAGCGCGAGCCAACCACGACAGAAGAAAGCGGAGCGCTCACGCTCGTCCGAGAGCACGGGCTAGCAGCGTTATGCCGAGCGGTGTTGAATGCGAACGAATTCTTGTATGTGGAGTGAGTAAACGTTTTGCTCGGCGGCGGAGGCTAGCGTGCTCCACTTTCACTTCGTCGGGCACTTCGACCCGCACGACTTCTTGAATTTGACAGAGAAGCCTCACCGGCTGAAGGTCCAGCGACGGCTATACTGGGAGACGGCTATGCGCGTATTCGCCGGCTTCGGCCCCGAGGTCGCTGAGTATGTGTGGTATGATCAGGTCGGTTATATCATTTGCGGCTGGAGCCAAGCTCCACATCGGCTTTGGGATGGCATCCATCGCTTCGCCTTGGCCCTCGCCGAAGCTGAGGGTGCCGTGGTGATGAACGAGCCCCCGGGCTGGCTAATTGAGTATCCCGAAGGTGCACGCCGAGCGCAAGAAGAGTTTTGGGCCAGGTGCGCTGCTCAATCGGAATCATTACCAGGCACAGGTGGGCATTAGCGTGTTGCAGCGTCGCCCCTCGCGAACGTTTTAGGCCAATCGGACGATGATATGTCAAACGCGCCAATTCATCCTGCCGGCCGATTCCTCCTCAGCCGTCGCGCCTTCCTCGGCGACGCGGCGCTAGGCCTGAGCGGCATCGCGCTCGCATCGCTTCTTTCGGAGCAAGGGCTGCTGGCCGAAGAGAAGAGCGCCTGGTCGCCCGATATTCACCCCGAAGCGCCGCTAGCGCCGCGGCCGCCGCACTTCGCGCCCAAGGCCAAGCGGGTGCTGCTCATCTTCTGCTCCGGGGCTGTCAGCCATATTGACACCTTCGATTTTAAGCCGGAATTGGTGAAGCGCTCGGGCCAGCCCATGCCGGGAGCAAAGAATCTGGTTACTTTCCAGGGCGAAAATGGAAACCTCGCCGGGCCTCTGTGGTCCTTTCGGCCGCGCGGCCAGTCGGGCAAGATGGTTTCCGAACTTCTGCCGAACCTCGCCGAATTGGCCGATGAAATGTGCTTCATTCATTCGCTCACTGCCAAGAGCAATACGCACGGGCCGGCCGAGAATCAGATGAGCACCGGCTTCACGCTCGACGGTTTCCCCAGCATCGGTTCGTGGGTGACCTATGCCCTGGGCAGCGACTGTGCCGACTTGCCGGCGTTTGTGGCGATCCCCGATCCTCGCGGCGTGCCGCAAACCGGCCCGAACAACTGGAACAGCGCCTTTCTGCCCGCGGTTTTCCAGGGCACTGCCTTCAATGCCGACAAGCCGATTCCACATTTGTCGCGGCCGAAGCAAATCAGCGCAGCTGGCGATTCGGATACTAGGAACTTCCTGAATCTTCTCAACGAAAAGCACCTAGAGAAGCATCCCGGCGACAGCGAATTGATGGCCCGCATCGCCAGCTACGAATTGGCCGCGAAGATGCAGGTGCGCGCGACGGAAGCGGCCGACCTGAGCCGCGAGACTACAGAAACACAACGGCTCTACGGAACCGACAGCAACAACAAGATCAAGGCCGGCTTCGCCCGCAATTGCCTGCTGGCGCGCCGGTTGCTGGAACGCGATGTTCGCTTTGTGCAGCTATTTAACGGCAGTTATGCCATGGGCGAGGGCGTGGGAAACTGGGACGGGCACCGGATGCTGAAGTCGCAATACGACATCCACGGACCGATCTTCGACCAGCCCTGTGCGGGGTTGCTGAAAGATTTGCAGCGCACCGGTTTGCTCGCCGATACGCTGGTCGTGTGGGTATCGGAATTTGGCCGGATGCCCACCTTCCAAAAGGGCGCCAGCGGCCGCGATCACAATCCGCATGGCTTCACCGCCTGGCTGGCCGGCGCCGGCGTGAAGCGCGCTTTCAGCTATGGCGCGACCGATGAATTCGGCTACAAGGCCGTGCAGAATGGCACCACGATTTACGATCTGCACGCCACGATCTTGCATTTGCTCGGCCTGGATCATCGGAAACTCACGTTCTACCACAACGGCATCCACCGTCGCCTGACCGATGTGCATGGCGAAGTGATTGGGGATGTGCTGCAAATCTAAGCCGTTTTTCTTAGTGGCGGCTTCCAGCCGTCGTTCCGTTTAGAATCGCCAGTTGAATTGCGCAATGGCTTCAATCGTAAAGGGCGTTGGGCCTGTGACGGGCGTGGCGACGCCGGCGGTCAGTAGTGCGTTCTGAAACAAGCCAATGTGCACGCCGCCGGTAAGCACGACCAGGTCGGGCACGACCAGGGGATCCGTGGCGCCACGGTGATTGAGCGGCGTGGTTACGTGGCATTCGAGCGCGGGAACGACAGCACTGATGATCCGAGTGGCGTTGCCGCGGTACATCCAGTAGTTCAAGCTCACGTCGTTGAATAACAGGAGTACGTCGCGCGAATCGGTGGGCACCACCAGGGAATGGAACCCTTGCAAAAAGAAATTGTTAAAATTCCAAACATAGCCCACGAAAGGCTGGAACAGGGTTGAGTAAATGGTGCCGTCGATGGTGCTGAGGCCGCCCCCCGTGGGCACCGTTAGCGCCAGTCCTCCGGTCAAGACATCGCCGGTAACCGGGTTGGATAAAAGGGCAAGTTTGCCGACCACGGTCAAGTCGCCGATGAGGTTGGCCGCCGAACCGTCCACAAATTGCTGCTGGAGCATGGGCATGCGAAGTTCGACTGAGCAAATTCCGTCGAAAAAGGTTTTCTCAAAGCCGAAAACTTCGCGATTCAAATCGACGCCAGGCACCGGAGGAATAAAGGTTCGAACCGATTGCGCGAGCGCGCCGTTAACAACAATATTCGTCGTCGTGTTTACACCGCCGGCGGGGCCGTTTTGCAAGCCTTCAAAAAAGTTATAATCGAGGAACAGCCGGTCTTGCGGCCGCGGGCTATCACCTTCGGCCACCTTGAAAGCGCCGAGAGCGGACACGGGAACCCGAACATTGAAGGTTTGAGAAATGGGCGTGGTGTTGGAGCTAAAGTCGGGGAAGGTGGTGACGGTCTGAAAGCCCGAGAGTCGCACCGTTTGCAGCGCAAAATAGGTGCCGAAGTCGCCCATCATATGCGGGTTGAAACCGCGCGGCGCTTCCACGGAAGTTGGCGTCTGGGCGAAGATATCGGTCTGCGGCGGCACTGCGGGCTGGTTGTCTAGCGGAAGCTTCGGTTCGGCGGGTCCCTTCTTATCTGGTGGTGGGTTTTGACCGTCGGGCGGCTTTTTGTCGGGCGGTTGCTTGGCCTGCTCGGGAGATTGAACTTGGGTCAAAATGTCCGCAGGCGCGCTGCTGGCCGCAAACTGAAAAATGGCCACGAACACCAGAGCAGAACCGATCGCCTTCGCATTCATGGCCTATTCCCTGGCAGTTCTAGCTTCACCGCGGTGGAAGCGCGGCGTAATCCTTTTCCAAAATCGGCATTTCGGCAAAGCGAGTTCAGTCGTTATCTTCGGCAAGATGGGATTTTTCGATAAATGAGGTAAGCGCGGACGCTGGAGTGCCCAAGAAAACTAACTTCGATAACGCTGATAATTGCCGGAAGTGCCAGGTGAAATCAGGCGCTGCTCGCTGCCTTCCCTGGACGCCGCCGCCCGTGCCTTCACAATAGCGATAGCGACCAATCGCAGTTTCAATGGTTCATTGCCAGGCTTCGTTCGCGGATTTCTACCACTTGGCTACCAACTCGGAGCGACGCCATGACTCCACGCGACAACCAACCCCGGCGCGACCGCATGACGGCCACGGAACCGCGCGACCGGTTGCCCGATGTTCTTCCGGTTCAAGTCGCGGAAGTGACTCCGGTCCCCGAACCGTTTCGCCAACGTGTCCGCGGTCCAGGCTACAAAGCCAAAGTGAATCTGATCGAGCTTCATCCGCTTGTTTGCTTTTTTGGCGGCATCGCGCTCGCGGCGCTTGGCGTGTGGCAATTGGCCGAGGCGAATTGGCCGATCGGAGCCGCGTTGCTGGCCGCGGGTGTGCCCATTGCAATCTGGGGAGTGTACGTCGCGCTCTGTTGCACCAGCGCGACCTCCAACCGCTGGATCGAGCACCGGCTCCGCTACGAGATCGGCCAACGGAACGATAGTCTGATCGATCCGCACGACCCCGAATCGATCTACGTGTCGCTGATTCCGCGCGAGCACTTTTCGCAGGTCCGCTGGACGTACGCTTCCGATTTGTTGTTACTGAAGATCGACGCAGCCCGTCGGCAAGTGCTGTTGGAGGGCGATTCCGACCGCTACCGCATTCCAGCCGATGCCATCGCCCGCTGCGACATTCGGCCTTTCACGATCATTGATCCCGCCAAGCAATTCTGGACCGTGCGCCTGGTGGTGCATTTCGCAGATGAGAAGCGCGAATTGCTGCTGAACCCCAGCCACGCCAACTGGAAGCCCAGCACCAACGCCAGCCGCCAAGACGTCGCCAGAAAACTTCGAGATGAGATCGAGGCGATGTTGGATTAGGCGTGCGCGTTCGCGGATTCGTTGCCGACCCGCGCGCTGGGGCGCCCAGTTCGCGGCAACGACGGCAACGTGGCAACGAATTGGTCGCTCGAGGCGGCCACATCTCTTAAGAGTTTGCTGAGAAACGACTTGCGGCGGAAGCAATCGGCGAGCCGCGTAACTATCTTTCGTTGCCGGTTTCTATTACTTACGCCACTATGGCCCGCGCCGGCAACGAGTTGACCTCGCTTCAACCAGGGCAGCGGTGGTACGAAACCCCACTCTTGACACCGCCCTCACGGGCGGGGTTCGCCAAGACCAGTGGCCATTGGCGACACCCCAACCGTTAGGCCGGGGGTGTTTGCCGTCCCGCAGACGCTACAATTACCTCCAATCCGCCGACCTCTTTTCTGCCTACGTTCCAGAGAAACGCGCGAATGACCGTTGCAGCTTGTCCAAAATGTGGCCGACCGCTAACTGCCGGTGCAACTTGCACATGCGAGGCTCGCGCCCCCAGGCAGCCCGAGGCGATTTCCGCCCAACGCAGCGCGCAGCGCCCAGCTACACGTCAACGACAATCGCCCATTCTCGAAGCGGAAGAAGCAGATGTGACCGCGAAGCCGACGATGCCAGGCTCTGTAGTGGTAGGCTTGGCGCTCGGCTGCGTCCTGGTGTTGTCGGGAGGCTTGGTGCTTATCACACTCTCGGTTCTTGACGAGCCACTCCCCGACCCCGCCGGAGCCATTTTGCTTGCGAGTACGGAGATTTTCTGGTGTGTAGGCGGTGCGGCATTAGTGTGGAGTTGGATCCAATACCGCCGCGTCCGGAAACAAGGCAAGTTCGTCACGGTTTTGGCAGGATTCCTTTTATGGCTTCTCAGTGTTGGCGCAGTACTTGGTGTTTTGGCGTTTCTCATTGGCGCGTGCCTGACCATGAAGTGATCGGCAACCTCTGAAGTGGCTGAATCGACATAGTCTATATTTGGCGCTTGGTCTAAGGCATCGGGGGTGCTGCTCGCCGCTCGCCGACTACAATTCCCTCCAATCCGCCGACATCTTTTCTGAAGGAACGCATGCGACACTTTCCATGTCTGTTGGCGTGCTTGTGCCTGGCTGCATTTGCGCACCTCGCGCCGGCCGAGGAGCCGAAAATCATCGAGCCGACTTGTTAGCGCTCCGGCTGCGCCAGAAAAATCGCAATTCAAAGGCGGCAGCTACGAATATCACTCCCGGAATGATTGAATAGACAACCACTTCCTGAAGGATGATCGCGACTTGGGCGGCAGTGAGAGGCGGATGATGCTCTGTCAATACGGCAATGCTAACGACGGCGCCGGCAATGCCTACGAAAACCGCCATCCCGTGCAAGATAGCTGCAGCTATCGACACGGCGTTTCTGAGAGAGATGCTCCAAGAAATGAGCCAGAGTATTCCCGCCAGCGCCAGCAGCAGGCTTGCCGAAACAAACACCAAGAGTGGGAGATCTTCTTTGTCCCCCCCCCAGAAATGGTATTGCACCAATGATCCCCGAAAGGCCGATTATCACGGTCAACATGGCCAATTCAATGAGAGCGATAATACGACGAGTTGTCATGACGTTTACTCCAATTCGGGCCGAGTCGACGAAGAACTTCTGGGCAAATGCCGTGCCGTGTCAAGACCATTGGACGCCACTTCAATCCGAACAGGTTCGTCAGGATCGGAGAATACGAATGCGACTGCCTCGTGTCCTTTTCCTAATTGCTGCCATGCTCTTCACATCGGGGCTCCCCGCCGCCGAGCCTGCCGAATATCCCGTCGGCATCGCCACGCAAGACATCACCCCGAAGTACGCCGTGCGCCTCAGTTCCGTAGGGTAGGCCAAGCTTGCATGCGCTGGCCCACTGCTCGGCACGGTGGGCCGGCGCATCCATGCTTGGCTGACCTTTTGAGCCTATAATTAGAAACTGAGAATTTGTCCCTAACATTGCTTTTCTCCGGGCGGAGCGTAGAAATGACGGCCGACAACTTCGACAACGTCCTTCAAGCCTTGCGCGACTTGCGGCCGTATCACGTATTCACCGTGGAACTGCATGGCGGCCAACGATTCGAAGTTGATCACCCCGGCGCGTTGGTTGTGCGGGATGGAGTCGCCGTCTACCTTCGCCCCGGCGGAGTGCCTGTGTGGTTTGATCATGACAGCGTGAATCAGATCATCGGAGCGCCGCGGGTTCGTCGGCGTCCAAAGTCGTAGTGGTCGTATTGCGGCCAGAGCTCGCTAACTATGACAATCCTGGCGAACCCCGGCCGTAAGGCCGGGGGTGTTTGTTATCGCATTCCGGCTACAATTCCCTCCAATCCGCCGACGCCTTTTCTGGAGGAACGCATGCGACACATTCCATGTCTGTTGGCGTGCTTGTGCGTTGGCATATTCGCGCACCTCGCGCCAGCCGAGGAGCCGAAAATCATCGAGCCGACACCGGAGCAATTGAAGGAGGCCACAGAGACGCTCGCCAAAGCGGGCGTTGGGTATTACCCAGACGGCGGCCTAGACCCGCGCCTTAAAGTCGACAGGCCTCCCCGCTATCTGGGTCAACCGATTCCCGTGTTCGAGCCTTATGTCAATTGGGACGTTACCAAGGTGCCAAACGTCCCATTCAGCTTTGCCCTCAATCTTAGGAGACTTTCACCAGGTTACGATCCACGTTACCAAAGACTCAAGGACCTGAGCAGGCTAACCAACCTGGTCGCGCTCGACCTAGCCGGCCCTCGGATCAGCGACCAGGAACTCGAAGCATTGAAAGACCTCAAACAGATCAGATGCCTAGTATTGAGCAGCACCGACGTTACGGACCAGCGAATCAAAGCCATTGCGCAACTTACGAACCTGGAGGTTTTAGATCTGAACTTCACCAAGGTAACGGACGAAGGCGTCAAGGATCTCAAGCAGCTTAAGAAACTTGCTGTCTTAGGCTTGTCTTACAATATTACCGACAAAGGATTGAACGACGTCAAGGAACTGAAAGAACTTACTTCCCTTGGTCTCACCGGTACCAAAATCACCGATGAAGGCGTGGCACATCTTGCGGAACTCAAAAAGCTCAAAATATTGACGCTTCGGCAAACCAAAATCACCGATGCCGGAATT
>DATGHS010000254.1:0-4282 GCA_035307785.1 Gemmataceae bacterium
TGTGCGTTTCTTTCGTGCTGCCAACGGCGAAACTGGTCGCCTCATTGCGTCGGTCGAAAAATTCAACGACGGGAAGCCGGTCACGGTCGTAGAGCATGACCTGCCGGACGAACCGCATTTCTTGCGCATTGAGAGGCGAAAGGATCAGTACCGGTATTGGTTCAGCCGCGATGGGGTTGGTTGGAGCCCGGCCCCGCTCGTTGTGCGAACGATGCCCCAGTTGGCGGATGAGCTGTGGGTCGGCGTGGCCGCGACGAATTCGACGACGGCAGAGCACGTGGCCAAATTCCGCAACCTCGAACTAAAGGGAGAGAAGACTAACGAATCCGGCTGGGTGCAACTCTTCAACGGCAAGGACCTCACTGGCTGGACCACTCTCCTCGATCCAAAGATCTGGCGCGTAAATAAGGACGGCGTCCTCGTCGGCGGCGGGGCCAAGGGCTATCTCGTCAGTGACCGCGAATACGAGAACTTCCATTTCCGTGTGCGGGCCAAATATGTCGGCAAAATGGACAGCGGGCAATGGTTCCGCTTCACGCAAAATCCGAACCGCGCCTTCGAAGCCCAGATCGGCGGCGACACGGGCACACTTATGCGCAATGATCCCTCCGGGCCCGTCATGCTTTTCCGCAACCGAGACAACAGCATCCCGGAAGATACCTGGTTCACGCAAGAAGTAATCGCCAACGGCGGACATATCACGGTGCTATTGAATGGCCAGGAGCTGGCATCGGTCAACGACGACCACTATTCGAAGGGCCATCTCGCCCTGCAGTGTTTCCACGGCGAGGGGACCGTTTACTTTCGCAAGATCGAGATCATGGAGCTGCCGGCGAGCAACGGGACCAAGCCGGACGTCCTGCAATCGCTGCGCGAACTGAAGAACGCCAAGGAACAGATCTTTGCGAAGGCCAAACTCGCCTTCGATGCCAAAGGGATCAGCAAGGCGGATCTCAATCAGGCGCAGGCCGATCTGGTGGAAGCGCAGGCCCGGCTTGCGCAAGCGGAGGGCGACTCGACAGCGGTTCACGCGCGGGTAGCCGAACTACTCAAGTTATGGAGAGAAGAGCGTCAACTCATTGAAGAGGCTATCAAGCAGGGAGGGTCGGCCGCGGCCGCCTTGGATAAATTCGATGCCCGTGTCGCCGAGGCGAAAACTCGACTAGCCGCCGGAAATATCGATGTGGGAGCGCTCGACACCGCTCGATTGGACGGCTTCATACCACTCTTCAACGGCAAGGACCTCACCGGTTGGAACACCGCCGAACCGGAAGCCTGGAAGGTCAAGGAGGGCGTTTTGATCGGTGGCGGCGCCCGCGGTTTTCTGGGCTGGCCCAAGAAGCTAGGCGATTTTCGCTGCCGAATCCAGGCGAAGATCGTAACGCGCGGGCAGGCCAGCTTGAATTTCCGCGACAATGCAAATGGCATTTGTGCGCAGGCATGCCTCGATTCGCTCAACGTCCAGCGCCAGACCGGGGCCCTGATCCTGCACGTCGCGCCGAATTCGGAAACCATTGCCCCGTGGGAGAAGCCGCCGGCAGGAGCCGACGGCTGGTTCTGGCTCGAGATCACCGTAGTCGGCAAGAAGGCAACGATCAGCGTCGATGGCGTCGTAACTGCCGAAAAGGCCGTCCCAGACATGCCCGACAGCGGGTTTATGAAGCTGGAATTGACCGACGCGTCGCCGCTGATCCACATCCGCAAGATCGAGCTCAAGGAACTGCCGGCCGTTGGCTCATCGGATCAGGATCGCTTGCAAGGAACCTGGATCGCCATGAACGGCGAGAATCATGGCAAGCCGCTGCAGCCGGATGAACTCAAGCGGCTGAACATCGTCTTCGAGGACAAGCAGGTCCGCCTCACCATGGTCAACGGACTGAAAGACGACGGCCCGTTTACTTTGGACCCCACCAAGGATCCCAAAACCATTGACATGAAATTCGAGGATCCGATTCGAGACCGCATCTTGGGCACGTTTGGAGTTTGGCGTGGCATCTACCGCTTGGAAGGGAACCGGTTGACGTTATGTGTGGGAGCTCCCAATGATCCCCGCCCCGAACGATTCGAAAGCGACCTGCACTCGAAAGGCAATGAACTGGTGTTGGTCATGCGGCGGGCCGATCCCAGCGAAGTAGGCTGGGAGCAGCTCTTCAACGGCAAGGACCTCACCTTCTGGACCAGCAAGAACAGCCCCTTTGGACTTTGGAAGGTCCAGGACGGCCAATTGATCGGCCAGGGGAACCAGGCCCGCCTGCGCACCGAGCGCGACAAGTTCACCGACTTCCATCTCCGCCTGGAAGCCAAATACGTTACCGGTGAAGCCAACCTCGTCGTTCGCGAGCAGCCGGACATTCCCGGCAAGGGCTACATGATTTTCATCGGCAACAAGCCCACTGGGTTCCAGACGGGCGCACTCACGACCTACTTCGGCAAGAAGGCCGGCCCCCTCCATACGCAGGACAAGCAGCTAACCAAGCCCGATGAATGGTTCACGCTGGAAGTCATCGCCAAGGGAAATCGACTGCAAGTGTTCGTCAACAGCGTGCGCACTGCCGATGCCGAAGACGCCAACAACAATTTCATGGAAGGCTTTATCCGCTTGGGGATCACTGGCAAGGACGGCGAGCTCCGCGTCCGCAAGATTGAAATCAAAGAATTGCCGCCAGCGCCCGACGTGCCCCGCCGCGCCGCCGACGTTGTGCCGTTTCTGGCCGGGAACTGGAAGGCGGAGAGACAGAATCTCGATCCGAAGCTTCCGCCGGACAAGGCGTCGGATATCGGCTTTCTGACATATGATTACGTTGCCGACGGCAAACTCCTGCGCGGGCGCGGCTCATGGGGAGAAGGAAGCGAAAGGGAGACATTCGGCGAAGGAATGGATAGAGGGCTCTTCCTATACTCCTTTAACCCTGACACGAATGAGCTGCGACACTGGCAAGCATGGTCCAATGGAAGGGCCAACGGACCCACCTCCGGCCTGTTCAATCCCGAGAATCACACGCTCATGTGGAAACATAAGATTGGCAATGGCATCGAGACCATCCACCAATTAAACTTCGTCGACGCCAATACGATAACAACCCGGCTTTTTCAACAGGATGAAAGCAACAGGCTCGGCCGCGAGGTTCGTATGAAGTTCACCCGCATTCCGGGACCGGTCACGCTTCCGAACCAGCCCGCTGCCCCGAAACGCCCGGCAGAAATGAAAGTTCTCGACCGGCTGGTCGGCGATTGGCGCAATGAGATCACTATCAAAGATGCCGCGATGCCCGACAAGCTGAGGACCGAGACGCATCGAACAAAGGCCGCGCCCATTCTCGGTGGCCGGTTCATCGAATCAATCATCACCGACGAAGCAGATAACCACAGCGATTTCTCGCTGGCCTGGTACGACGAGAGCGCGAAACAATACCGCCAGTGGTTGTTCGACACCGCCGGTGCCTTCTTTGAACGCTCCGGCACATGGGATGAAGCTACGAAAACGTTGTCCTGGAAATCAGCCGGCAACATGCACGAGGGCCAATGGGTGTTCAAGAGCGACGATCTGCGCGAGTTCCAGCACCTGTTCAAAAACAAGGATGGAACACCGCTTTATGAGCACACGGGCGTTTCGCGGCGCATTGCGGCCAAAACAGAAACCGACTTGCAGCGCCTCCAGGGCCGCTGGGTACTTGTCGAAGCCAAGCACGGTGGCGGCTCTCGACCCAAACAAGAATACAAGGGCTTTGACCTCGGAACCTTGATCATCAAGGACAATCGTTGGGGCCATAGCGCTGCCGGCAAGGAACGCGAAGGCACGTTCATTCTCCACCCGGACAAGAGCCCGGCGGAAATCGACTTCACCGGGTCAATTTTCAAGGATGGAGGCCCGGACAAGGGCATTTATTTGCTGGAAGACGACACGCTGAAGCTCTGTCTTCCCATTGATCCAGCGATTCCCAATCCACCGCGGCCGGCAAGCTTCACAGCGGATAGCAAGAACGGCGTGTTCATCCTGCGGCGCGAAACACAGAGGGAAAAAGCACCCATGCCTCGACTGGCGAAGTGACTCGCAATGCAACCCAATTTGGCGTTTTCGCATGCCAACACTCGCTGCCGTCCAACCCTACGATCCCATCGGCCGAAAGTCATTCAAAAAACCATTTGATTTCACGAAATCGCGTTTCGTTTCACAGGGGGTGTGTGCTTTTTCGTGAAATGAAACGAATCGCCCTGCCTATTTGGCAGAGCCGTCGAGTGCCATCAAGCGAAACTATAGCCAGTCGCCCTTTACCAATTTTCC
>DATGHS010000255.1:0-8460 GCA_035307785.1 Gemmataceae bacterium
GCATTTCTGCGACTGCCGGAGCAAACCGATGCCGGATTCCGATCCTATACTGATCGTCGGCGCTAGCGCGCGAGCGGCAGCCTTCTCGGCATTGCGTGCCGGGCTCCGGCCATGGTGTGTGGACCTGTTTGCCGATGCCGATTTGCGGGCGCGCTGCCCGGTGAGAGCGATTGCGGCGAAGGACTATCCGCGTGGCCTGATTCAATATTTTCGCGAAGCGCCGGCAGCGCCGTGGATGTATACCGGGGCGCTGGAAAATTATCCGAAGCTAATCGATCAACTTTCGCGTCTTCGGCCACTGCGGGGCACCGCGGCGACGGTGTTGCAGCGGGTGCGGTGGCCGCGCGAAGTTGCACGAGTGCTGAATGCCGCCGGATTACCGTGCCCGGAAGTGCGAATGGATTCGCAAGATTTGTCCGCGAATAAGCGCTGGCTTGTGAAGCCGCTGGCCGGAGCGGGCGGGGCCGGAATCGAATACTGGACAAGCGAAAGTGCGACCCGGCGACACGTCTATTACCAGGAATTCATCGAAGGAAAGCCATGCTCGGCAGTGTATCGCGCACCTTCTCGCTTTCCCCCCGTTTCGGGGGGAGAGGGTTGGGGTGAGGGGGGTGAGCGGCCGCCAATTACCGGTCTCTTACCCCCTCGCCCCCATCCCCTCTCCCCCGAAGCGGGGAAGAGGGGGGAAAGCGGCGTTCAGCTACTTGGCGTGACTGAGCAGCTCATTGGCGAATCTTGGCTGAACGCGCGCCCCTTCCGCTGGTGCGGGAATATCGGGCCGATCTCGATTTCCGCTTCGCTGCAACGGAAGCTCGAGTCGCTGGGCGAAGTGCTAGTGCGCGAGTTCCGACTGCGCGGCCTGTTCGGCGTCGATTTCATTTTGCGCGATGATGAGCCTTGGCCGGTAGAGATCAACCCGCGCTACACCGGCGCGGTGGAAGTACTCGAATATGCCAGCGACGAAGCCTTTCTTGGCGAGCCGAGCCCCGTAAGGGCCCAAGTATTGAACTCGCCAATGGTCGGCAAGGCCATCCTGTTTGCCAAGCGAGACTTTCGCTTTCCTGCCGATGGTCCTTGGACGGAAACGCTACGTTGTCTGTCGCCAATCGAGGAACTGCCGCCGTTCGCCGATATTCCCAAAGCAGGAACGCGCATTGAAATTGCGCAGCCAGTGCTAACCATGCTCAGCAAGTGCAATAGAGTAGACGAATGTCGGGAAGAACTGCGTCGTCGAGCAAGGCAAGTTTCCCGTTTATCCGATACGGCAGATGAAACGGAAGATTCCTAACCTCTGGCAATCAGGAGAAGACGCCCGTCGGCTTTATAGTTTGTTCCTTTCCAGACTGGAGTTAGGGTGTAAATACAAACGAATGGTTTTCGCCTGCCGTCAAATCCGGCGCTACGCAAGGGGCGGCCCTGGGAGTGACGCTGGGTTATTCACCTTTGGACCGGAAATAGACGCCTTGTGCGGCCTCAAGAAGTATGGCGTGGCCTGGCGACAGCTCCGATACTACGAGGTCAGAGTATTTGGACATCACTTGAAATGTGACCGCCCCAAGTTGAGCACTGCGGACGCGATGGTTTGCTCGATTTACCACGTGCCATTGCTGTATTTCTTGGGGCGTTATGAGAAGGGGCGTAATTTGCTCGAAAAATGTCTTGACCAATGGTTTCGAGTAAAGCGCAGGCGAAGTTACGACATTATGTACCTTGTGTCCAATCTTTACAGGAGGCCGCTGTTCCGATGCACAGTCACGCTTGCGCACTTTTATCAACGCCTCGGCACCGACCTGCGCGAGTGGCGCCATTGGGCAGCGTTCGTGAAAGGTTTTCACCCCGGGCTCTTCTCAAGGGCACCAGTTTCTCAAGAAGAGTTGTTGGCCGACTCAAGCGCACTTGGACCGTTTCTCGAGCATCTCAGTAACCTGCATTCGGAGCGCGTCACAAGCGGTGTCGGAGGCGGTCAATCATACTTGATCGATAGCCCGGCAAAAGTGGCCAAACGCCAGAAAGCGCTGCAAGAAAAGTTGGATGATTTCTACCGTAGCATGCGGGGAGTAATTGATTCCACGAACGCTAAATTGGAGCAACTGTTTCCAGAACTGCAAGAGTTAAGTTGATCCAGGATTGCACGATCAATGACCGCGGTTGGATTTGCCATGCTCCCACTCAACCAGAGCGCGCTGACCATTGCGCAGAGGCTAGATGCTCGAACTAGCCACTTGCGCATCAGGTTTTCGCACATTGCTGGCGCCAAGCTGCTCGATTGTGGCATCCACTCCCTGGGTGGCATCGAAGCTGGAATCGGCTTGGCGCGCGTTTGCCTCGCCGACCTCGCCGATGTTGCTCTCTTGGCCGGCGATTCCTCCAGTCTCGATTTGCCGCGCATTCAGGTTCGCACCGATCAACCGGTGCTGGCGTGCATGGCCTCGCAATATGCGGGCTGGCAGATCAGCGTGGGCAAATACTTCGCCATGGGCTCTGGGCCCATGCGCGCTATCTACGGTAAGGAGAAGCTGTTCGACGATATTCCGGGCCGGGAATCAGCCTCGGTCGCGGTCGGCGTGCTCGAAACCAGCAAGCTGCCAACCGAAGAAGTCGTCGCGTATTTGGCGGAGCGCTTGCAGCTGCCGGCCGAGAGCATCACGCTGCTCGTGGCGCGCACCGCCAGCATTGCGGGTACGATTCAAGTCGTCGCGCGATCGCTGGAGATGGCATTGCACAAGCTGCACGAGTTGAAATTCGATTTGAATCAGGTCGTATCGGGAATGGGCATTGCCCCGTTGCCGCCGCCGGCGAAGGATGACCTGGCCGCGATTGGCCGAACCAACGACGCGATTCTCTACGGCGGCCGAGCCATCGTATGGGTGCAAGCCGACGATGACCAGTTGGCCGAAATCGGTCCGAACGTGCCGTCGAGCGCTTCGCCGGAGTTCGGGTCTCTCTTCGGCGAGTTGTTCGCGCGCGACAAGGACTTCTACAAGATCGATCCGATGCTCTTTTCGCCGGCACAGATTACGTTCTGTAATCTGCTAACGGGGAAAATGCATCAATTTGGAAGAACGGATGTGGAAATCTTGCGGCGGTCATTTGGCGGTTGAGAGCAAAAGAAGAGGACACAAAGAGCACAAAGGAGACACGAAAAACACAAAGAGAATACCTGAGCTTGGTGCTCTCTGTGGCTCCTTTGTGTTCTTTGTGTCCTTTCTTAATCCAGCATGCACATTGCACTTCTCTCTGGTGGCTCGGGTTGGCATGTTCGTGATTTGCAGCGAGCTGCGGCTGACGCTGGACCTGCCACCGAAATCGTGGACTTCCGCACGCTCTCGGCAGCCGTTGCGGCGGGGGCGGAAGTTCTCGACAAGTTCGACGCCGTCATCGTGCGCACCATGCCGCCGGGCTCGCTGGAGCAAGTCGTGTTCCGCATGGATCTGCTGCATCGGGCGGAACAGCGCGGCATTCGCGTGTTGAATGCCCCCCGCGCTTTGGAAATCTGCATCGACAAGTATCTCGCCACGGCCAAGCTCGAAGCGGCCGGCCTGCCGGTGCCGCCAACTATCGTTTGCCAGACGGCCGAGCAGGCGCTCGCTGCCTTCGACACGCTGGGGCGCGACGTCATTGTGAAGCCGCTCTTTGGCTCTGAAGGCCGGGGCATGCTGCGGGTGAGCGACCCCGAACTTGCCTGGCGGACGTTTCGCACGCTCGAGCGAACCGGTTGCGTCATTTACGTGCAGCAGTACATTTCCCACCCGGGCTGGGATCTGCGTATCTTCGTGCTGGGCGACGAAGTAAAAGCAGCCATGCGGCGGCATGCGCGGCAAGGCTGGCGCACCAACGTTGCGCAGGGCGGTTTTGGCGAGAAGGTCGAGATTAGCGAGTCGGAGAGAAACCTGGCCTTGCGCGCGGCACAGGCTTGCGGAGCCGAGATTGCCGGCGTCGATATCATCTACGACAAGCAGAATCGCCCTTACTTATTGGAAGTGAATGCCGTTCCCGGTTGGCGGGCGTTGGCCCCGGTCACGGGGATCGACATCGCAGCGGAGATTGTGCGCTTCACGACGAACCGAGACTAAGAACAGCAGCGGCTGGACCATCAGGTCCAGCCGCTCCTGCACCACGGCCGCCGGAACGATGAAACCCACGAATTGCCAATGATAGCACACGTGTGAAGCCGCCCGGCGAGCTCCGCTCGCCTGGCGGCTCAATTGCATCGTTCCGCGCCATGCTTCATCACGGAGTCGTATAGGTGAACGCTCCGATGGTGGCGCCGGCCGACGCCCGAATGCCTACCGAGCCGGCAGCGCTAATGCTGCTATCGGTAGCGCTCAAGGTCGTCGCGCCGAAGGTTAGCGACAGCGTGTTGCCGGAGGTTACCAGCTGTAAAGTGCCGCTTCCGGAGGCGACGGTCTTACTGGCCAGTTCGGTCCAGGTGCCGTTGACGTTCGCCCAAATTTGCGCCTGGAACACGCCGTTCACACTGACGATGCCGGCGAAGTACATGTTCGAGTCGGCCGGTCCCGTGTAGCGGCTAACCAGGCCCGCAAATTGGCCCGTTGCCACATTCACAGTGGCGCTCAGCGTGGAGTTCGCCACTGAGACGCCATTGAGCGTGGCAATATCCAAACCAGCCATGGCTTGAGCCAGGCCCGATGCCGTTACCTGGAAGTCACCCAGCTGGTTCATCCAGGATGTGCTGAGCTTACCCTGAGTGCTGAAATTGTCGGTAAACGACGTGCCGACGACGTTTTGGATCGTAAGATCCTGGCCGCTGAACGTGCCGGTAATAGTGGCGCCGGCGCCAGCCCGGATGCCGACTGAGCCCGTGGTCAGCGACGTATCGGTTGCGCTTACTGCAAAGTTGCCATTTACGAACAAGCGCAGATCGGAGCCTTGCACGATGAACTCGATCGGGGTTGAGCCGCTCACGTTCACATTGGCGCCGGCCAATTCTCTCCACGTGCCGTTGTTGTTTACCCAGATTTGGGCCTGGACACCGGCATTGGTATCGACGAGCCCGGCCCAGTACATGTTCGTGTCGCCGGGGCCGGAGTAGCGGGCAACCAGACCTGCGGCCTGGCCTACGGCCGACACACTCACGCTGGTCGTAAGATCGACATTGCTCTTGCTGATCCCAGTCAGCGTGGCCACATCAAGGGCTCCGGGGGCGCTGACGTTGCCGTTACTGGTGATGGTGAAGCTGCCAACGTCGCTCACCCAGTTGGAGCTGAGCTGTCCGTTGCCGGTGAGATTGAAGGTGTCGCTAAACGGCCAGGTTACGGTCACCTGGGTCGGCACGCTGGCATTGAAACTGCCGATGCTGGCGCCGGCCGAAGCGCGAATGCCCACCATACCGGTGCTTAGCTCTGAATCGGTCGTGGACACGGCGACGCTGCCGTTGACTAACAGCTGCAGCGACGAGCCGTTGACGATGAATTCGATCGGCACGTTGCCACCGACGCTCACGTTCGCGCTGTTCAACAGCCTCCAGTTGCCGTTGATGTTCACCCAGATTTGGGCCTGAATACCCGAGCCGGTGTTGAACAGGCCACCAAAGTACATGTTCATGTCGCCGGAGCCGGAGTAGCGCGCCACGAGACCGGCGCCTTCGCCGGCAGCGGGTACGTTGGCGGTGGCTTTCAGGTCCACGTTGGCCTGGGTCACGCCGTTGAGCGTGGCGATGTCCAGCGGACCAATGGCGGTCGCCAGATTGTTGGACACCGAAAAGCCCCCGAGCTGATTAAACCAATTGGAGCTCAAGGCGCCATTGACGCCGAAGTTATCGCCGAAGGGTAGCGTGACGTTCACTTGGGGGAAGACGCTGGCGCTGAGGCTGTCAAGGATAGTCGCACCGGCCGAGGCGCGAATGCCGACCGTCCCACTCGTCAGGGTCGAGTCGCTCGTTGCGGTTGCGACCTGGCCATTCACGAGCAACTGGAGTGATGAGCCGTTGGCGATGAACTCGATCGGCACATTGCCGCTCACGTTCACGTTAGTGCTACTCAACAGCCTCCAAGTGCCGTTCAGGTTTAGCCAGATTTGCGCCTGAATGGCGGAGCCGTTGTTGTAGAGGCCGGCGAAGTACATGTTCGTGTCGCCCGGTCCGGAGTAACGTGCCACCAGGCCGGCGCCTTCGCCCGCACCGGAAACATTCACGGTCGTGTGGAGATCGACGTTGGCCTGATTCACACCATTGAGCGTGGCGATGTCGAGGCCGCTCGTGGCGGACACCGTGCCGTTGGAGGTAATGGTGAAGCTACCTAGTTGCGGCAAAAAGTTGGCGTCCAGCTGCCCGTTCGTCGTCAGATTGAAGGCATCACTGAAGGGCAAGGTCACATTGTTCAGCGAAATGGTGGTTGCCAGGAAGTTGCTCATGCTGGCCCCGGCCGACTGGCGCATGCCCACGGAGCCCGTGGTCAAGGTGGTGTCGTTGGCGGTCGCCACCACGTGGCCATTGACGGACAACTGCAGGACGGATCCTTCCACCTGAAGGCCGATCGGCACGTTGGCGCTGACACCTACATTGGTGCTGGCCATTAGCCTCCAGGTGCCGCCGTTATTGACATAGATTTGGGCAAACACGCCCGAGCCATTGTTGTAGAGGCCGGCCCAGTACATATTCGTATCGCCGGGGCCGGAGTAGCGCGCAACGAAGCCCGCGAATTGCCCGGCCCCCGTCACATTCACGTTGGCGGACAGGTTGACATTGGCAGCCGTCATGTTCGCGGCCGTGGCAATGTCGAGCCCCGCCGTTCCGATCGCGGAACCACTGGAAACGTTGAAGTTGCCAAGCTGGATATTCCAGTTCGCCCCCAGGGAGCCGTTCACGCTAAAGTTATCGGCAAATGGAGCGGAGAAGCTACTGAATGTGACCCCGGCGCCGCTGGCGATGATGCCCACGCTGCCGGGCGCCGCGACGGAGTTATCGTTTATCGACGCCGCGACCTGGCCGTTCACCAGGAAGTTCAGCTGCTGCCCATTTACATCGAGTTCCAACCGGTCGTTGGTGCCCGTGGCATTGGAGACGGCAACGGGACCAACCAGAACCGTTTGATTGCCCGCCACATCGCTGAGGATTTCGGCATCGAACACGCCGTTGCCCTCGTTGATCAGCTCGGCTTCGTACATCGTGTTGTTGCCGTTGGACGTGTTAAAGCGTGCCACCAGGCCCGCCATGTCGTTCGTGGCGGCGGCAACGCTGGCCGTGGCTTGGACCTCGGGGTTCGCCTCGACGAGGCCGTTCACCGTGGCCAGGTCGACTGCGCCGGCGGCAGTGGTCGCAGCGGTTGCCACGTTGTTGGCGACCGAGAAGCCGCCCTCCACTTCATTGAAACCGACGCCCAGGAAATTGGCAAAGGACTGGCTGAACGTATCGGTGAAACCAACGCTTTCCGTGGTGTTGATCAGGATCGGAACAGTATCTTGCGTGCTGGTCACGCCATCATTTGCGGTGATGGTGATGTCCGCTTCACCGACCTGATTGTTCGTTGGAATAATGGTGACGACGCGCGTGTCTCCGCTGGCGCTGACGAAGATGTTGCTATTACTCACCACGCCCGTGTTGTTTGAAGTTGCGGTTACCGTAATGTTCGCGGGCGGAACGCCATCGGTATCGCTTACCGTGAATTGCAGGCTAAGCGACTGATTCTCCGTACCCACATAGGTCGGGTTTAGGCCGGTTATGGAAACCGACGGGGTTTCGCGCTCTTCCAGTCGCTCCAACAGCAGCGGTGTGCCTCGTAGCATTCGGCGCCGGGAACGTGTGTTCCGCGGCCGATGACCCTGCTCTCGCCATTGAAAATAACGAGCGATGGACAAGATACTCATGGTTATTACCTCTTGAATTATTGGTGCAGGAATAATGTTGCAGATTCGTGGCGCCGGCCACGGCTCTGTGGTGCAGATTTCGGTGAGCACTCCCTTGCAAGCGCAGCGGTAGCGAATCGACTGGCAGCGCCTTCACGGGACGATTGCAAATCCTCAGTGGGCGACCCGAAGTGCCGTCTGGCAGGTTCGACAATAACTGCGCAGTCTCTCTGTTGCCCCGCAGGCTGTTTAACTGCGGGATGCGGAATACATAAACGTCGGTTTGGTCCGTCCATCACGGAGGGACAGGCGAACATACTCGCGACGACGAATTCGTCTGGCGAAGCTTTGTCCTGTGGATGGACGAATGACGGCCCGCTGGGCCGCAACTTTCTGTTGAGGTGTGGCAACCATTACCACAAAAGGAATTGTTCCGAACGGGAGACGAGAATGCGCTCTCACCCTACGTCAGGGCGAAAGGCAATATTATCGATTCCACCCAAGTGGAACGGAGCTGTCGCAGGTCGAGCGCACAGGCCACCGGGTGCCTGCGTAAGTAGCATCTTATGAAAGATGAAGATTGCGTCAAGCGTTTGAGAATGGCGGAGAACGGATCGTGCGAACCGTGGACTGTAAACGCCGCGGCGAGCACCAGGC
>DATGHS010000256.1:0-19663 GCA_035307785.1 Gemmataceae bacterium
CGGCGTAGAATGATTACTAACTAAATTCGTATGTCATGATTGATCCACATTTGCTACAAAAGACGATAATTCCAATGAGGAAAAGTACGGAGAAGCAGGAAATTGCAAGGGATTAGGTGATGTCGAACCTGATTGAAGCCAACGGTCATGCCAACGGACAGCCACTAAAGCTTTCGCCTGTGGAAGCACAAAAGGAAGCCAGCCGGCAGCTGCGCGGCAGCATTACGGATGAGTTGGCGAAGGACAGCGACCATTTCAACGATGCCGACAAGAACCTGCTCAAATTCCACGGCACCTACCAGCAGGAAGACCGCGATGCCCGCAAAGCGCGCCGCAAGGACGGCGTGGGCAAACATTACATGTTCATGGTCCGCTGCAAGATTCCGGGCGGTAAGCTCACGGCGGAGCAGTATTTGGCAGTGGATGACTTGGCCGGCAAATTCTCGCAAGGCACGCTGCGCTTTACCTCGCGGCAAGGCATCCAACTCCACGGCGTGTTGAAGAGCAACTTGCATGCGACGATCAAGGGAATCAACGATTGCCTGCTCACAACTCTGGGTGCTTGCGGCGACGTGGAGCGCAACGTCATGTCGTGCCCCGCCGCCTTCGATCCGGTGAGGAAGAAACTGCAGTTCTGGGCCAACCGCATAGCCGAACATTTGGCCCCGCGCTCCGGGGCCTATCACGAAATTTGGCTCAATGGCGAGAAGCAAGCGCAGCCATCGGCCGAAGAGGAACCGATCTATGGCAAGGTCTATTTGCCGCGTAAGTTCAAGACCGGCCTCGGCCTGCCATACGACAACTGCGTGGATATCTTCGCCCAAGACCTCGGCTTCCTGGCTCATGTCCAAGGCGAAGAAATCACTGGCTACAACGTCCTTGTCGGTGGCGGCATGGGCATGACCCACGGCAATACAAACACCTTTCCGTTCGTCGGCCGGCCCATCTGCTGGATTGAACCGGAAACGGTGGTGCAGACCGCCGAAGCGGCGGTGAAGTTGTTCCGCGACCACGGCAACCGCGGCGACCGCAAGCGCGCCCGCATCAAGTACCTCGTCCATGATTGGGGCGTCGAGCGCTTTCGGAATGAGTTGGCAAAGTATCTGCCCTTCCCCGCCGTCCCGCCAAAGGCGATTGAAATCACCGGTTTCGATTTGCATCTTGGTTGGCATCCGCAAGGCGATGGCCGCTGGTTCCTGGGCATCAGCATTGAAAATGGCCGGGTGAAAGACGCCGGCAATTTGCGGTTGCGCACCGGATTACGGAAGATTATCGACCGCTTCCGGCCGAAGCTCAGCATCACCCCGCAACAAGACCTGCTGCTGCTCGATCTCGATCTTTCGGCGAAACCGGAAATCGAGCGCCTCATGGCCGAGCATGGCATCGCCGGCGAAGAGCGCATTCCGCTGGTGCAAAAGCTCAGCATGGCCTGCCCTGCCATTCCGACCTGTGCGCTTGCCATCTGCGAGGCCGAGCGCACCCTGCCCGGCATTGTGGATGAACTCGAAGTCGTAATTCGCGAACTAGGTCTGGAGCAGGAAAAAATCGCCGTGCGCATGACCGGTTGCCCAAATGGCTGCGTACGGCCGTACCAAAGCGACATCGGCCTCGTCGGCCGCAGTGGCGACAAGTACACCGTCTTCGTCGGCGGCCATTATTTGGGCACGCGCCTGAACTTCATGCTGAAAGATTTGGTGCCGCAGCAGGAAATCATCTCACTCTTGGCCCCGCTGCTTCGTGATTACAAACTGAAACGCAGAGACTCCGAGGGCTTCGGTGATTTCTGCCAACGGCTAGGGCAGGAAGAAATCCGACGCCGGGCCGGTGTGGAAGCGCTGGCGGGGAGCCATTGAGTGGCGTTCGCTATTTATGTTGTGCGCCGTTCTCGCATATGAAAAGGGAGACGCATCATTTCCCGCAACGTTCCCCAAGCAAAGCCTACATGCACCGCGACGTACACGAGTGGCGTCAGGCACACTGCGATTGGATTGTTTTTTGATTTGACCAAACCTAAAGAAGTGACTGTGACGACAGCGGCATAAACAAGCAAGCCCAGGCAGAACAGCGCCGCGAAAACCGGCGACCATATGCCAAGAACCCCGCTGAGCAAACACCATATTGCAAACACCATCGGCACGAGCGCTGGCAGCGTTAGTGAATGCGGATGCTTACGGGCCAAGCGTATCCGTCCACGGCCGTAGCGACTCATCTGACAAATCAATCCCGGAATTGACGAACGCGGGTGGTAATGCACCGCGATTTCGGGCGTGAAGTAACATTTCAGCCCTGCGCGATCGATGCGCGTGTTGAATTCCACATCTTCGCAAGCGTCGAATTGCTCGTCGAAGTGGCCGAGTTTCTCGAATACTTCTCGGCGATAGGCCACGGCCACACTGCTCGCCGCCACGAATTGTTCCTGGTCGGAGTAGATATGCGAACTCGGATTGTGCCCCAGCCATGACCTGCGGGCCAGCGCGATGGCTTCCTGCATCAACGTAGCGTCACCGATTTCCAGCGGTTGGGGCCGGCCCAGGCAGTCGGCTCCAGAGCGCTCGAAGGAGGCAACCATCTTTTGCAGATAATTGCGATCCGAAATCTCGCAGTGCCCATCGACGATGACGAAGTAATCCCCCCTGCCCTGGCGAACGCCAAGGTTGCGCGCGGCACTGGAAAGTCGCTTGGCATTATGAAAAAGTTTGACGTTCGTAAGTTCGCGTTGCAATCGTCGAACAATGGCCACCGTATCGTCGGTCGAACGCCCGTCGGCTACGATGATTTCAAATCGCACCGGGTCGTAAATCTGCTCAGAAAGCCGGCGAAGCGTGTTCTCAATGCAAGTGGCTTCGTTGCGAACGGGAACGATGACTGTGATGAAAGGAGCCATTTACGTCCGCCGAAGAGGCGCTCCAATCTTTGCGCTCTTCGCGCCTTTGCGGTGATTCTTTCTCAGAAATAATCCCAAAGGCGCGATGAGCGCAAAGATTGTTTATTGCGCGAGACAACGATTCAGTTCCCGCACGAATTGCGTCATGACGTCCTGATACTCCGCCAGATCGGCCGGCGTATCGGTCCCGGTCACGGGGTGGATCATGTACAGCTTGTGCAACTTCGCCGTGGCTGCGAAAAAGAGCCGTGGATACTGCGGCGCCAGCCACTGGCCTTGCGTCGTCCAGCCCCAGTGGATGCGAATCGACTCGACACCCGTGGGTTTCCTCTTTTGAAAATGGCCTGTCCAGAAGTGTTGCTCGTTGTTATCAACCTCCAGTGTTTCTTCGCGGATCGAATCGACGACTTCGTAACCGCTGCCCAAGTAACAGTGTTCCGGATTATGGATAGAGACGCGGCCGGCTCGGCCCGACGTAATTGACGTCACCAGCCACTTGCCGTCCTTGCGATTGGTGTAGCGAAGGTTCAGCACGCTGGTTTTCGGCTCATCGTCCTGCCCGCGCGGCAGCACTTCGGCATGCCAGTCGCCCAGAACGAGGCTCACGCGCTCCAGCGGGATGGCGATGGTCCCGCCCGATTGCGGATCGTGCCAACGGTCGGTCGCAAGACCATGATAAACGCCAACGGCGAGCAGCATGCCGGCGGCAATTGTGGTTGCGGTGTAAATGCGCATTTGCGAATCCTCGTCTCCCTCTCCCCTCGGGGGAGAGGGCTGGGGTGAGGGGGGAGAACAGTGACGACCGGAAGTCGCGCACCCCTCACCCCCGTCCCTTCTCCCCCAAGGGGAGAGGGGAGAAAACCTACTTCGTCGATTCGCCCATGAAGATCAGCCCTGTGTGCGAGACGCCGAGGTCACACACCTTCTGGTACATCTGTTCGACCAACGGCTTCTTGCTAACGTAACGCCGCGCGCACACTACGATGGCGTCGCAATGCTGCCCGATCAGGAAACTGTCGGCCACTGGTAGCAGCGCGTGTGAATCGATGATGATGAAGTCGAATTCCTGCCGCAGTTTTTCGAGAATCCGCCGGAAGCGGTCGTGGCCCAGAGCCTGCTGCGATTGGCCGTCCCACGCGCCGGCCGAGAGGAACCAGAGATTCGGGATGCCAGTGCGCTGAATGGCGGTGTGGACCTCCTCGTCGCCGCGCATCAACTCGCAGACGCCGGGGCTAACATTCAGGCCCAGATGCTCGTGCATCCCCGGTTGCCGCAGATTACAATCGACCAGAATCGTCTTGCGGTCGGTCTTGGTCATGCTCACGGCCAGATGGCCGGCCAGCGTGGTCTTTCCTTCGCCCATCTCGGCACTAGCGATCAGGATCGACTGGGCCCGCTTGCCGAGGAAATTCCGCGCGAGCAAAATGCGCACCTTATCCACCGCCTCCATGAACGGATCGTTCTTCAGGCCGCTTTCCTCCTTGCGTTCATTGGGTGAACCGGTCAACTCCGGCAATACGCCGATAAGATTCAGAGAAGGGTTCGAATCGAGTTCCTTACTGCGGTAGAGCCGCAGCGTTCGATTCTCATACAGCGTGATACAGCCGCCAATCAGGCCGAAGCCGAACAGCACGCCGAAAGCGGTGCCAAATAGCTGCTTTTTCATGTCGCGCTTGATGGGAACCGACGCCCGCTGGATGATCTGCACACGCGCCAGCGATTGCACGTCGACACGCAACACGTTGATGCGGTTCAGAATCTGTTCGATGGTTTTCTCGAGATAAATGATGTCCGAAATCGTGGTGTCGAATTCATCCGGTGTCTTGCCGTTGGGCCCAGCAGCCAGCGACGGCAGCTTCGGCATGTTCGCGAGGTCGCTCTTCAGGCGCTTTTGCCGGATCTCCCAAGCTTGCACATCGGCGTATTTTTCTTCGATCCGCTTTTCCAGATCGGCACGGGCGCCTTGCTGCATGCGCCGGCTCAGGTCCGTCTTGGCTTTGCGCTTGTACTCCTCTGCCGCAGCTTTGGCGGCTTCTGCTTCACGGGCCGCGTTTTGATAGTCGGCGCCGTTCAGGTCGGAACCGATCCGGCGGAGATAAGCTTCGTACTTTGCTTTCTTCTCGGCTCGCATCACTAATTCGAGATACTTCTGATCAAGATTCAAGAAATCCTCCAGGTCCTGCGGGGAAACCTCTTGCGTGTCGAGCTTGGCCAGCCTGGCTTGCAGGTCCTTCCATTGCCCTTGGGCCACCGTAAAGGCCATATCGGTTTGCCGCAATTCTTCCGTCATCCGGGCGAATTGCTCGCGGCCGATCTGAATCTTGACCGTCTCGTTCTCGGCGGCCGCGCTGCCTGGCTCCGTCGTGTTGTTTTTGGCCGCTTGGTTCTGCCGTTTGTTCGTCAACATCTGGTCCAGGGAGCGCTGAATGTTCTCTAGCTGATCGAGTTCGGATTTCTTCTGGAGTTGTTCCTTTAGAACGATTTCCTTCATATACGCGTTGAGCACGGCATTGATGATGTCGGCCAGGTCTTGTGGAATGTCGCCGGTCATCGACACCTTCATGATTTCAGAGTTTTCGGAGAACTCTACAAGAATGTTCTCTTCCATCCAGCGAATGGGATCATCCACGCGTTTCAGGGTCTCCGTGTTGCCGATCTTGCTATCGCGCATGGCGGCTCGCAGCACGAATTCGCTATGAACCAGGTTTGCTTGTGTTTTCATGTAAGTGGCAAATTCGCCGCGGCTCGAGTCCTTGGTGGGAATCAGGCTCTGATCGCTCATCGACACGCGCACCAGCGAATAGGTGGTGTATTTCGACGGCAGCAACGTGAAGGCCAGTGCGCCCAGGCCGCCGCCCAAGATGGAACCGACCACAAGAAAGAGAAACCAGTGGTATTTCAATCCATCCAGCATGCGTGTCTTGTCGAAGGCCGAAGCCGCGGCATCGGGTGCCTTACCAGGACCGATTGGCCGGTTGCCGATGAGCCGCAATGGTGCAGTGGCGCCTTCCACGTGGTGGACAGCCAGTTCATGCGAAGTTTCCGGAACAGGCATCATGGGTCACTCTTCCTTGAGCGAAGTCGTTTGAGTCAAGCGAAGATCAAACACAAGAATTGAACAGAAGCAAACAAAGGCAACAACGGGATATAGCTAAATAACTTCTGACCGCTAAAGATTGTCTCATTTCTGCACCGTTCGTTTCCTTCTGTTCAATTTGTTTCTTCAAGCAAGCTGCAAGCGAGCGCGCGGCGTGCTTTCTTGCAGGATCAGCCGATTCATCATCCACAATTCCACCCCGAGAAAGATCAGGCACACTGGCATCATGAACCAGCCGGCCAGGTCGTGGAAGAACACGTGTGCGAACTCGCGATTCTGCTGGTACATCAGGCCCGTGGCGGTGATGCGCAGGATGTTCGTCACGAGGGCGATTGGAACGGCGCTCAACACGATGCACGTCTTTTCCAGCCACGGCTTGCGAATAATGATTGCCACGCCGGTGGAGAAGGTGAAGAACGTGACCAGCATGCGTAAGCCGCTGCACGCTTCCACTACACCGAGCTTGATGTCGTTCATCATGATCGTGTTGCCTTCGGCAATGGCGGGCTGGCCGAGCGACTGTAGCATGAAGACACTGCCCAGGGTGGCTAGCCGCTGTAGTGGAGCTGAGAGGGCCGTTTCCACACGGTAGGGCATCGGGATCATGAAGTAGAGGAACGCGATGGCGGGCCAAGCACACCTCAGCGCCGGCTTGCCGCCGAGCAAAAGCGCCACGCCAATTAGGCAGGGCAATAGCGCGAAGGCATCAATCCACTCGAAGCAAAAAATGCCGCTGATAATACGGAAGACGACCGCGAGTCCCAGGCACGCAAATCCCACAGCGACTTGGGGTGCACCGGCACCGCGAAGCAAATCGCGCCGCGCCCAGAGAAGATAGATTGCGAATCCGGGTACTAGCAAGCCGTGCGAATATTGCGGATCGTGCAACCACTTCTGGCACAGCTCGGCTAAGGTCGGCCAGAAGGTCCAAGCAATTACCGCCAGCAGCGCAACAAGGCATAGCCGCATCGGCCAGACGGAATCTGAACCAGTTGCAACTGGGGTATTCGGAAGAATGGCCGTTTGCGCCATGGGTAATCCATTACGTCGAGGGCGAATCCATTTTCGTACAGTTTGGTTACCGGATGGTATTCCGAACGCAAGAATCCGTCAATCCGGGTTTCCGCGAGTGGCCCGTCTGCGCAAATCCACGAAGGGCGTCAGCTCGCGACTGCCGTTCGCCGCGCGTCGCTGTAGAATGCTCGGAACGAGCTTTCCTAGCTCGACTTTACATCGCGATCCGCCCGCACTTGCTTCACAACAACGATCTGTTGCAGGATTTCCCCTTGCCGTTGGCGCAAATGAGTCCGTTGCAATTACTTTGCGATTCCATACTCTCTGCGCTACAAGTCCTGCCCTACCCCACCTGGAGAATCTCCTATGCGCCGGCGAACGCTGTTAGTTGCGGCCTTCTTCTTGTGCCTAGGCATTGTCCTCGGCCTCACGCTGCGAACCGGTCCTAGGACGGCGCTTCAGGCCGCGCCTGCGGACGAACCGAAAACTGAAGTGAAACCCGCGACGCCGCCCGACGACGGCAAGCTGCGCATCATCGCCTTCGGTGCCCATCCGGACGATTGCGAACTGAAAGTGGCCGGGACCGCGGCGAAATGGGCGGCGCTAGGTCATCACGTGAAGTTCGTTTCCGTGACCAACGGCGACGTTGGCCATTGGAGCCAGGCTGGCGGCCCGCTCGCTCGCCGCCGCACCGCTGAGGTGCATCGCTGTGCCGAGATCTTGGGCATTCAATCGCAAGTGCTCGACATTCATGACGGCGAGTTGTTACCGACGCTCGAAAATCGCCGTACCATCACGCGGCTCATCCGCGAATGGAAAGCGGACGTGGTGCTGAGCCATCGGCCCAACGATTATCACCCGGATCACCGGAATGTCGGCATTCTGGTGGAAGACGCGGCCTACATGGTCACCGTGCCGTTCTTCTGCCCCGACACGCCATATCTCACCAAGAACCCGGTGTTCCTCTTCTACGAAGACCGTTTCCAAAAGCCCAACCGCTTCTCGGCCGATATCGCCGTGGACATCAGCGACGTCATCGACAAGAAGCTGGCGGTCACCGAGGCGCTCGAATCGCAATTCTACGAAGGCGGCTGCAACGGCGGCCCGCAACTGGTGCCCGATCCCAAGAATGCCGCCGCCGTGGCTGCCCGCAAAAGCGAAGTGCGCGAAAGTTTCCGCCAGCGCTTCGGCGACACCGCCCGCCGTTTCAATTTGCAACTGGCGCAATGGTACGGCACCGAACGCGCGAAGGACGCCAAGTATGCCGAAGTGTTCGAGATTTGTGAGTATGGCCGCATGCCGAACCGCGAAGAGATTCGACATCTGTTCCCGATGCTGCCGGGGAAGGAATAGGCAGTCCGAAAGCCCAGGAGCTTCCGTTCCTGGGCTTTCGGGTTACGATGTCCGGCCGACGAATATCCACTGCCACAGCTTCGCCAGCAACCAGAACGGGCCGAATCTGTCCGCCAACTTCGTTTGGATCACAGCAATAAGTCTTGGCAACTTCACCAGTACGAATTGAAGAGACCAAGTATATGTACGCTGCGTCAATTTCTTTGTCGTAGGTTACATTCATCGCGATGGCCTTTCGGATGTGCTAGCGATGCAGCGCAAAAAATGGAGACCGGGACTTCTCCGGGTCTCCGGCATTTTACATTCAAACCGCTGCTTCGGTTAGCAATTCGTCCAGCGGGTGGTCGTACATATTGACGCTGGTTGGCCGATCTGGACCGACCGTTTTAGTGCAGCGGGTACGCGTACCATGAGGCTGCGGTGCATTCCGGTCCACTGAAGACACGCCCAGACGCACCACGAACGGTGCCCCCGCAACCATACGATACTCTTGTACACTTGTCCAGAAAAAGCGCGCCGCGTTTCACTGTTTGCGCCGAATTTCACGGGCTTATTCATTGTTTTCGTGAAAACTGAAACGCGGGGCTTCTTGCCGCTGGAAAACCGCACCATCGGAGCGGCCGTGCGGCCGGAAAATGCGTGAAAACTGAAACGCGGTGCGCTGAGCCGTGGCCAAGCCGCACCCGTAGAGCCACAGAAAGCCCTACCTGGGGCGAGCCACTTGTACCACTACCCGCGGTTTCAGACGCGATCGCGCCTGCCAAATCCTTCGACATCGATCGCCAACGCTGTATACTGACCGGGCAAACGATTGCGAGTCAGTCTCGACTTCGAAGGCGCATATGAAACCGAAATTCTTGTTCCTCGTTCTGACGTTGATGGCTGGCGTATCGGTTCGCGCCGACGAGCCGCCGAAGAAGCTCTCCGAGAAAGAGCAAGACAAGCTCCTCGATGAATACGTCAAAGTCAGCGAAGAAGCTTTGCAACTGCTCGATAAAGGCGAACAAGTGAAGGCGTTGGAGCAATTCAGCAAAGCGCTGGATATCTGCCGCAAGGCATATCCGAAAGAGCAGTTTCCCACTGGTCATCTCCTGCTGGCAAAGGCCCTGAATCAAATGGCAATGATGTACGAGATCATGGGCCGTTACGACAAGGCGGTGCCGTATGTGGACGAACTGTTCGCGATGCTGCAGAAGCTTTACCCGTCCGATAAGTTCCCGGATGGGCATCCGGAGTTAATCAAGGGCATGTTTCGCGTGGGCGCCATTCGCTATCTGCTCGGCGACAACCATACGGCTCTCGAGCAGCAAGAGCAGGCACTGGCCATGGCGCGAAAACTGTACCCGCCGGCCAAGTTCCCCGCCGGCCACACCGAGATTGTGAATATCCTTTCGAGCCTGGGCGAACTCTTGAAAGAAACCGGCCACCTGGAGCGCGCACGAGCTTGTTTCGAGCAAGCGCTGGAAATGTCCCGCAAACTCTATCCGCCGTCCAAGTTTCCCGATGGCGATGTGCAACTGGCCGAATGCCTTAGCGGCTATGCTGATGTCTTGCGCGCTCTTGGCCAATTCGAGCAGGCGCTGGCACTAAGCGAACAGGCGCTGGCCAGTTTGCAAAAGCTCTGCTCCCCGAAGCAATTCCCCAAGGGCCACCCGCGCGTGGCCTCTGCGCTGGGGGATCTCGCCTTTATTCTCTTGTCTATGCGGCTGCCGGAAAAAGCAGTGACCTACGTCAACCAGGCGCTGGCAATGGAGCGAAAACTCTATGCCAAGGATCAATTCCCCGACGGGCACCCGCTGCTGGCCCGTGATTTGCTCTTCCTGTCGAATCTGCAATCAGCGCTGGGCAACAACGACCAGGCGTTGGCCACGGCGCTGGAAGCCACCCAAATGTTGGAGAAGCTCTACCCGGCCAAGTTCTATCCGGCTGGCGCCCCCGAACTCGCGGCCGGGCTGAACGGCGTGGGCATTGTGCTGGACCGGATGGGTCGTTACTTGGAAGCGAAAAAGTACTTGGAGCGCGGCCTGGCCATTTACCAGAAGCAGTATCCGGCGGATCGTTACCCTGCTGGGCACATCGATATCGCTCGTTGTCTCGCCAATCTGAGCCTGGCCGCCAGTGCCTTGAACCAGCACGACAAAGCGTTTGAGTACGCAACGGAAGCGATCAAAACGCAGCGGCAACTCATCGACCGCGAAATTGCCGTCGCCTCTGAAACCGAAGCACTGACGCTGTTGCGCGAAGTCCGCTATCTGGAAGATTTCTATCTAAGTCTGGCGCTGGCCGTGCCCGGCAGCGACGACGCGGTTTATCGTAATATCTGGGGTTCCAAGGCGGCACTCATGCGCATCTTGGAACAGCGTCATGCCGCTGCCCGACTCGCCGGCAAGGACTCGGCGGCCAAGCTGGTGCAACTGCATGACATGCGCCGGCAGATCGAGCGGCTCATCCAAAACAGTGCCTTCACCGCCGAGGAACGCGACAAGCAACTTGCGGCATTGGCCGACCAGCGCGACCGGCTGGAACGCGAACTCGCTGTCGCCGTGCCGGTGCTCAGCCAATGGAAGGAACGCAACGCACTGCGCGCGGACGATCTGAGCAAGGCCCTGCCTGTTGCTTCCACATTCATCGATTTCGTTGCCTACGTTCGTCTGGAGCAGGATCCGAAGATTAAGGGACGTGCCGGCACCAAGCTAACACCTTCTTATGCGGCATTTGTCATTGCTCCGGGGAAGCCGGCGGTGCGTGTGGAACTCGGTCCTATCGAGCCCATCCGCCGGGCCATTGCCGCCTGGCGAAAAGCCATTGAGGCGGGCGATGACCGCAAGGCTGCCGCTGACGTGGGCCGGCTCGTGTGGGAACCGCTAGCCAGGCAAATCTCCGCAGGCGCCCGTACGCTATACCTGTCACCGGACGGCGACCTGGCCCGCATTCCCTGGGCCGCATTGCCGGGCAGCAAGCCGGATTCGGTTCTGTTAGAAGAATACTCGGGCGGCATCGCGACCTTGCCGCATGGCCCTTTCCTTTTGGAGCAATTGAAGTTTCCCAAGGAATACAACGCCGACGGCTCGGCCTTGCTGGTCGGCGGGGTTGATTATGGAACTTCGACGTGGCCGCCGCTGCCCGGCACCGAACGTGAGGTTGCGGCACTCCAGTCCATTCGCGCCAACAACGTCAAGCTCCTTTCCAAGAGCCGGGCTAGCATTCAACAACTAACTGAGGCGCTGCCGCAGGCGAGGTATGCTCACGTGGCCACGTACGGCTTCTTCGCCGAGAAGGAACTCGCTGCCGAAAAGAATCGCGCCGACGACCTTGTGCGCGACTGGCAGCAATCCGAGTGGGGCATTCAGCGCCGCGTCGCGGCCAAAAACCCGCTCGCTTTCACCGGCTTGGTGCTGGCCAACGGCGAAGTGGTGACGGGCTTGAGCCTAATCGACTTGCCGCTCGAAAACTTGCAACTGGCCACGCTTTCCGCCTGCGAAACCGGTCTGGGCGAATTCACCGGCGGCGAAGGCAGTCAAGGCTTGGAGCGCTCCCTGCACCTGGCTGGCTGCCCGAATGTGGTGGCCACAGTGTGGAATGTAAACGACGCCGCCACCGCTGCATTGATGACGCGCTTCTATTACGAGCTTTGGGTAAATCAGAAAGAACCACTCGCCGCGCTGCGCGAAGCACAGCTGGTGATATATCTTCGGCCCAATCTCATTCCCGATCTGGCCGGCGAACGCGGCGCGCCGAAATTGAAGGAGGCGGTCACGGTGAATGCCGCGGATAGCGCGCCGCAAGCAACGAAGCGAGCCGCGACAAAGTTGTGGGCCGCGTTTGTCTTGAGCGGCGCCGGGAAATAAAGGCGACCGGGAACGGTAACGAATTGTAGCCGCAGGCTCTAGCCTGCGGGGGCGGCCGCAGGCTAGAGCCTGCGGCTACAACTTGGGCTCTATTTGAGGTTTCATCATGAACAAACGCTGGAGGTTTGTTGTTGTTTGCCTGGTTGGGACGTGCTTCTTTGGTCTCCTCGCTTCGCAGGCCCTCGGCGACCGCTATTTGAGCGGCCTCATCTGGCCCGAGCCACCGGTCATTATCCCCGGCGAAAACGGCAGCCCGCCGTCGGATGCCATCATTCTCTTCGACGGCAAGAACTTCGACGCGTGGAAGGGCGCCGAGAATTGGAAAGTCGATCCCGACGGCGGCTTCACCGTCAAAGGCAACGTGCAGACGAAACAGCCGTTCGGCGATTGCCAGCTTCACGTCGAATGGGCCGAGCCGAATCCGCCCAAGGGCCGTGATCAGGGCCGCGGCAACAACGGCATCGGCTTAATGGGCGCCCGATATGAGATTCAGGTGCTTGATTCGTATCAGAACCCGACTTATTTCGAAGGCCAGTGCGCGTCGGTCTACAATCAGAAGCCGCCGCTGGTGAACGCCTCGCGCAAGCCGGGCGAATGGCAGACCTACGATATCGCCTTCACCACTCCGCGCTTCAAGGAAGACGGCAGCGTGGCCAAACCGGGCTACGTCACCGTCTTCCATAATGGCGTGCTGGTGCAGAATCATACCGAGATTCTCGGCAACACGTTCTACGACAAGCCGCCGAAATACACGAAGCACAACGAAAAAGAACCGCTGGTGCTGATGTACCACGGCGACCCGGTGCGCTTCCGCAATATCTGGATTCGTGAGATCAAGGATCTGGTGCCGACGAGGAAGTAAAAATCAAAGCCCAGGGACTTCCGTCCCTGGGCTTTCAAAAGACTTGTGCTATGCCTGAGCTTCCCGACATTACGGTCTACATCGAACGGTTGCGGCCGCGGATTGGGGGACAGGTGTTGGAGAAGGCGGAAGTCGGCAGCCCATTTCTTTTGCGAACGTACGAGCCGGCCCTGGGCGAGTTGCACGGCCGAAGAATAAACGACATTCTCCGGCTGGGAAAGCGCATCGTCTGGTGTTTCGATGATGACTTGTATCTCATCCTGCACCTGATGATCGCCGGCCGGTTGCATTGGAAACCGGCTGGGCCAAAGGCGTGCGGCGTCAAGGTTGGCGGCAAGAACTCGCCGCTGGCCGCCTTTCACTTCGCCACGGGCATTCTCACCCTCACGGAAGCGGGAACCAAAAAGCGAGCGTCGATTCATATTTTCCGTAGTCGCGACGCGCTGCAGGTGCATGATCCCGGCGGCCTGGAAGTCATGTCGTGTAGCCTGGCCGAATTTGCGCAGGTGCTCACCAGCGAAAATCACACACTCAAGCGCGCACTCACGGACCCCCATCTCTTCAGCGGCATCGGCAACGCCTATTCGGATGAAATTCTGCACGCCGCGAGGCTATCGCCGCTTGCGCTCACTCTGCGGCTCGAACGCGAGGAAATCGCTCGGTTATTGGAAGCGATCAAGCGAACATTGTCGGAATGGACGGAAAGGCTGCGAATTGAATGCGGTGAAGGCTTCCCCGAAGGCGTGACGGCATTCCGCGCAGGCATGGCCGTGCACGGCCGTTTCCGCCAGCCCTGCCCGGTCTGCGGCGCGCCGGTGCAGCGCATCAGATATGCTGAGAATGAGACGAATTACTGCCCGAAATGCCAAACCGGCGGAAAGGTGCTGGCTGACCGCTCGCTGAGCCGCCTGCTCAAGGACGACTGGCCACGGACGCTGGAGGAATTGGAAGAGAAAAGAACAAAAAACTAACCTTGGCGAGCGTCGAGCCCTAAGCCCGACGCGGGAGCGGCCTACACGTCAGCCTCACGGCTCGACGCTCGCCCTCGACCAGGTCACCCCCTCGGCCCCGCCGCTCGCACTTCGGCCGACACTTGATCCTCGAAATTCACGAAGTTCTCACGGAATAGCGCCGCCAGCTTGTCTGCCTGTGCATCGTAAGCTGCTCGGTCGCTCCACGTGAAGCGTGGCTGCAGCACCTGGGCCGGCACACCGGGGCATTCACGAGGGACCAGCAAGCCAAAGTGCGGATCGGTTTCATACAGCACATTCGCCAGGGTCCCGGCCAGTGCAGCCCGCAACATCGTTCTGGTGTGGGCCAGTGACATGCGCTTGCCGGTCTTGTATGGCCCGCCGGTCCAGCCGGTGTTCACGAGCCACACCGGGCAATGATGTTTTTGCATTTTTTGCCGCAGCAATTCTGCATAACGCGCCGGGTGTAGCGGTAAAAAAGGCGCGGCAAAGCAGGTGCTGAAGTTGGGCGTGGGCTCGGAAATGCCCGTTTCCGTCCCGGCTACCTTTGCCGTGTAGCCGGAGAGGAAATGGTACATCGCTTGCTCCGGCGTGAGCTTGGCAATCGGCGGGAGCACACCGAAAGCATCGCAGGTGAGGAAAAAGATGTTGGACGGATGCCCGCCGCGGCCACTCGGCTCCGAATTGGGCATGAACTCCAATGGATAAGCGGCCCGTGTGTTCTCGGTCATCCTGGTGTCGTCAAAATCGGCAGCGCGAGTGACCGGATTAACAACGACATTCTCCAGCACGGTGCCGAAGCGGATCGCATTCCAAATCTGCGGCTCGCCTTGCGGCGACAGGCGGATCGTTTTGGCATAACACCCGCCTTCGACATTAAATACACCGGCGTCCGACCAGCCATGCTCGTCGTCGCCGATCAAGCGCCGGAACGGATCGGCCGACAGCGTCGTCTTGCCCGTGCCCGATAGGCCGAAGAACAGTGCCACGTCACCGTCTTCGCCAATGTTGGCCGAGCAGTGCATCGACAGAACGCCCCGCAACGGCAACAGGTAATTAAGGATCGAAAAGATCGACTTCTTGATTTCGCCGGCATAGTGGGTCCCGGCAATCAGGACAAGCCGCCGGGCAAAGCTGATGCCAATGAACGCGCTGCTGTTGACGCCATCCTGCTTCGGGTGGGCTTCGAAGTTGGGCGCAGCCAAAATGGTCCAGTCGGGTTCGAAGTGGGCCGGCTCATTCGGCGGAAGCCGACGAAAAAGATTGTGCGCGAATTGCGCCTGCCAGGCATACTCCGTCAGTAAACGCACGCGCACGCGCTGCTCCGGCTCGGCACAAACTTCGCCATCGGTCAAAAAAACGTTTTGGCAGCTCTTGAGGTGAGCCGTGATCTTTCCCAGTATGCGCTCGAAGCGTTCGGTGTCGATGGGCTGATTGATCTTATTCCAATGGATGTGGCCGTGCGAGTCGGATTCGCGAACGATGAAGCGATCTTTCGGCGAGCGGCCGGTGCGCGCCCCGGTGCTTACCGTCAGGGCGCCGGAATCGGCCAGAATGCCGTCGCTCTCGCGCACGGCTAGTTCGACCCAGCCCGGCAGCGCAAGATTGGCATGTTGCTGCTCAAGTGCCCGGCGTGCAATGGCAGACAGGTCCGTGCCGCTTGTAACTTTATGTGTTGAGGTCGCCATCCGTTCCTCCATGTAGCATCGGCCCGAAATTGCTCCCTCGAATACGCAATTATAACCGAGATCAGCATTTAGTGCTTCATCAGTTTGCGCTCAAGACGATGTCGGTGGCTTCTATAATGACAATCGGGACGTCATCGCCAGCAGGCGGTTCTGACCAAGGCAAAAGATGTTCGACATCCTGATTCACGGCGGACGGATTGTCGATGGGACGGGCAATCCCTGGTACTATGCGGATGTCGGCATTCAGGGTGAGCGCATTGCCGCCATTGGCTCGCTTGCATCCGCCGACGCCCGCCACAAGATTGACGCGACGGATAAGGTTGTCGCCCCCGGCTTCATCGACGTGCATGTGCATGGCGATCTCGCGCTGCTGGCTGATCCGCTGCATGAGCCGGCCATTCGCCAAGGCGTGACTACGTACTTGCTTGGTCAAGACGGTGTGGCCTTGGCGCCGGCCTCGGCCGCAACGCTCGATTTCATGACTCGCTACACGGCCGGCTTCAGCGGCGGCAAATCGTGGGCCGACGCGCATATACCCAAGCGGCCATGGCTCACGATGGCCGATTACCTCGCCCTCTTCGATCGCAATTGCGCGCTAAACGTCGCGTGTTTGGTTCCGAACGGCAATGTGCGCATGGAAGTGATCGGTCTCGCCACCCGAGTGCCGAGTACTGAAGAGCTGGCGCGCATGGAAGGTATTGTCCGCCGGGCCATGGCCGATGGCGGGGTGGGCCTTTCAAGCGGCCTCGATTACATCCCCAGTCGCTATGCCGGCACGCAGGAACTGATTGCGTTGTGTCGGGAGATCGCGCCGCAAGGCGGCGTCTATGTCTCACACATGCGCGGCTATTCGCCGGAGAATGTTGCCGCTGCACTCGACGAAATGGAACAGATCGCGCGCGAAGCCGGGGTCGCCGTGCACATCTCGCACTTCAACAGCATCGCGGAGCAGGTGTTGCCGCAGATCGACGCGATGCGCGCGCGCGGCATTGATGTGACGTTTGATCTCTATTGCTATCTCGCCGGAAGTTCCATTCTCGGAATGGTCGCCTTGCCGCCCTGGGTGCAGGAAGGCGGCATCGACGCGACGTTGGCCCGCCTGCGCGATCGGCAGGTTCGCGAAAAGCTAAAAGAATCATTCGCCAGTCCTCGTGGCCCGTTGGAACTTGTAAAGCTCAGCTACGTCGCTGCGGCGGAATACCAGAAATATGAGGGCAAGACGCTCGACCAAGCCGCCCGGGAAGCCGGCGCGGAAATTCTCAATTTCGTGTGTGACGTGCTCGATGCTTCGAACATGGCTGTAGGTTGCATTGCGCCGCACCACTCGCGCCGGACGGAGAACGACACGCGCGCAATGATGCGGCATCCGGCGATGATGGGCGGCAGTGACGGAATTTTCACCGGCCATTTCCCCCATCCGCGTGGCTGCGGCTGCTTTGCCCGCTATCTTGGATATTACGTGCGCGAGAAGGTTTGGACGCTCGAAGAATGCGTGCAAAAGCTGGCCGGCCATCCCGCCCGCCGCTACGGTTTGAAGGAACGCGGGCTCTTGCGTGAAAAGATGGCGGCCGACGTAATTGTCTTTAGTCCGGAGAATGTCCACGACCGCTCCACATTCGAGCGCGGCCGCGAGCTGGCGACAGGAATGGAACACGTGATCGTGAATGGTGAATTGGTGTTGCACAGCGGCCAGCGCACGCGCGCGCTGCCGGGACGGGCATTGAAGATGAGCTAATTGCCGCTTGCGCCTTAGCCGACGAGACCAACTATGATTGCCGATTGGACGCGAAAGCATTTGTTGGGCCTGGAGGAACTCTCGGCACGAGAGATCGGCATCATTCTCGATGCCGCCGATGATATGGCCAAGCTGGATCCCAATGCCACGTCCACTGAGTTAAAGGGCCGTACGGTTGCAAACCTGTTCTTCGAGCCGTCTACGCGTACCCGGAACAGCTTCGGGCTGGCGGCGCGGCGGCTTGGGGCCGCCACGCTTGATTTCACTTCCAGCGGCTCCAGCGTTAGCAAGGGCGAGGCATTTATCGACACCGCCAAAAATATCGAGGCGATGGGCGTAGACGTGATGGTGGTCCGGCACACTTCGCCCGGTTCGCCGCACTTGCTGGCCAAACACTTGCGCGCGAGCGTCATCAATGCCGGCGATGGACCGCACGAGCATCCGACGCAGGGCTTGCTCGACATCTTCACAATCCGCCGGCACAAAGGCCGCGTGGAGGGTCTGACTGTGGGCCTGATTGGCGATATCCTTCATAGCCGCGTTGCCCGCAGCAATATTCACGGTCTGATCAAGTTGGGCGCAAAAGTGATTGTGTGCGGCCCATCCACGCTGGTGCCCCGAGAGCTGAAGCTATGGGGTGTGGAAGTTGCCTATGATTTCGACGACATCCTGCCGCACTGCGATGTGATCAATCTCTTGCGTATTCAGTTCGAGCGCCAGCGCACGGGGTTATTCCCGTCCATCCGCGAGTATGCATTCTTGTTTGGAATGACCGGCGAACGAATGCGCCGTGCGCGTCCCGACCTTTTGATCCTCGCTCCCGGCCCGATCAACCGCGGTGTCGAAGTGACACCGGAAGTGGCAGACGGCATCCACTCGGCTATTTTGGAGCAGGTGGCCAACGGGCTGGCGATCCGGATGGCGCTACTGAAGTTGTTGTGTGGAGTTTGATCCTGCTAGCGGCTACCAGTTTACAGTATTCAACAGAAATAGAGATAGTGAACGGCGCAAAGCTTTATGACACTCTTGCGAATTACCAACGGCCGCATCATTGATCCGGCCCAGAATATCGACCGCACCGACGATCTTTGGATCCAGGGTGACCTGGTCCTTGGCATCGGTTCACGGCCCGACCTCACAGCCAGCCAAACGCTCAACGCGACGGGCAAGATCGTGTGCCCCGGCCTCATTGACATGCACGTCCACCTGCGCGAGCCGGGCCGTGAAGAGGATGAAACAATCCTCACCGGCACCCGGGCCGCGATTGCCGGCGGCATTACGTCGGTAGCCTGCATGCCCAACACCGAGCCGCCCATCGATTCGCAGGCCGATGCGGAATTCATGCGCATGCAGGCCACGCGGGCCGGCTTCGCCAACGTCTTTCCCATCGGCACTATCAGCAAGAATCGGGAAGGGAAAGAACTGGCCGAAATCGGCGGCCTGGTAGCCGGCGGGGCTGTCGCCTTTACCGACGACGGTTCACCCGTTGTCAGCTCCGAGATTATGCGCCGGGCCCTCGAATACACGCAGATGTTCGACAAAGCCGTGCTCAGCCATTGCGAAGATTTGGAGCTAACACGCGGGGGCGTCATGCACGAAGGCTTCGAGAGCCTCAAACTCGGCCTGCGCGGCATGCCGGCGGCCGCGGAAGAGATCATGGTTTTCCGCGACATCGCCCTGGCCGAGATGACCGGCGGCCGGCTGCATATTCTGCATGTTTCCACCGCTGGAAGCGTCGAGCTGATCCGCAGTGCTAAACAGCGAGGCGTCCGCGTTACTGGCGAAGCGTGCACCCATCATTGCTGCCTCACCGATGCTTCACTGCGAACTTACGACAGCAATTACAAAATGTCGCCGCCGCTGCGCACGCAAAAAGATGTCGATGCCCTTCTCGAAGGCTTGAGGGACGGCACGCTGGAAGTGATTGCGACCGATCACGCGCCGCATTCGCGCGAAAAGAAGATGCGGGAATTCGATCAAACGCCGAATGGCATCATTGGTCTCGAGACGCTGCTGCCGCTGACGCTAGAGCTCGAGCATAACGGCCATGTGCCGCTGCTCGGCGCGATCGGTGCGCTGTCGCAACGACCGGCCGACATCCTGCGTTTGCCCGCGGGGCGGCTCTCTGTCGGCGCAGCGGCGGATCTGACAATTTTTGATCTCGACCGTCCCTGGCGCATTGACGTCGACGCCTTTCGTTCCAAATCTAAG